>NZ_BSFE01000002.1:477500-537438 GCF_027922185.1 Maricaulis virginensis | reverse complement strand
CGTTCATCCGGGCTCTCCTCGATGGCTGATCGTTTCGCAACAACCAGCTTCAGGGCTTCAGCCCGGATGAACAACCTCATGAGAAATCACACCTAGCGGTCTTCCCCGGACGGCGGGTTTTCCTCGGCCACATCGGCCGGTTCGCCGGGAATGGCGTAGCTGTCATTCATCCACTTGCCCAGATCCAGATCTGCACAGCGCCTGGAGCAGAAGGGCTTGAATTCGGGGTCGGCCGGCTTGCGGCAGATGGGACATTTCATCATGTCGTCCTCGGTTCGGTGCTTGCGCACACGGTCAGGCGCGGCTGACGCGCGCATCCTCGCGCCCCAGACCGTCGGCGGCCACCAGTTCGAAGCGCGGCCCGATCCGGCCGGTCAGCGCCTCGCGCCAGCCGATCGTATCGGCATCGAGCCAGGCGAAAACCTCCGGCGCGACTTCCAGCTTCTGCTTGCGGCTGCGGTCGGACATGGCCTCGGCCTGCAGGCGACGCAAGGCCGCCAGGGCACAGCTTTCCACCGACAGGCGGCCGTCGGTATCGCACATCTGTTCGCGCAGCGAGCGGCCGCGGCGCTGGCGCGCCAGCTCGCCGACACCGAACTGCGACAACGGCGCCACATCCACCCTGGCCCGGTCGCGCTTGAACGCACCGCGCATCGCCTGCTCCACGACCTTGCGGTCAGGCTGGGTGCGCATGTGCACAAAATCGATGGCGATGATGCCGCCCAGGCCGCGCAGACGCACCTGGCGGGCGGCTTCCTTGGCGGCCGACGTGTTCAGCGCCACCGCCAGCTGGGCCGGCGAGCCCTGGCCCTTGCGGCCGTCGGCATCGACATCGATCGTCGTCATCGCCCGCGTGGTCTCGATATAGAGCGAGCCGCCACCGGGAATGGGTGCGAGCGGATTCAGCGCCGCCTCGAACTCATCATCCAGATCGATATCCGTCTCGTCGGCCCACACGGCCTCGGCCTCGCCATAGGCCTTCACCAGGCGCTGGGCCAGGATCGGGGCGGGCTGGACGCATTCGGGCGCATCGCCCTCCCCGGCCTCGGCCAGGGCGAGATTGGGCCCTTTTTCGGCATAGGCTTCGCGGGCAATGCGCACACCGATGGCGGCGCCTTCATGGAAACCCTTGGGCCGGCCGGCCTTGCCGAAGGGCAGGAAGCCTTCCGGCCCCACGCCGAGATCGACAAAGGCTGCATTCAGTGCCGGTTCGACCCGGCGCACGCGGCCGCGATAGATCTCGCCCTCGACGACGCGCTGACCGGCCTCGCTCCAGCGGTCCAGCCACAGCTCGACCACGCGGCCATTGTCGACAACGGCAGCGCGGGTCTCGCCGATATTTTCCTCGATCAGGATGCGGCGGCTCATTTGGTCGGCCTTTCGCCCATGCGCTCGGTCACCGGATATCCCAGACCGGCCAGCAGATTGCTCGTCTCGTAGAGCGGCAGCCCCACCACGCCGGTGAAGGAGCCGATCAGATTCACCACAAAACACCCGGCCCGGCCCTGGATACCATAGCCGCCGGCCTTTCCGTGCCACTCGCCCGAGGCGATGTAGGCATCGATCTCCGGCTGCGACAGGCGTTTGAACTTCACCCGGGTCTCGACCACACGCGCCGCAAACGCCCCGCCGGGACCGGCTGCGGCAATGCCGGTGAAGACCCGGTGATTGCGGCCGGACAGAAGGTCCAGACAGCGCCGGGCCTCGGCTTCGTCGAGCGTCTTGGGCAGGATGCGCCGGCCGACGCCGACCACCGTATCCGCCGCAAGCACGAAGGCGTCGCCGCCCGCGCGCACGGACGGATGTGCCATCGCCTTTTCCTGCGCCAGGCGAAGGGCGAGCGGCCCCGGCAATTCGCCGGGGATCTCGTGCTCGTCGATATGGGTGGGTTCAACGGCGTCAGGAATGATCCCGACACTGGCCAGAAGACCGAGACGGCGCGGTGAGGCGCTGGCCAGGATCAGGGGCGGTCGCGGTCCGTGTGCCATGGCGGCATCCGTCATTGCGTCGACGCGCCCCGCAAACGGCTTACTTGAAGCGATAGGTGATACGACCCTTGGTCAGGTCATAGGGTGTCATTTCGACAAGCACCTTGTCGCCCGCCAGAACCCGGATCCGGTTCTTGCGCATCTTGCCCGCCGTGTGGGCAATGATCTCGTGATCATTCTCGAGTTTGACCCGGAAGGTCGCGTTCGGAAGCAGTTCCGTCACCTCGCCGGGAAACTCCAACAACTCTTCTTTCGCCATGCGGCTCCTCAATTCCTGGCCCGGATTTCCGGGCGAAACAGACACGGGATAAGGCCGACTCGCCGTGCGGCCGGCGCCCCGGAGCGCGCTATATAGTCCTTCACCGGGTGCAAAGTCGAGACGTCAAGCGCTTTTTAGGCTGGCATCCCATTCAGCGATGCGTGCAGCGATGGCATCGCGGGTCTCGCGATAGGCGGCCAGGCGCATGTCGCGATTGCCGCCGGTCTCGCTGGGATCGGGGATCGGCCAGGCCTGGAACTCGGCGCCCGTGCGCGCTGCATAGTCGCGCGCCGTGCGGTCGGCGGCGGTGGACAGCGAGACCACGATATCGGCCGCCGGCTCGCCCACGCCATTCAGAGCGATCGGCGAGAAGTCCTCGAGATCGATGCCCTCTTCCAGCATCACGGCCACCATGAACGGGTCGGCAAAGGCCGCCGGGATCACACCGCAGGAGCGCGCCGAGACATCGTCGCCGAACCGTTTGCGCCACAATGCCTCGCCCATGGGCGAGCGGATGGCATTGCGTCCGCAGACGAACAGGACCGAAGGCGTCGTCATGAGGCGGCCCGCCGGTGCAGGGCGCAGATCAGGGTAAAGAGCCGCCGGGCGGTGTCGAAATCCACCTCGATCTTGCCGCTCAGCCGTTCGCGCAGCAGCGTCGACCCTTCGTTGTGAACACCGCGGCGGCCCATGTCGATCGCCTCGATCTGGGCCAAAGGTGCATCGCGCACGGCCTCGTAATAGCTCTCGCAGATCAGGAAATAGTCCTTGATGATGCGGCGCAACGGCCCCAGCGCAAAGACGAAGGCGCGCACCGGCGTATCGTCATCCTGGCGCACATCGAAGACCAGGCGGTCATCCTCGATCGCCAAGCGCAGGGCAAACGGGCCGTCGGCCTCGCCGGAGGGACGGAAACTGTTCGCTTCGAGAAGATCGGCAATGGCGACACGCCGCTCATGGTCGGCATTGACATCGCCCGGACCCATGCTGGCGGCATCGAGATCGATCCTGACAATCCGGTCCGGCGCTTCACTCATTGCCTGCTCGCCCCTTCTTCCGGCCCGTCTTCATGCACCGGCCGGCCGCCCGCCGCACGCCAGGGCGCGGTCAGGTCGGCCATCACCACATCCAGGCATTCCACATCAAGCCGTACCTCGCCGCCACCGGAAAACACCAGCACAACGGTGCCAGCCGGCGGCTCGCCCGGTTCGAAGGCAATGGAGAGAAGGTTGACCACGGCGTCACTGGCGCCCTGGCGGATATTCTGCGAGCGCGCCGCCGCCACGCGGCCGATCTGCAGACCGCTGCGCACACGGCGATCGCGCCGGCCCGCTTCCCAGCAGAAACGGTTGAAGGCGATGGTGAATGCCTTCTCGCGGCGCGAGAACTGGAAATCGCCCAGCTGCGCCACGGCATCCTGCAAGGCTGCCGATATCGGTTCGAGATCCACTGCGTCGAATGCCACCAGACGCAGGGGCCGGTCGTCTCGCTTCAAGGTCTCAGGACTCCGCTGGTTCAGACTGACGTTCGATCCGCGCGCCGCAGCCTGACAGCTTGGCCTCCAGGCGCTCGAACCCGCGATCGAGGTGATAGACCCGATTGACCACGGTTTCACCCTCGGCGGCAAGTCCTGCAATGACCAGGCTGACCGAAGCGCGCAAATCCGTCGCCATCACGGGGGCGCCTTTCAGGCGGGGCACGCCGCGCACCACCGCCTCATTGCCATTGACGCTGATATCGGCGCCCAGACGGGTCAGCTCGGGGGCGTGCATGAAGCGGTTCTCGAAGATCGTCTCGCGGATCACCGACGTCCCTTCCGCTGTCGTCATCAGCGCCATGAATTGCGCCTGGGCGTCCGTCGGGAAACCCGGATAGGGCTGGGTCTCGATATCGACACCCTTCACACGGGCGCCATTGCGCTCGACCCGCACGCCGCCCTCGACCGGCTGCACCGTCACGCCGGCCTCGTTCATCGCATTCCACAGCGCCTTGTTGTGCGCCCAGACGGCGCCGTCCAGCACCACATCGCCGCCGGCCGCCGCAACAGCCAGCGCATAGGTCGCGGTCTCGATCCGGTCGCCGACGACAGCGTGGGTGACGCCCTTCAGCCGCTCGCGCCCCTGGATGCGGATGGTCGAAGAGCCCGCGCCCTCGACCTCGGCACCCATCGCCGTGAGGCAGGCCGCGAGGTCGGCGATTTCCGGCTCGCGCGCGGCATTCTCGATCACGGTCTCGCCCCGCGCCAGCGCCGCAGCGAGCATGGTGTGTTCGGTCGCGCCGACAGAGGCGAAAGGCAGATCCACCTCGCCGCCGACCAGGCCGCCCGCAGGCGCCCTAGCGTCGACATAGCCCTCTTCCAGCGTGATCTGTGCCCCCAGCGTCTCCAAGGCCTTCAGGTGCAGATCCACCGGACGCGCGCCGATGGCACAGCCGCCCGGCAGCGAGACACGGGCCCGGCCTTCGCGGGCGACCAGCGGGCCGAGCACATTGAACGTGGCGCGCATCTTCCGCACCAGGTCGTAGGGCGCGAATGTGTCGGTGATCTCGTCCGCATGCAGCTGCATCTGGGCGCCGGGGCCCTCCTCCACACGCAGCCCCAGACGCGCCAGCAAATGCCCCATGAAGCGGGAATCGGCCAGGCGCGGCATATTGGTGAGAATCAGCGGCTCGTCCGTCAAAAGCGCAGCGGCCATGAGTTTGAGCGCGGAATTCTTGGCGCCGCTGATGGCGATTCGGCCGTTGAGCCGGGCGCCACCCTGGATGACGATACGGTCCATGCTTACTCCCCGGTACAGATTGGTCGGATAATGCGAGCCGGCATGCAGCCCGGCGAAGCAGGCGGCATTATGACGGCTTTCCGGGCTTTTCCGGGGCCGTTTCCGCAGCTGCGGGTGTTTCGGGTGCAGTCGCGTCCCCGGCAGGCTTCGCAGCAGCCTTGCGGCGGCGCAGATTGGCCCGCAGGGCCTCGGCCAGACGGGCCTCGCGGGACCCCGGTTCGGGCTTGCCGGACTTGCGCGGGGCGGACGGACCGCCATTCTGGGATGGTGTCTTCATGTAATTGGTCATGTCGAACGCTGCACATCGCGTCAAGACACTCTTGGCCTCGCTCCTCCCTTGGGTTATACGCCCGTCTCTCGATCGCCGACAGGCGAACCCGGTGCGCCGCTATAGCTCAGGGGTAGAGCGTTCCCTTGGTAAGGGAGAGGTCGAGTGTTCAATTCACTCTAGCGGCACCATTTCTTTCATTTCCATCCGAAACGCCCGTTCAAGGGCCGATCCTGCGTCGCCCGGCGCTAGGATATGGACGGCACACAGTCCCGGCGATAACGTCCGCCGCCGAATATCGGGGGACGGTCCGGGGAATGCTGGGTTCAGATCTTTTTCGTGCTGCGGGCCTGCTGGCCGCAACGGCAGCCGGTGCGGCTGCACTGGCCGGTTTTGCGCCGGAACTGCGTGCCGCCGGCGTTCTGCCCGCACCGGCCGGACGCGAGACGCTGGTCTATACGGTGATCGAGATGACCGAGCGCTTCGACACGCGGCGCGCCTGCCCGCTGGATCTGGACACCGCGCGGCAGAAGATCGAGCGGCAGATCGACCGTCTGGGCTTCCAGCCCGTCTACAGTCCGATCGCGGATGGGCCGGACGTTCTGACCCATGAATTCCTCGCCGAACATGACGTCAGCGCCCCGGCGTCGGCTCCGGCCTGCGCCTGGCAGGTCGCCGCCTTGCTGAACGGCCGCATGACGCCGGCCAGCCGCGATATCGACGGCCAGCCCTTGTCGGCGGTCGACCGGCTGACGCCGGCGCTGACACATCTGCTGGCCGACCGGTCCGCAGCGCCGTCATCCTGACTGCAGCGCGCATTGGAACCCATTGCGATCTGGCCGGTTACTGCTCACGCGCGGGCGGAGCCGGTCCATCCCGGATCGCCCTCCGGCCCCTCTCCGGCTTCGCCCGCCATGCGCTTGACGTCGGCCCGGCATAACGCACCATTGAGGCGATGACCGATTATTTCCCCTCCATCCCGCCCCGCAAGGCCGACGACCTGCCCGTCTCCGGCGGTCACACGCTCTATTTCGAGGAATGCGGAAATCCGGACGGGCTGCCGCTCGTCTTTCTGCATGGCGGGCCGGGCTCAGGCGCTTCGGCCAAATACCGGCGCATGTTCGATCCGGACGTGTTCGATCTCATCCTGTTCGACCAGCGTGGCTGCGGGCGTTCGACGCCGCATCTGTCGATCGAGGCAAACACCACTGCCCATCTGATCGAGGATATCGAGCGGCTGCGCGAACATCTCGGCTTCGAGCGCTGGATGGTGTTCGGCCCGTCCTGGGGATCCACCCTCGCCCTGGCCTATGCCGAAGCCTTCCCGGAGCGGGTGAGCGGACTGGTGGTGGAGGGTGTTTTCCTCGCCCAGCCATCCGATCTCGACTGGATGCACGGCCCCGACGGTGCCCGCAATGTCTTCCCCGATGCCTGGGCGGATTTCGCCGCTCCGGCGCCGGAGCGGGCCCGCAAGTCACCGCGCGCCATGATGGAATGGTGTTTCGAACAGATGCAGGCGGAGATCGCCGACGGTCTGACGCTGCTGCGCCGCCTGGACGACGCGAGTGTCAGCCTGGAGGAGATTCGCCAGTCCACACTGTACCGCTGGACCGAGTATGAGGACCGCCTCTCCTATCTCGACAATCCGCCCGAAGCGGTGCTGTCGGGCCTGCGGGCCCGCGGCGCAGAATTCGTGGCCGCCCACTCGCTGATCGAGGTGCACTATTTCCGCAATGGCTGTTTCCTCGAGCCGGACCAGCTGATCCGCAATGCGCGGCAGCTCTCCAACATCCCCATGCACATCCTGCATTCACGCTATGACATGGTGTGTCCGGCCAGTGCCGCCTTTCGACTGGCCCGCGCCTGCCCCCATGCCGGTTTCGACCTGGTCACCGTCAACGGCCACGCCATGACCGAGACCACTCAGCCCATCCTCAACCGCATCATGGCGCGCATGGCGTCCGTGGTAGAATAGCTGTATATCAAACTGCCGGCGCCACCGGCCGCCAGGCATGGATGGCAAGCGCGACGCTGCCACCGGTGAAGTCGCCGCCATTCGCGGTCAGTTCGACCGGCGTGTCGGCATAGAAGGCCGTCGGCCCGATCACACCGATATTGCTGGCGCCGGGCGATACCCCCAGCGAGCCGCCGAATTTCGACGCCTCGCCGGATATCCCGCAATCGAAGGAGGCCGCGCCGGTGATCGCGCTGCGTGTTGTCACCGAGACGGCAAACACGATGGAGCGCGCCGGGATCACAACGCTGCTGGCGGCGCTGGCACCGGAAAGCCCCGTCAATATGTCCTCGATCAGTACGGCCTCGGTGGCCGCACCGCCCTCGCCGGCCGTCAGGATGGTGTTCGCAGCCGCAGCGATCCAGGTATTGCGGCCTGCATCGAACGCCACGCTGCGCGCCTCGTCGCGCACATGCACCCGCCAGCCATCCGCCGGCACGATCGCTGTCCAGAAACCGTCGCGCCAGATCGCCAGCGTGCCCGCCGCCATTGCTGCCCAGTCATCGCCGCTGGCGCCGGCCGGCACGATCCAGACATCGCCCTCGCCAGGCGTCTCGGGCTGGACGGCCAGCGCCCGGCTTTCCACACAGGCCTGCGTGAGGGCGTCGAGCCGTAGCAGCGCCTCGTTCACGGTGACATGTTTTTGCGCCTGGGCCGGCATGACCAGCGGCAGGGACAGGTTGGGGGTGGTTTCGCTCATGCTGACGGTCTCCCGGTTCGTCCCGTCATTGTGCAGCCGGTTTGGCGTGCGGGGATTTCCCCCATGCACTGTCCACGCACCGCAGCGCCTCTTGACGCACGCGCCGTGCGCGCCTTTTCTCCGCGCCAGAACAAGAACACACGCTTCGAGGACAATCGCGCATGACCGACGATATCCGCGCCCTGGCCGGGGGATTTCCGGCCTTGAGCCCACAGGATTGGCGGCCCCTCGCCGAGAAGGCGCTGCGGGGCGCGGACTTCGAGGAGACGCTGTCGCGCACCACGGTCGACGGGATCGATCGCGGACCGGTCTTCTTCGACCGGCCCGAGGGCGCACATGCCGTCGACGCGGCCCCGCGCGACATCCACCTGCCCTGGGGCATGCGCCAGACTCTGGTCGAGGCCTCGCCGGAAGCGGCCAATGCCGCGGCGCTGGCCGATCTGATGGGCGGCGTGTCCGAGCTGGAATTGCGGCTCGATCCGGAAGGCCGCTTCGGTCTCAAGGCCAATGATGTCGACCTGATGGACGCGGCCCTGAAGGGTGTCGACCTCACCCTCGCCCCGGTCCATCTGGACAGCCTGGGCGGCCAGGGCCACCACGCCCATGCCTTCCTTACGCTGATGGCGCGCCGCCGGGTCGATGGCGAACAGATCGAGGGCGGGCTGGGCATTTCCCCGGTCGAGCGCGCCGCGCGCCAGGGCGTGGCGCTGGACGATCAGTGCTTCCCCAAGGCGATCGAGATTGCCGAACTCGCCCATGCCGCCTTTCCCAATCTGAAAGTCTTCCGCGCCGATGCCGCCCTTGCCTTCGAGGCCGGCGGCAGCGAGGTGCAGGAACTGGCAATGATGGCCGCCTCGGCCGCAACCTATATCCGCCTCGCCCTCAAGGCCGGACTGGGTGCCGACGCCGCCGCGCGATCGGTCGAGGCACGCCTGGTCGCCGATACCGATATTCATCTTACCATCGCCAAGCTGCGCGCGGCCCGTCGCATCTTTGCCCGCATCGCGGAAAGCTTCGGCGCGTCGGACCAAGCCCGCCGTCTCAGCCTGCATGCCACCACGGCACACCGCATGCTGTCGGCCAGGGATCCGTGGACCAATCTCATCCGCAATGCCTGCGCAGGCTTTGCTGCAGCCGCCGGCGGTGCCGACGCGATCACCGTGCGTCCGCTGACCGAAGCGATCGGACGGCCGACACCCTTTGCCCGCCGCGTCGCGCGCAATCTCCACATCCTGCTCGCCGAAGAGAGCCATCTGGGCAAGGTGACCGACCCGGCTGCCGGATCGTATCTGCACGAAAGCCTCGCCGATGCGCTGGCGCAGAAGGCCTGGGCGCTGTTCCAGGAGATCGAGGCAAAGGGCGGGCTCGCCTCGGCCCTCTCTTCGGAATGGTTCCAGTCGGAAATCGCCAAATCCCGCCGGGCCCATCTCAACCGCTACGAGGCCGGCACCGACCAGATCCTGGGCGTGACCCAATATGCCGACCCGGATCCGCGCGCCGTGGAGACGGACGGCAGCTGGCCCGATGACGACCTGCCCGCCTGCGCCCTCGCCCCGATCCGCTTTGCCGCCCAGTTCGAGGAGGCCGCCCAATGACCCGTCCCGGCCCCGACTTCACGCAGATCGATCTTGGCGACACGCAGAATCCCGGCAGCGGATCGCGCGAGCCCTGGGACACCGCCGAAGGCATTGCCGTGAAATCGCAATACCGGGCGCAGGATGCCGCCGGGATCGATTTCACCGGCTCCATCCCGGGTGCGGCGCCCTTCGTGCGCGGCCCCTATCCGACCATGTTCCTGCAGCGTCCCTGGACGATCCGGCAATATGCCGGCTTCTCCACCGCCGAGGATTCCAACGCCTTCTACCGCCGCAATCTGGCGGCCGGCCAGAAAGGCCTCTCCGTCGCCTTCGACCTGGCCACCCACCGCGGCTATGACAGCGATCATCCGCGCGTGGCGGGCGATGTCGGCATGGCCGGCGTGGCGATCGACTCGATCTACGACACCCGCACCCTGTTCGACGGCATCCCGCTGGACGAGATGTCGGTATCGATGACCATGAATGGCGCGGTGCTGCCGGTGATGGCGCTCTACATCGTCGCCGCCGAGGAACAGGGCGTGAGCCCGGACAAGCTCTCGGGGACGATCCAGAACGACATCCTCAAGGAGTTCATGGTCCGCAACACCTATATCTACCCGCCGCGGCCCTCGATGCGGATCATCTCCGACATTTTCGAGTACACCTCGACCCACATGCCGCGGTTCAACTCGATCTCGATCTCCGGCTATCACATGCAGGAAGCCGGGGCGCCGGCCGATCTGGAGCTGGCCTACACGATCGCGGACGGTCTGGAATACATCGCCACGGGTATCGAGGCCGGCCTGGATGTCGACGCCTTTGCGCCGCGCCTCTCCTTCTTCTTTGGCATCGGCATGAATGTCTTCATGGAGATCGCCAAGCTGCGCGCCGCGCGCCTCCTGTGGGCCAGGCTGGTGAAAGAGCGGTTCTCGCCGAAGTCCGACAAGTCGATCTGCCTGCGCACGCACTGCCAGACCTCGGGCTGGTCGCTGGCCGCCCAGGATGTGTTCAACAATGTCGGCCGCACGGCGCTGGAAGCCATCGCCGCGGTCGACGGTCACACCCAGTCTCTGCACACCAATTCGCTGGACGAGGCGCTGGCCCTGCCGACCGATTTCTCGGCCCGCATCGCCCGCAACACCCAGCTCCTTCTGGCCGGAGAAGCCCATCTGTGCGACGCGATCGATCCCTGGGGCGGCAGCCACTATATCGAGCGCCTCACCCACGATCTCGCCGTCCGGGCGCTGGACCATATCGCCGAAGTCGACGAACTGGGCGGCATGGCCAAGGCGATCGAGGCCGGTATTCCCAAACTGCGGATCGAGGAAGCTGCCGCGCGCACCCAGGCGCTGATCGACAGCGGGCGCCAGACCATCACCGGCGTCAACAAGTTCCGCCTGGACGAGGAAGAGGACGTGCCCGTCCTCAAGGTCGACAACTACATGGTCCGCAAACAGCAGATCGAGAAGCTGGAACGCCTGCGCGCCGAACGCGACCCGGCGGCCGTCGAGGCTGCCCTCAACGCGCTGGCCGAAGGCGCCCGCACCGGCGAGGGCAATCTGCTCGCCCTCTCGGTCGACGCGGCCCGCGCGAAAGCCACGGTCGGCGAAATCTCCGACGCGATGGAGACCGCCTTCAACCGTCATGTCGCGAAGATCAAGGGCGTGACCGGTGTCTATGGCGCGGCAGCCGGTGAGGACGACAAGGTGAAACGCGCCCTCGCCCTGGCGGAAGCCTTTGCGAAACGCCATGGCAGGAAGCCGAAAATCCTCATCGCCAAGCTTGGCCAGGATGGCCATGACCGCGGCCAGAAAGTCGTCGCCTCGGCCTATACGGATCTGGGCTGGGATGTGGTGATCGGCCCGCTCTTCCAGACACCCGACGAGGCTGCCGAACTGGCCGTGTCGGAAAATGTCGATGCCGCTGCCGCCTCATCGCTCGCTGCCGGCCACCTCACCCTCGTTCCGGAACTGCGCGACGCGCTGCGCGACAAGGGGCGCGAGGACATCCTGGTGATCGTCGGCGGCGTCATCCCGCCGGATGACGAACCCGTGCTGCGCCAGATGGGCGCCGCTGCCGTCTTCCCCCCCGGCACCGTTATCGCGGACTCGGCCCTCATCATGCTGGAACGCATGGGGATGGAGGAGGAAGAGGCGTAGCGCGTACCTTCATCCTTCCCTTGACGGGGAAGGTGTCCGGCGAAGCCGGACGGAAGGGGTAAATCCCGGTGGTGGCACGTTGGCAGAGACCTCGCCCCCCACCCACTCCACCGCGCATTCGCGCGGTCCCCCTCGCCCATCAAGGGCGAGGATGGTGCGTTTCAGATCACCAGGCCGTGCAGGGCCAGCCAGGCGAAGCCGAAATAGAGGGCGGAGAGTATGGCGGTCATGCCGGCGCCGGTGAGGAAATAGGGTTTCAGGGTCGGCCAGGAGAGCCCGTGAGCGATGGCCGCGACCTCGCGGGCGATCTCCTCGACCAGCCGGTCGCGCTTCTGGCCGGCCAGCGCCAGCAGGAGATCGTCATGCCAGAGCTGCGGCTGCTGGGCACTTTCCGCCAGCACTTCGTCGAAGGTCTGTGCGGCGATGATCTCGGCCACGGTCAGGCGCGGCCGCCAGCCGTGCTTGCGCAGCTCGCTGGCGGCAAAACTCAGCGTCGGCCAGAGCATGTAGAGATCGCGGATCAGGAAGGCCGTCAGCAGGAAAAGCAGCATCGCGCCGTATAGCCAGCCCTGCAGCACACCCAGCCGCTCCAGCGCGACCACGCCCAGCAGCAGACCCGCCTTGACGACCAGGGCGATGGAAAAGCGGCGCAGATGGTCGACCACGAAACCGCGCGCCTGGGTGCGGATGCGTTCGCGCACTTCCGCACCGGCGCGCTGGACCAGCGCCGCCTTCTTCTTCTCGACCTGGCCGGCCAGCAGCTTGCGCCCGATGAAGACGCCACCGGACACCGCCGACACGACCAGCGTGGCGATCCTGAATACGCTCATCGTCCCTACCGTCTGCGGACCGCGAACAAGCGGCCCTGTCATGCCCTGATCGCGCGATTCTGGCGCCGGCTGGCGGCGAAATCGCGGCAAGGCCTGACGACTAGATAGAAATCGCGGCCGTTCAGAGCAAACCGGCGATGACACGCTGCACGCCCCGGGAGGCGTTTTCCGGATCCCGGGCCACGACATAGCCGGCGGCGAGCGCGATCGCGACGGCGCTGAGCGGGTGCTTCTTGACGATGTGCTGGACCGTGTCGAACGGCAGATCCGCCAGGGTTTCCGCCGCCAGGCTTTCGGCCTGTTGCGCTTCGGCCTCTGCCGGCTTGTAGGGCAAAAGGAAGAAGTAGAGACACAGGCAGGACAGGCCGATCAACACAGCCCCGACGCTCACCGTCGCCCAGGCCAGTCCGAGGACCGGCGTCAGCACGACGACCAGCGCATAGGCCATGGACAGCGCCCCGGCAAAGCCGAACAGGGCGCCGCCCACAGCGGCCAGCAATCTGAGCTTGGCCTTTTCCATGACGCGATCCTCGTGCTGCCCTAGCGCCGCGACGACACGTAGGAGAGGAGCGCGCCGACGCCCATCGCGATACCGATGGCGGCCAGCGGGTTCTCGCGCACCTTGTCCTCGACCGTGGTGCGCGCCTCGTCGACGCCTTGCTGGGCGCGATCGGACCATTCCTTCGAGCGCTCGATACCCTCGCGCGACTTGGCGGAGGCGTAGCTGCCCGTATCCGAAAGCAGTTTCGACAAATCGCCGCGCAGCGCCTTGAGGTCATTGCGCAGTTCGTCGATATCGGAATCCACGGACTGGGCCGCATCCTTGGCATTCTGCTGGCCCGCCGCGATCTTGGCCTCGGTCTTCGTCGGCATGTTGCATGCTCCTTCGGCTGGTTTCCGGTTCGGGTTCCCCTTTGCAACACCTGCCACGGGCAATCGTTCCATCATTCCGCGCATTCATGCAGATCGCCGCTCCCCGGTCGCAAACGGACAGAGCCAAGCGGAACACTTGCCCGGTTTCACACGTTGTCCTTGCAGTTGGCCGGCTGTGTACCGCCTCCCCGCGTGTCGAGCCGGCGCCTCCGGGAGCCGCCCATGCCGATGAAGCGCATATTCAGGACAGCCCGCCGCCCCGCCAAGCGCGCGGCCGGTTATGCGCTGATCGGGCTTGGCAGCGTGCTCGCAATCACGCCGCTTCCCGCCGGCATCCTGCTGGCCGGGGTTGGCGCTGCGATCCTGATACCAGCCGACTCGGGGTTCCGGCGCTGGGTACGCGAGCGTCGGCAGAGCTGGAAGTGGCTGGACGGCACGCTCAACCGGATCGGACATGCCGTGCCCGGTTCCCTGGGCCGCTATCTCATCCGGTGAGACCGCCATGCCCCGCAAATCAGAACAGAAGCGGGCGGCCTGGCACCGCCCGCCCAGATGTGGCAGCCGGACCGGTCTAGCTTTCGATCAGGCAGTTGGTGGTGTCGTCGAGCGTGGTCATGACGCGCGATTCGGGATGGTCATAGCCCATCGAGATCTGGAACATCACCCGGAAGACATGCTGCTCCTCCAGGGCCGCCGGCACACCGTCGGACATGAAGGCGTAGATGCCCTGGATCCCCAGCGGGAACAGGTCGACCGCCGTTCCCTGGACCGTCGAGTTCGCCGACATCATCATCGATTGCGGATCGATGCGGTATTCGGTGGTGACGCTCTGGCCGATCCAGTCGCCATAGGTGGACTGGCAATCGGCGTCGCGGGACGGGTCCGGCTGGCCTGTCTGGTTCATGGCCGAGATAGACTGCAATTCCAGTGTGACGTCACCGGTATGGTCGTCCGCCATGGCCGGCCCGGCGAACAGCGCCGCAGCAAGGCTTGCACTCACAATCATGTGTCGTTTCATCGTCAGCGCCTTTTCCATTTACGGGGGAATTCCCGCCCTGAATATCTACAGGTTGCACAACCACTCGGCAATCCGCGCTGCGCGAACACGCATCCGGTTCATCGCAGCGTCAGCCTGGATGTGCCACAGTGAAGACCGGACACAGCAAAGCGAGGTTATCCGACATGCGCTCCCTCATCTGCCTGATTGCGCTTGCATCCGTGACGGCCTGCGCCTCGACACCGACCGCCTATCAGCCGATGGCCGGCGGCGATCGCGGTTATTCGGAAATGCGCATCGAACAGGACCGCTACCGCATCCGCTTTGCCGCCGGCAGCGACGCCTCCTTCCAGCTGGCCGAAGACTATGCCCTGCGCCGGGCGGCCGAGATCACCCTGCGCGATGGCGGCGACTGGTTCCTCGTGGTCGGACGCGCCCGCGACGGCAATGACCGCGATCCCGTCGGTGTCGGCGGCTCGGTCGGCCAGACCTGGGGATCCGGCGGTTTCCGCGCCTCCGGCGTCGGCATCGGGCTGCGCTTTGACGGCAGCGCCGGCGAAAAGGAAGTGATGCTGGAAATCGTCGTGCGGTCCGGCGAGCGCCCGCAGGATCCGCAGGCCTATGATGCCCGCGCCATCCTGGACTTCGCACCGCGCTAGCCGCGCGCCTACTCCGCCAGAAGGCCCAGCTCGCGCTGCTTCTTCTTGCTCAGGCCGGACGCGACCAGCTCGTGCGACTTGGCGATATAGGCCTCAAGATCGCTGTCCGGCAGACCGGGCGTATCATAATGCTGGATCCAGCTCATCCCGCGTGAGGCGAGATAGGGCGCCGGGCGCAGGCCGGGCTGTTCCTGCAGGATTTCGAAGGAAAGCGGTGTGACCTTGAAGGTGATGCCCGGATAATCCCGCTGGCCCCAGCCGCCGATGGCGAACACCTTGCCGCCCACTTTCCAGACATTGGCATCGCCCCACTGCACCACATGCGTGGTGGCAGGCAGTGAAGCGCAACAGGCGTTGAATTCGTCTTCGGTCATGGCCGGATGTCAGCCGGCAAGATCGCGCGCCTGGCTGACCCAGCTGTCGCGCTCGATCCGGCCTCGGCCATTGATGCGGTCATCCCAGACATCCACATCGGTTTCGCTCCAGGCGGCGATCTGGGCGAAGGTCGTGATGCCGCCGGCCTTGAGGGCCGCTTCAGCCTTGGGGCCCAGCCCCTTGATCCGGGTGAGATCATCCTCGCCGGACGCGGCCTCCGCCTTTGCCGGCTTCTCGGCAGCGTCTGCCGGCTTCGAGACAACCGGCTTGGATGCGTCTGCCGGCTTGGCTTTGGCCTTCGGCCTGGGCGCAGCTTGGGCGGCAGGCTCAGGCTGGGACACCTCAGGTGTTGCGGGAGCCGCCGGTGCGACCTGGGGCGCGGCCTCGGCAGACGGTGCGCTGCGGGCCGACGCCTCGCCGAGACGGCGGGCGAGATTCTCGTTCTCCTGACGCAGGCGGGCATTGTCGGCCTGGGCCTTGTCGGCATCGATGCTGCGCGCATCGCCGCTCCAGACCAGATAGCCCACCAGGAGGCCCAGTCCGGAGAAGATCACCAGCAGAACACCCATTTGCCAGATCAGCCAGAACATGCGTCAGTCCTCATTCGTCGAGATGGTGAATGATATCGCCGCATCCTGGTCCTGGACCAGTTCGACGGAAATGCGCGGGGTCTCGGCCCCGCCGGCATCGACCAGCCGGCTCACCTCGGCCATACGCGCCTGGTCCAGGCCGGCCTGCACGGCTTCGCGCAGCACGCCGACCGTCAGGACCGCATCGGCGGGACAGGCGGCAAAGGCGCGCGCCACACGGCGCAGCGCAACGACCGTCAGCGGGCTCGGCGCCGCACCGGCCCGGTCGAAGCGCAGATTCTCCGTACCCTGGGCCGCGCGCACGATTGCTGCGCACCCGTTGACATCGGCTATGCGGCTGACGGCCGGCGCGCCCGCAGGCATGACGATCCAGGCGGCTTCATAGGGTTCGGGCATGCCGGACAGCGCCGAGGCGACCGATTGGGCGATCTGCGGATTGGCCGCCTCGCCGACCAGGGCACCGGTTTCCGACTGCAGCACGATTGCGCCGCGATCGAGCCGGGCCAGCTGGCCGAGCAGGCGCCTGGCTGCGGCCTCCCAGTCCGGCGCGGCACCGCCGCCCGGAACCAGGGTGAGATCGGTATCCGCACCATTGGCAAAGGTTGTTTCGGCGAAGGATGCAATGGCGGCGCGGGCCGCAGCATCGGTGGCATCGCCGCGAATCAGCACCCGGCCATTGACCGCCATGTCGGCGCGGAAAACGAATCCATGCCGCAGACGCGCCTCGACCGTCTCGTCGGTGATGGCTGTCACGCCGCCGGCGACGCGGCCGCCCGACCAGGTCGAGGCCATGACAGTGGCCAGGGCATCGTCGCGCGCGGTGCCGCTGGGCGCAGCGCCGGTCACGATCGCGCGCTGCCCGTCGAAACGGACCGACGCCCAGTCATGTCCACGCAGGCTCAACGCCTGCTCTGCATTGGCCGTCAGCCGGTCCTCGAGCGCGCGGATCGAAAACGGACCGACGCTCATTGCGAGGGCCGACACGGCGACCAGCCCGGCGATCGCTCCGAGGAGGATCCGGCGCTGTCTCGGTGTCGTGGCGAAATTCGTCATTGCGTGAAAAACCGTCCCGCGGAGCATACAACCGACAGATATCGGCGGTTTCAGGGCAAGCCTGCACCGGAATTACCATTAAAAATTCGGCATCTCCAGTGGGCAAACCCCAGATTGGACACTCGATTGCCGCAACGCACAAACGCAGCGGCGAAAAAGAAGAGGGCCGCAGCACCGGCTGCGGCCCTCCCCTGTCCGGATTGCGCAGCCTGTTAGCGGCGGACGCGCAGGGTCACGCCATAGGTCCGCGGACGGCCCAGGAAGGCGTTGAAGGAACCGGACTGGAACGGCGCATCGAAGCCGACCTGGATGTAGTCCTCGTCGGTGATGTTCTGGCTCCACAGTTCCAGGTTCCAGCTGTCGTCGACCGCGCCGATACCGACACGGGCGTTGAACAGGGCATAACCGTCCTGGATCTTTTCCGGGTCGAGGTCGGAACCGGTGTTCTGCTCCGACATCCAGCGGCCGTCGAGGTGGGCCAGCCAGCCCATGCCGTTCTCGAACGTGCCTTCATAGGTGATCGCGCCGGAGGCATACCATTCCGGAGCGAGCGAGAAGTTCTGGCCCGACAGACGGTCGACATCCGGCGTACCGGTGGCCGGGAACTCGTCATAGGTGGCGTCGGCATAGGTGACACCGCCCTGCAGGGTCAGACCGTCGATCTCGCGCGGCAGCCACATGAGTTCCAGCTCGGCACCCTGGGTCTGGGCGCCCGGGATCGACGTCACGAAGAAGCCGATACCGTTGAACGTGTTCAGCTGGTAGTTCTCGAACTCGGAGGAGAACAGGTAGAAGTTGGCCAGCACGCTGTCATTGGCCCACTCGGTCTTGATACCGATTTCGAAGCTGTCGACCGTCTCCGCGTCGAAGGAGGCCGGATAGAGTTCCGGATTGGCAATGACGGCTTCGAAGTTAACCGGATCGCTGCCGGCCTGGGTGAAGCGGTCGAGGTTGAAACCGCCCGCCTTGTAGCCGCGCGAATACGTGCCGTACATCAGCAGGTCTTCGTTGAAGCGGTGCGACAGCGAGAGCAGGCCGGACATTTCCTCTTCCTCGAGCGACTGTGTGTGGTCGATCATGGAATAGACGTCGCGGCTCTGCGGCAGGCAGGAGAAGGTGCCGAACTGGGCCAGCGTCGCCCCCGGCAGGCCGGTCGCACCGGACAGCGCACCCAGCAGGGCCTGGTTGCCCGGCGAAGCAAAGTCGAGGGCCGGACCGAAAGCATGTTCCCAGACCGCACAGGCCGGGCTGTCGCTGTCGCTCCAGTCGAACGTCGCCGTCTTCTCGGTCGAGGTGTAGCGCAGGCCGAAGGTCAGGTCCGTCGCGTCCGTCATGTGCCACGTATTGTGGGTGAAGAAGGACAGGGCCTCGGCTTCCTGGTTGTAATAGTCGCCGCCGGAATTCCAGGCGCCGGCCGGAATGGCCTGGCCCGGGGCCAGCGGAGTGAATCCCGGGACCGGGTTGCCGAACGCGGCCGAAACAGCGGCCACGCCATTGGCGAGGTCAGCCACCGTCGTTGCCGAAGCACCGCCGGAGGCCAGCAGCGACAGGAAGGGCTCGAAGGCCGCGCCGACGACGATGCTGTCGCGGCGTTCCAGGGTCTCGTCGGAGAAATAGGTGCCGACCATCCAGTCGAAATTCTCGGTCGCACCGGACAGACGCGCCTCGAAGGTCGTCACATCGACGTCGACCGTATTGTCTTCCGGCAGGCGGTAGACGATGTCGGCGCCGGTGAAATCGACGTCCTGGCCACTGGTGATGCCGAAGGAGCGGTCGGAGGCGATCACGGTCAGATCGAAATTCTCGAACGCCCAGTTCAGCTCGCCGGAGAAACCATAGTCCTCGATCTGCTGCAGCGTGGTGCGGTTCGCCTGGACGACGCGGCTGAACGGATCTTCCTGACCCGGCAGCGGGCGGCCGCCCGGCTGCAGGGCATTGATGATGCCGGCCGTCGGACCGGAAACGATCGCCGCACCGACGCAGCAATCCTCGTCACGGTCGGTATAGTCGGCGCTGAGCAGCAGGTTCACATCGTCGGAGATGTCGAACAGGAGCTGGCCGTTGATCGTGTAGAAATCCTGGTTGGCATCCTCGGTCTCGCTGCGCGGACCGTTGAAGGTCTCGACCGACTGGAAGCCGTCACGCGCGCGGCGGGCAACATAGATGCGGCCGGCCACATTCTCGGAGAGGCCGCCGGTCATGCCGCCGGCAACGCCCCAGCCATCGGCTTCGCCGCCGGACAGGGTGGCTTCGGCATGGGCGCCGAACTCGTATTCCGGACGCTTGGTGACGACGTTGATGATACCGGCAGAGGTGTTGGCGCCGAACAGCGTACCCTGCGGGCCGCGCAGCACTTCGATCCGCTCGATCTCGCCGAGATCGCCGAAGCCGACACCGTTACGGGCGCGCGGCACGCCGTTGATGACGACACCGACGGAGGATTCCAGACCGGGATTGTCACCCACGGTACCGATGCCGCGGATGCGGGCGGTCGTCTGGAACTCGTTCGAGGTCGAGGTGACGTTCAGGCCCGGCGCGATAACGGCGAGGTCTTTCAGGTCGCGAACGCCGGCGTTGGAGAGGAGTTCCTCGCTGTAGGCCGTAACGGCGACCGGAACGTCCTGGATGCCTTCTTCGCGTTTCTGGGCCGTGACGGTGATGACGTCGACCGTGCGGCCTTCATTCTGGGCCGCGGCGTGACCGGCCGTCAGCGCAGCCGCCGAGGCGGCGGCGAACAGAATCGTGCGCTTGGTGAGTGACATGCTTTAACTACCTCCCGTATCGGCGGTCATTGCCGCCGTTTTGTTTTGAACGCGGACGAGCCGACGCCGTCCGGTTCTTCTCCGAACACTTCTCGATATACCGGGTCGGCCCGGGCTGAAAAGGCGCGAAGGCCGCCTGCAGACCGGCAGGACGCTTTGCGTGTCGGTTTTCCACCGCCATGTTGCAGGACTGTCACATCACAACCCGCAGCAGCGCCATTGCTGGCGCCTCGAAGGCGGGCTTAGATGGCCGGGTATTCGAGGAGACTGCGCGTGATCAAGACGACAAGCTGTGTTCTGGCCCTCATGGCCATCACCCTTCCCGCCTCTGCCCAGGCCATCCGGCCGCTGTCCCAGGAAGACGTGTTCCGCCTGGAAGCCGCCGCCGACCCGCAGATCGCTCCGGATGGCGGTATGGTCGCCTATGTCCGCCGCAGCAATGACATCGCCACCGACCGCACCCGCAGCGAGATCTGGATCGTCGGCGCCGATGGCAGCGGTCACCGCCAGCTCCTGCCCGGCGAAGGCGAGACCGGCAGTCCGCGCTGGTCGCCGGACGGCGCGCAGCTGGCCTATGTCCGCACGCACGACGAGACCACGACGCTGGAAGTCCTGACACTCGCTGACGGCGCCTCGCGCACCCTGACGACACTCCCTGCCGGTCAGTCCGGCCTGGCCTGGTCGCCGGACGGCACACAGCTGGCCTGGGCCGCCTTCCGGCCCGCTGCAGGCCCTGCCGCCGCAGACCTGCCCGAACGCACCGAAGACATGGACTGGGCAGCCGGCGCGCAGGTCGAGGAACGCCTCTCCTTCCGTTTCGATGGGGCCGGCGAACTGCCCATGGGCCGTCAGCAGCTCTTCGTCATCGATCTGGCCGGCGGCGAGCCGCGGCAGCTGACCGATGACGAAGCCGGCGCCGGCGGCGATTTCGCCTGGTCGGCCGATGGCCGCGCGCTCTATTTCTCCGCCGACCGCCGCCCCGACAATGGCGCCCTCGCCCCGGACAGTGAACTGCACCGGATCGACCTGGCCACCGGCGAGATCGAGACGCTGACCGGACGCACCGGTCCGGACACCACGCCGCGCCCCTCGCCCGACGGCACGCAGCTGGCCTGGCTGGGCTATGACGATCACCGGATGGGCTATCACAATGTCGAGCTATACGTCGCCGGTCCGGACGGAACCGGGCCGCGTTCAGTGACTGCAGAGCTCGACCGGTCGGTCTCGGCGCCGCAATGGAGCGCCGACGGCCGCATGATCTATTTCCTGTACGACGATTCCGGCCAGACCCGTCTTGCGCGGACCAATCTGGAGGGCCATATCGAGATCGGTCTGGACGACCTCACACCGCCGACCTTCGGCCGCCCCTATACCGGCGGCAGTTTCTCGGTGTCGATGAATGGGCATGTGGCCGCGACAGTCGGGTCATCCATACGTCCCCCGGACGTCATCCTTATGTCACCGCTAGGTGATACGCGCGTGCTCACTTCACTCAACGAAGATGTCCTCGCGGAGATCGATCTCGCCCCGGCCGAGGAGATCCACTGGGCCTCCCCGCATGACGGTCTCGATATCGAGGGATGGGTGCTCTACCCGCCCGGTTTCGACCCGGCACGCGAATGGCCGATGATCCTGGAAATCCATGGCGGCCCCTTCTCCGCGTACGGTCCGACCTTCTCGGCCGAGCTGCGGCTGATGGCGGCGGCGGGCTATGTCGTCGTCTACACCAATCCGCGCGGCTCAACGAGCTATGGCTACGACTTCGCCAACCTGATCCACCACGACTATCCCGGCCATGACTATGACGACCTGATGGGCGCGGTGGACCACATGATCGGCCGCGGCTTCATCGACGAGGACCGGCTCTTCGTGACCGGCGGTTCGGGCGGCGGCGTGCTGACGGCCTGGATCATCGGCAATACCGACCGTTTCGCAGCGGCGGCCGTCGTGAAGCCGGTGATCAACTGGACCAGCTTCGTGCTCTATTCCGACCTGCCGCAATTCTTCTACCGCTACTGGTTCGCCAGCGCGCCCTGGGAGGATCCGGAGGAATACTGGCGCCGCTCGCCGCTGTCGCTTGTCGGCAATGTCGAGACCCCGACGCTGATGATGGTCGGCGGCGCGGACCTGCGCACGCCGCGGGCGGAGACAGAGCAATACTATTCCGCCCTCCACCTCAACGGCGTTCCGACCCGGCTGGTTGTGATCCCCGACAGCTATCACGGCATCTCGAACTCGCGGCCCAGCCGCCTGCTCACCAAGGTCGCGGAAATCCTGCGCTGGTTCGAGGAGTACGATCCGGCGGCACAGGCCGGCGGGTCAGAGCCGGAGGCTGCGAACGACTGACCCGGCAGCCCGGTCAGGCCTCGCTGCTTGGCCGGGCGCCGACCGTGGCCCGCCACTGGGCGAGATGGGTCAGCGTGTCGGCCGGCTTCAGCTTGATCCAGCCGGCAAAGTCCACGAACACAAAGGCTGCGATATCGGCAGCGCTGAAGCGCTCGCCGGCCAGATAGGGCGCCTCCGCCAGACGCGCGTCCAGCACCTGGAAGAAAGCTTCGGCGCGGGCCCGGCCGCGCTCGACCAGTTCGGGCACCTGGGCATAGCGGTCCGGTCCGGTGATCGAGGAATCCTTGAAGAATTCGGAGCGGTTGCGCAGCGCCTCGGCGACGCCGAGCAGCCCCTCGCCCTCGGCCCGCGACATCCATTCTGCCACCAGCGCCTTCTCGACCGGTGTCGTGCCCAGCAGCGGCGGATCGGGAAAGACTTCCTCCAGATAGCGCGCGATCGAGGTATTGTCGCTGAGCACCGTGCCGTCATCGAGGACGAGGGCCGGGACCGTGCAGCGCGGATTGACGGCCCGGTAGGCTGGCTCGAACTGGGCCTTCACCCCCAGATCGACCTGTTCGGTTTCGATCTCGATGCCCTTCTCGGCCATGAAGATGCGAGCACGGCGCGGACTGGGCGCCGCGCGATAATCGTAGAATTTCATCGGCTTATCCTGACTGCCAGCTGACTACGCAAACCCGGACGGGCGTTCGGTCGCGACACCCAGCCGCGCCTCGATCGCACGCCCCAGCGCAATGATATTGCCTTCCTCGAAGAGGGGCGCCCACAGGCTGGTGGCCTGGGGCACGCGGAACTCGGCCTCGCCGGCATCCTCCTGCGCCCCGCCGAAAATCGTCCGGGTGCGCTGCCGGGAGTAGCCGGAGCGGAAGGCGAGCTGCGGGTGTCCGGTATAGTTGGTGATCAGCAGCATTCCGCCGGCAAAGTTCGGACCGATCACCGCGTCCAGCCCGTCGAAGGCCGCATGCACGTCCTGCATCACCTGACGCCGGAAACGGTCGATATTCACATAGTCGACGGCCGAGATGAAACGGGCCCGCCGCCAGGTATTGGGCCAGGCCTGCGGCGCCTGCCAGACCAGGCTGTCATCGCTGTTGTCCAGGGTGAGGTGCTCGAAGGCCGCAGCCGACTCCACCTCGACGCTCGCCAGCAGCGCGTCATAGGGCCGGTCCGGCAGCGAGAATTCGACAAGCTCGACACCCGCATCGCGTGCGGCCTGCAGCGCAGCCCGGTCGGCATCGGTGCCGTTTTCGAACCAGGCCGGATTCCACCCGACCCGCATACCGCGCACATCGCGCCCGGCATCCGCCTCGAACCCGGCCTCCAGCGAGCCGGGATCCAGCGGATCCGCGCCGTTGATCGCCGACAGGATCAGCGCGGTATCTTCCACGGAGCGCGCAATCGGTCCGATCTTGTCGAGCGACCAGCACAACGCCATGGCGCCGGAACGCGACACCCGGCCGAAGGACGGGCGCAGCCCCGTCGTGCCGCATCGATGCGAGGGCGACACGATCGAGCCGAGCGTTTCCGTGCCGATACCGAAAGCGACCAGTCCGGCCGCCGTCGCCGAGGCCGATCCGGCACTGGAGCCGGACGAGCCCTCCTGCGGGTTCCAGGGATTGCGGGTCTGCCCGCCGAACCAGCGGTCGCCATAGGCCAGCGCACCATTGGTCGTCTTGCCCAGCAGGACGGCCCCCGCCTCGCGCAACATCACGGCGATACGGGCATCCTGTCCGGCGACACGCTCGCGATAGGGCGTGGCCCCCCAGGTCGCCGCCACACCGGCTACATCGATGATGTCCTTCATGCCGTAGGGAATGCCGTGCAGCGGCCCCAGAAGGCGCCCCTCTGCCAGCGCGCGATCGCACTGATCGGCCTCGGCGCGGGCGATTTCCGGCGTCACGGTGACGAAACAGTGCAGCGTGCCGTTATACTGCGCGATCCGGTCGAGATAGATCTCGGTCAGCCGGCGCGCGGACAGGGCCCCGGAGCGTATCCACCCGGCCTGCTGCCAGACCGGTGCGAAGGCGATATCGGCATCATTGCCCGGCAATGGCCCGGCCCCATGCCCGGACAGGCTGACCGCGTTTGGCTGGGACCGGTAGGCCACACCCGGCAGACGCGGATCGAACATGCAGGACGGCGCCAGCGTGTTCGGCTTTTCCACCGCGCGCTGCTGCGAGGTTCGTGCAATCCAGTCATCGAGACCGGCAAGCACCTGCTCACGCTCGGCGTCCGTATAGCGGATATCGAACAGCGCCTCGGCGCAATGCAGCGTATCGGTTGAAACGGCCGGTGCAGCAGCATCCGCCGCCGCGGCGGGCGCCGCGTCCTGGCGCGCCAGTGCAGGGCCGGCCGCCCCGGCGGCAATGACAGCCACCGCTCCCCCCTTGAGCAGCTCGCGCCGCGTCGAAACCTTGTCAGACATTGCTCCCCTCCCCGGATTCTGTAACGAAGAGCGTGGGCGCCAACCCTCCGGAATTCAATACACAAGCGGCAGAGAAAGACCGGCCGACCCACAAATCGCCGCATTCCGCCCCATTTCGGCTCACAATTGGCGGTTAACCATGGTGTGAACGCCAATGCGGCGCGCGCCAACCGGGGGGAGGCCATGCCCTTAGACCAGATGGAAAACACCGTGCTCGACCGAAGCGATTTCGGCAGTACCCAGGACTATTCGACCGAAGCGACCGAGATGCGCGAGACCCGCGCACCGGCCGCCATGATCCAGCTTTCGCGTGCCCGGGCCATTGCCCGCGCCCGTCACGCCGATCTCCTGAAGTTCCGCCGCACATGGGGCGGTGCGATCAACGACCCGGCCGAGGACGGCAAGGCCGACGAGGCCCGTCCGGCCGTGAAGCCGATCGACCGGGCGGCGGTCTATCCCAAATCCCACATCCTGCACTTCTCGGTACTGGCAACCCTGGTGCTGTTCGAGGGGCTGGCGAATGCCTATTTCTTCTCGAAGGGCTCGGACCTCGGCCTGCTGGGCGGCTGGCTGCAGGCCATCACGGTCTCCTTCACCAATGTGATCGCGGCCTTCTTCCTGATCGGCTTCATCGGCCTGCGTCACATGTCGAACCGCAACAAGCCGGTCATCGCCGCGCTCGCCGCAGTCGGTGTCGGCGTCACGGTTGCCGCGCTGGGCCTGCTGAACCTCACTGCGGCCCATTTCCGCGACCTGCTGGAACTGAATGCGGCCACGCTCGCCCTGGGCGGCGCCGAGACCACGGGCACTGTGCTGACGCCGGTTCTGGATGCGCGGGCCAACCCGTTCAACCTGCAGACCCTGGAAGCCCTGCTGCTCTTCATCCTGGGCTCCACCTTCGCCGCCATCGCGGCCTACAAGGGCCGCACGTTCGACGATGCCATCCCCGGTTATGGCGGGGTCAGCCGCCGGCTGGATGCAGCTTCGCGCGATCTCGAGAAGGCTCTGGAAACAGGCTGGAAGGACGCGAAAAAGCTCTCGGCTCCCGAGCTGGAAGAGCTGGTCGAGGCCAAGGCGCTGCTGGATGAAATCTGCCAGGATCTGGCCGGACCGGGCCACCGGCGTTAAGACAGACGGGCCGGTGCGGGGCTGCACCGGTTCGACCTGCGACGGGAGGGGGCATGTCCGGACGCGATCTCATCGGGCTTTTCAACCTGATCATCATCGCCGGCGTTGTCGGCGCCATCAGCTATGCCGCCTTCGTTCTGAAGCCGGCCGAGTATGACAGCCAGACACTGTGCCTGGTTGACGGGACGCCGCCGCACCGTGTTGTCGTGATCGACAAGACCGATCTTTATTCCACCGCCCAGGCCGACGCGATCGGCGATGTGATCCTGGGCGAGCGCAACGCTCTGGCGGTCGGTGAACGCTTCTCGCTCTACGAGCTCAACGAAAGCGGCGAGCTTCGCAACACCAACCGCTTCTCCCTGTGCAATCCGGGCGCGGGCGAGCAGGTCAATCCGCTCTACCGCAATCCCGAACGCGTGCAGGCCCGCTACAATGCGCTGTTCGCCGAACCGCTGCAGCGGGCGCTGGCCGACCTCGTCCTGCCCAAGGACGCCCCGTCCAGCCCGATCATCGAAGCGCTCGCCCGGCTCGGCCAGGATCCGGCTTTCGACCGGACCGTGCCGCAACGGCGCATCGTGCTCGTCTCCGACATGCTGCAGAATTCGGACGTTTTCTCGGTCTATGGCCGCCGCCGGGGCCGTTTCGAACAGCGCGTTCCTCCGGCCCGCGCCGTCGCGGATATCATCCGCGAGACCTATGGCGACAGCCTGCGCGGCACCGAGCTGGAAATCCGCCTGATCCCGCGCGAGACGTGGGAAGCCGAGCAGCGCGGCGAGCTGCAGGCCTATTGGAGCGAGATTTTCCAGCAGCTCGGCGTTCGCGCCTACTGGCTGGATATCTAGCGCCGCCTCTCCTGTCCCTGACCAGGTTTTCCACACCCCCGGACCGGGATGCATAGGATATGCATTTCCCCGACTCGCGACGCGCACCACAATATCTGGTATCGAAACTGAAACGATGCGCTAGAGATGGGGCTCGCCATGTCCATTCAGCCCGCCCGCAACGCGACCGGAACACGCGCTCTGGACCGTGAGGCGCGCCGCCTGCTCGACCGCGACATGCTCACCTTCTGCGCCCGCCAGCCGCAGCTTGCGGAACTGGCCTTCACACTCGCCGATCACGGCCACACCCATGTCGGCCATGTGGCGAGCCTGACCTTCTTCACAATTCTCGATCTTGCCGGCGGCGACCGCGCGCTGGCTGACGAGTTGCAGCACCGGCTCCGCCATGCCGGTCTCGATACCGGCCTTTCCCTGCCCGACTGGCAGCCGCCGACGGGCGATGCCATCGAGCCGCTGCTCGATTAAGGTTTTGCATTGCCGCACCGCACAGGCGCCCTATCTTCGCAGGAAGTGACGAAACCCGCGGGACGATAGCCATGATCACGGTGCACCACCTCAACAATTCGCGCTCCCAGCGCATTCTCTGGCTGCTTGAAGAAATCGGGCAGACCTATGAAATCCGCAAATATGAGCGCGATCCGCAGACCATGCGCGCGCCGGCGGCGCTCAAGGAGGTTCACCCGCTGGGCAAGTCTCCGGTGATTTCCGATGGCGACCACGTCATTGCCGAGTCCGGCGCGATTACCGAGTATCTGGTCGACACCTACGGTGCCGCCCTCAAGCCGCAAGCCGGCAGCGACGATCACCGGCGCTATGTCTACTGGCTGCACTTCGCCGAAGGCTCGGCCATGCCGCCGCTGCTGGTGAAGCTGGTGGTCGACCAGATCGCCAAGGCCAGGATGCCCTTCTTTGCCAAGCCGGTCGCGCGCTCGATCGTGAGCCGGCTCAATGACGGCTTCGTCCAGCCCGAGATCGACAACATCTTCGGCTATATCGAAACCGAACTGTCCGGACGCGACTGGTTTGCCGGCGATGCCTTCTCCGCCGCCGACATCCAGATGAGCTTTCCGCTGGAAGCGGCAGCGGCGCGCGGCGGTATCGGCAAGGCCTATCCGGCGATCCAGGCCTGGCTGGAACGCATCCACAACCGCCCCGCCTATGTGCGGGCGCTCGAACGCGGCGGCGAATACGGGATCGTCGGGCGCTGATGTCATGAAAAAGGCGGGAGCCACGCTCCCGCCTCTTCCCTGTCAGACTGTCTGCAGTCGGCCTCTACTGGCTTGCCGTGCCGTCCGGCGTCTCGCGGAAGTCGGCATCCGTCTCCGCCGCCAGGTAAACCAGAGCGGCATAGGCCGCGACATTCTGGGCCAGCTCGTCCGGATCGATCTTGTCCAGCGTATCGTCCGGCGTGTGGTGCAGGTCGAAATAGTCCTCGCCATTCTGCTCCAGGCGTACGGTCGGCACGCCCAGCATGGCCAGCGGGATGATATCCGGACCGCCGCCGGGCTCGTTCGAGCCGCCGCGAATGATCCCCAGCGGTGCGATAACCCGGCCCACCTCGTCGATCACCGGCGTGCCGGCCTCCGAGACATTCGAGGACAGGCGCCAGATGGTCCGGGCGCCGAAATCGGATTCGGTTGCCAGCACATGATTGGCGACTTCATCGGCGTGCTGCTCGGCATAGGCGCGCGCGCCCAGCAGACCGACTTCCTCGGCTCCGAACATCACCACGCGGATCGTGCGGCGCGGCCGCTGCGGCAGGTCGGCGATCAGCTTGGCGGCCGCAACGGTGATCGCGACACCGGCCCCGTCGTCGACCGCGCCGGTCCCCAGGTCCCAGCTGTCGAGGTGACCGCCGATCAGCACGATCTCTTCCGGGTTTTCACGCCCGACAATGTCCAGCACCACATTGCCGCTGGTCACTTCACCGTGCCAGCCGGCAACGGAATTCACCGTCAGGCTGATGGCCTCGCCGTTGTTGTGGAGGCGGCGCAGATGATCGGCATCGGGATTGGAGACGGCGATCACCGGGATATCGGCCCAGCTCCCGTCGAGATCGCTCATCATGCCGGTGTGCGGGAAACGGTGGCTGTCCGAGCCGACCGAGCGGACGACCAGGGCCGAAGCGCCGGCGCGCTCGGCATGCTGCCAGCCGATGCGGCGGCGCTGATTGGCCGGGCCGTAGCCGGCGCCGACCTGGCTGCGCACCATGATGTCGCCGTCGATGAAGGCGATACGGCCTTCCAGCGAACCGTCTTCGGCCGCTACAAGATCGTCGACGGTGCGGAAATACACGATCTCCGACTGAACGGAGCCGGAACCGGAACCGCCGAGCGCCGTACCGTGGAGCTCCATCTCGTAGGGAGCGGTCATGGTGATGGACAGGCTGTCGCGATCCCAGAAGGGCATGGTGAATCCTTCGACCTCGACGCGGTCGAAACCCAGCTCCTGACCCAGCGCCGCCCCCCAGGCGCGGGCCCGCTCCTCGGCTTCGGATCCTGCCAGGCGCGGTCCGATTTCCGTCGTCAGCGACTCGACAATGTCATAGGCCAGATCGCTTTCGAGCGCGGTTTCCATCAGCGTGCGTGCTGTCGCGGCCGCTTCCGGTGAAATGTCCTGGCGCTCCTGACCGATTGTTTCCGCCGTGAGAAACATGGTCATTCCAAGGGCGACAATTGCTTTCATCCTTACCTCCCCACACATTCGGTGCGTCACTATGAAACGCTTTGCCCCCGGCGCAAGGGCCGGGGCTGTGAAAGCCGTTACCAACAGATGGGAGCGAAACGATGGACAACAAGATCGAACGGACCATTCAGGGCCGCACACGCGACCTGGGCGGGTTTGAAGTCCGCCGCGTCCTGCCCTATGCGCGCCGCCGCATGGTGGGGCCCTTCATCTTCTTCGACCAGATGGGCCCGGCCGAATTCGCTCCGGGCCAGGGCATCGATGTGCGCCCGCACCCGCATATCGCCCTGGCAACCGTGACCTATCTGTTCGACGGCGCGATGCAGCACAGGGACAGTCTCGGCGTCGACCTGACCATCCGCCCCGGCGATGTGAACTGGATGACGGCCGGCCGCGGCGTGGTGCATTCCGAACGCACCCCGGATGAGGAACGGGCTGCCGGGCACCGCCTCTACGGCATCCAGACCTGGGTGGCCCTGCCCTCGGACAAGGAAGGGATCGAGCCGGCCTTCCATCACCACAAGGCCGAAACCCTGCCGCGCTTCGAGCGCGATGGTGGCGATTTCCGGCTGATCCTCGGCACGGCGTGGGGGCACCGGTCGCCCGTCGAGGTGTTCTCGCCCATCGTCTACCTGCACGGCGAATTGCGGGCGGGCGCCTCGACCAAGCTCAATCTCGAGCATGACGACGTGGCGGTCTATCTCGTGGAAGGCGCCGTCACGATCGACGGTCAGGCGCTTGAGCCTGGCGAAATGGCCGTGATCGAACCGGGCACCGCGCCGGAACTCGGCGCGCAATTGCCCAGCCGCATCATGATCTGCGGCGGCGCCCCCCTGGGCGAGCGGCACATCTACTGGAATTTCGTCGCCAGCAAGGAAGGCGATATCGACACCGCCAAGCGTGACTGGGTCGCGGCGGCGGAAGCCGGTTTCCCGGCCGGAGGACGTTTCATCCTGCCGCCGGACGAACAGGAACACATCCCCCTGCCTGATGACATCAAGCCCGAAGAGCCGGTCAAACCGACCCCGGACAGCCCGACCAGCTGATCTCAGCCATCCTCGCCGGCGGACGGCACGGCGCGCCATTCCGGTGCGTCGAGCGCCCGGCCCGTGACATAATAGGTCGCAAAACTCGCGAGCCAGTGTCCGCCGGCATAATCCTCGCCCGTCACCGAGGCGATACCGGCCTCGCCATGGCGCTGCGCGCTGGCCCGCAGGGCTGCGATACGCGGGTCGCCCTGCGGCAGGGCGCGGGCGATGGCCTCCAGGTTCCAGGCGCGCGACAGGTTCACGCCGTCCAGGTGGACCAGCTTGCCATCGGTCGGATCGACAACCCGTCCGGGTTCCAGCCAGTCGGCGGATCCGTCCTCGGGGATACCCGGCAGGAAACTGCCCAGCCAGTTCGCGAACTCGGCCTGCGGCATCACCCGCCGCATGAGATCGGCCTCCATCAGGCATGGGGACAGGAAATCCTCGCCGGACGGTTCATAGGCGATCGGGCAGTCGCGGTCCCCGATGTGAAACTCTCGCGCCTTGTCGACGATCAGCCGCTCCAGCCCGGCATCGCCGGTCGCCCGCGCCCAGTCCAGCGCGAGGGCAAAGCCGAAGGCGGACTGGTTGTGCGTGCCGATCCGGATCGGATAGAGCAGGTTGGGCAGCCAGGCCTTGTAGCGGTCGGCCACCGCCGTCTCGAGCGGCTCAAGCGCGGCCAGCCAGCGCTCGGCCCGCGGATCGTCCCATTCGCGCAGCTCCAGACCAAGCTGCAGCAGCCAGGCCAGACCATAGGGGCGTTCGAACGAGCCGCGCCCCTCGCCCTGGAAATAGGCCACTTCGCCGGCAATATTCCCGGGCGTCAGATTGGCATCGAGTGCCGCTGTCGCGCGGTCGGCCAGCTCGCCGTCTCCGGCCTCGCGCAACAGCCGGACCAGCAGCCAGTGGCCGTGGACCGCCGAATGCCAGTCATAACAGCCATAGAAAGCCGGATAGAGTTCCCGCGGCGTCAGCGCGTCCTCGCCGGACTGCAGCACATGCGAGATCTTGTTGGGATATTCGCGCTGCACGCAATCCAGTGCCAGTTGCATGAAGCGGACATTGCGCTCGGACGGCTCGGCCGGTTCCTGTGCAAAAACAGACGAGGCAGAAAAAACCGAAGCAATTGCGGCACATGTCAGAAGTGTTTGCGATACCATTTCGATCCCCGTCCTTCACTTTCAATTTCCGGCGTGCCCGAAGGGCTTTTCTGCCCCCGGACGATCTGCTACCGCCGGAATACCAAAACCGTTCGACCCGTGTGGCAAGCGTCTTGCTCCCGGGATCGACGATAACAGGGTGCGCGAACAGTCCCGTTTCACACAAGCGCCCGCAAACAGGTGAGTGGCTCACCGGCATCCGCCCCGAATCCGGGACGGGCCGGACAACAAGGTGCGGGCAGACTGACCACACTGGGGAAGCAGGAAACATGTCGAATTCCGAAACGCGCGATGGCGGGCTCAAAGCCCTTGGCGTCAATGCCGGCCGCGTCAATCTGAACTGGAACGAGGCCCGCCTCTATGAGGAGGCTGTGCGCCGTGGCGAGGGTGAAGTCGCCGAGGGCGGTCCGCTGGTCGTGAAGACCGGCGCCCATACCGGCCGCTCCGCCAAGGACAAGTTCACGGTCCGCGATGCGGAGACCGAGAACCAGGTCTGGTGGGAGACCAATGCGTCGATCACGCCCGAACAGTTCGACACGCTGTGGCAGGACTTCAAGGCGCACATGGACGGCAAGGACGTCTTCGTCCAGCAACTCTTCGGCGGCGCCGACCTTGATCACCGCCTGCCGGTGCGCGTCGTCAACGAGCTGGCCTGGCACTCCCTCTTCATCCGCCACCTGCTGCGCCGCCCCGAGCCGGCCGAACTGGACGGGTTCGAGGCCGAGTTCACCATCGTCAACCTGCCCAGCTTCCAGGCCGATCCCGCACGTCACGGCTGCCGCTCGGAAACGGTGATCGCCGTCGATTTCGCGCGCAAGCTGGTGCTGATCGGTGGCACGTCCTACGCCGGCGAGACCAAGAAATCGGTCTTCACCATCCTCAACTACCTGCTGCCGAAGAAGAAGATCATGCCGATGCACTGCTCGGTGAATGTCGGCAGCCAGGACGATGCCGCGATCTTCTTCGGCCTGTCCGGCACCGGCAAGACCACGCTGTCGGCCGATGCCAGCCGCACGCTGATCGGCGATGACGAGCACGGCTGGTCGGAGAACGGCCTCTTCAATTTCGAGGGCGGCTGCTACGCCAAGATGATCCGCCTGTCGGCCGAGGCCGAGCCGGAGATCCACGCCACCACGAAGATGTGGGGCACGGTGCTGGAAAACGTCGTGATGGATCCGGAAACGCGCCGGCTCGATCTGGACGATGACAGCCTGGCCGAGAACAGCCGCGGCGCCTATCCGATGCACGCCATCCCGAACGCCTCGGCGACCGGCCGCTGCGGTCATCCGAAAAACCTGGTCATGCTGACCTGCGATGCTTTCGGCGTACTGCCGCCGATTGCCAAGCTGACCCCGGCCCAGGCGATGTATCACTTCCTGTCCGGTTATACGGCCAAGGTGGCCGGCACCGAAAAGGGCGTCACCGAGCCGACCGCGACGTTCTCCGCCTGTTTCGGCGCGCCCTTCATGCCGCGCCACCCGGCCGATTACGGCGCCCTGCTGCGCGAGCTGATCGCCGAACACGATGTCGACTGCTGGCTGGTCAATACCGGCTGGACCGGCGGCGCCTACGGCACCGGCCACCGCATGCCGATCAGGGCGACGCGCGGCCTGCTCAATGCCGCGCTGGACGGCTCGCTGAACAATGCCGCCTTCCGCGAGGACAAGCTGTTCGGCTTCATGGTGCCGATCGCGGTTCCCGGTGTGGATGACAGCATCCTCGACCCGCGTTCGACCTGGTCCGACCCGGCCGCCTACGACGCCCAGGCCGCCAGGCTGGTGACCATGTTCGTCGAGAATTTCACCAAGTTCGAGGACAATGTGGCGGCCTATGTCCGCGCCGCCGCACCCAAGCTGCCGGCGCGTGAAAAGACGCTGGAAACCGCGGCCGAATAGGTCTGCCGCCATCCAGATTGAAGGACCCCGGCTGCCGGCGGCCGGGGTCTTTTTGTGTCCGAAAACAGGAACAACCGACACGGGCCTGCGGATTTATGATTTTCACATTCCGGCACCCAGACCCGGAATTTTCAGGATGATCTTTCGCAAAATCGTCGATGCGGAAATTTTGTTCCAGATTTCGCCAAGACTGGCGCACCAGGTTTCAGCCAAAAAATTGCGTCAGTCCGGTGAAAAAAAACACTTCTGGCGCAAAATTTGTTTGACCCGCCAGCGCAAATGCGCCTTCCTAGGATGACTTCGCAAGCGCAGCACACCGCTGCCGCAGGGATGGACCCGTCATGACGCTCGACGCCATGAACATCGCCGGCCTTCAGACCCAGACCGTCACCGGTCTGTCCGGTCGCGGCGGCGCCATGCCCGGCGGCCTCGGTACCACCACGACCACCATTATGACCACCTCCTGGACACGGGGGGCGGCCGGCGTGCGTTAGCGGACCAGAAAACCGCAACACACCGAACCCGCTCCCCGGCCCGGCGAGCGGGTTTTTTTGTGCCCGAAATTCACACCTCACCACCAGCCAGACCCAGACGACCCAAAGGATCCAGACCCATGCCCCTCGACCTCGATGCCCGAAAACCACTGAAGCTCTGCGTTCTCAAATTCGGAAGCTCCGTCCTCCAGAAGCCCGATGACTATGTCCGCGCCGCTCACGAAATCTATCGCCACACGCGTGCCGGCGAGAAGGTTGTCGCGGTCGTGTCGGCCCTGGAAGGTGAAACCGACGCCCTCTTTGCCGTTGGCGGCGATGTGGGTCAGGGGTCCAGCGACGGCCTGATGGCCCGGCTGGTCCGGTGCGGCGAGCTGAAGTCTGCAGCGCTGATGGGTCTGGCGCTGGAGCGAACCGGCATTCCCTCTGCCGTGCTCGATCCGCATGAAATGGGTCTGATGGCCGATGGCGAGCCGCTCGACGCCAATCTCACGGGTCTCGATTCCGACCGCGTCCTGGCGCACTTCGAAAACGCTGACGTGATCGTTGCGCCGGGCTTCTTCGGGGAAGGTGTTGCAGGACCGGTCACACTCGGTCGCGGCGGGACGGATCTGACGGCCGTCGAGTTCGCCCACTGGCTCGATGCCGACCGGGTCCGGCTGATCAAGGATGTCGACGGGGTCTACACGGATGACCCGGCCAAGGTTGCCGATGCCGAACGCCTCGACCAGCTGGACTATGACGAAGCGGTCCGCGTGAGCCGGGGCCTGGTGCAGGAGAAGGCCATCTTCCGGGCACGCGACAACCAGATCGTGATCGAGGTTGCCGCTCTGGGTCGCCCCTATGCGACGCGCATCGCCGGACGCGTGCAGCAACGCCCGGGGCCTGTCCCCGCCGCGCGCAAGCTGAAAGTCGCAGTGCTGGGCCATGGCGCCGTCGGCGCCGGCGTCTGCTCCCACCTGCTGGCCCATCCCGGCCGGTTCGAACTCGCTCCGGTTCTCGTACGCGACCCGGCCAAACATGCAGCCGCCTGCGACCGGCCGCTCGAATTCACCGACGACCCGGCCGTCGCCCTCGCCGGAACGCCGGACATTGTGGTGGAAACGCTGGGCGGTACGGATACGGCCCGCGCGCTGAGCCAGAGCGTGCTGCGAGATGGCAGCCATCTTGTCACCGCGAACAAGGCCGTGGTCGCGCTCGATATCGAACGGCTCAACGATCTCGCCCGGCAGCAAGGACGGCAATTGCGCTACTCGGCCGCTATCGGCGGCGGTGTTCCGATCCTGGAACTGGTCGACCTGCTCGGCCGCAATGGCGAAATCCTGGCCGTCGAAGGCGTGATGAACGGCACGTGCAATTTCATCTTCGACCAGCTCAAGCAGGGCACCCGCCTCGCCGACGCCGTCAGCGAAGCCCAGCGGCTGGGCTTTGCCGAGGCCGATCCCAGCACCGATCTCGACGGTCATGATGCCGCTGACAAGCTGGTCCTGCTGGCCCATCACGCCTTCGGCGTCACGCTGCATCCCAGCCAGATCGAGAAGGAAAGCCTGAACGATCTCGACGGCAACCGGATCCGGGCGGTCAACGAGAAGGGCATGGTCTTCAAGCAGATCGCCCGCTGTGAAGCGACCCCGGACGGCCGCGTTGAAGCGCGGGTCGAGATCGTCGCCCTGGAACCCGATCACCCGCTGGCTGGCCTCGTCAACGAAGGCAATGGCTTCCTCGTGAAACTGCCGCAAAAGACGGTTTCCGTCCGCGGCAAGGGGGCCGGCCGCTGGCCCACAGCGGAAGCGGTCTTTGCCGATATCATGGACATCCAGCGGTCCTATCTGACCGGCGAAGCCGAAGCATCGCCCGTACCGGAGAATCCGCTTAGCCATATCCGCCGAATGTCGACGGGACAGGTGGCATGACGACAGCAAATCCGGCGGCCCGCGCCAGCGCGCCCGCCAGTGTGGGCAATGTCGGGGTCGGCTTCGACGTGCTCGGCCTCGCCTTCGACGCCGTGCGTGATGAAGTCTGCGCAACGCGGGAAGACCAGCCCGGTGTGCGTCTGGGCACGGTTTCGGGTCTGGTCGACAGCCTGCCGGCCGAACCGGAGCGCAATTGCGCCCTCGCCGCCGCAGCCGCCGTGCTTGATGCGGCCGGGGCCGATTTCGGCCTGCGGATCGATGTGCACAAGGGTGTGCCGCTCAGCGCCGGCATGGGCGGCTCCGCCGCTTCGGCCGTCGCCGCGGCCGGTGCGGCCAATGCCCTGCTCGACAAGCCCTTTTCAGACATCGAACTCCTGCCTCTGGCCATGGAGGGCGAGAAAGTCTCCGCCGATCCGCCGCCCTGGGACAATGTGATGGCCGCATTGCTGGGCGGTCTCGTCCTGGCGGCGCGCCTCGACCCGCCCCTGATCCGGCGCCTGCCCCTGCCCGAGGGGATCGCCTGCGTCGTCTTCCACCCCCAGCGCAAGATCGAGACCCAGGCCGCACGCGAACTTCTCTCGCCGCAGATCGCCAAGGACATCGCGGTCGAGCATTCGCGGAACATGGCCAGCTTCGTTGCCGGTTGCGCCAGTGGCGATCTCGACCTCGTGGCCAGCGGCCTGCGCGACATCTTCATCGAACCGCAGCGGGCCAGCCTGCTGCCCGAACTGGCACCGGTCCAGGCCGCCGCACTGGACGCCGGCGCGCTGGGCTGCTCCTTCTCCGGATCCGGTCCCTCCGTCTTCGCCTGGACCCGGGTGGCCGACCTCGACGCCACGCGGGCAGCCATGGCCGCGGCCTTTGCATCCGCCGGATGCCCGGCAACCGCCTATGACGCCCCTCTGAATTCCCCCGGGCTCCGGATCGAACCCCAACAGGGATAGTGCCGCTCATGCTGTTTCACTCCACCCGCGGCAACGCGCCTGCCGTCACCGCCGACATCGCGCTCAAGGCCGGAGCCGCTCCCGATGGCGGCCTGTACCTGCCCGGGAACCTGCCCGGCTTCGCCAGCGGCGACTTCGCCGATACGTCAGGGCTGGGCGATCTGGGCGCGCGCCTGCTCGCCCCCTTCTTCGAGGGCTCGCCACTGGCAGACGCCATACCGGACATCTGCCGCGATGCGTTCGACTTTCCGGCGCCATGCGTCACCCCGCAATCGAGCGATGATGGACCGGCCGTGCTCGAGCTGTTTCATGGCCCGACCGGCGCCTTCAAGGATTTCGGAGCCCGCTTCCTGTTCCGCAGTTTCAGCGCGCTGGGCCAGGACGCCGACGCGCCGATCACGGTCCTGGTCGCGACTTCCGGCGATACAGGCGGGGCTGTCGGCTGCGCGGCCGAGGGCGTGCCCGGCGTGCGCGCCGTCATCCTGTTCCCCAAGGGCCGCATCTCGGCCTTCCAGGAACACCAGCTGTGCTGCTGGAAGCCGCCTGTCTCGGCGCTGCGTGTGGCCGGCGATTTCGACGCCTGCCAGGCCCTGGTCAAGGCGGCCTTTGCCGATGCAGGCCTGACCGCAAGGCACTCGCTGACCTCGGCCAATTCGATCAGCATCGGCCGCCTGCTGCCGCAAATGATCTACTGGTCCCGCGCCGCGCTCGATGTTGAAGCAGAAACCGGGATGAAGCCCGGCCTCGTCATCCCCACAGGCAATCTGGGCAATGCCTTTGCCGCCATCCTGGCGCGGGCCTGCGGCCTGCCGATCGGCCCGGTCGTGCTGGCCACCAATGCCAACACCACCCTGTCCGACTGGTTCTCATCGGGCCGCTATTCAGCGCGCGCATCGATCGCGACCATTGCCAATGCCATGGATGTCGGTGCGCCGAGCAATTTTGAACGTCTGGACGGGTTCGACGGTGGCCGGATCGCCGGCGTTGAATGCATCGGCGACGACACGATCCGCACCCGCATCCGCACGACATTCGAGGACAGCGGCTATATTGCCTGCCCGCATACGGCGACGGGTCTGGAAGCCCACGCACGCCTGCCCGAAGCCGAACGCAAGGCCCGGCCCTGGATTGTCGCCGCAACCGCCCACCCGGGAAAATTCGCCGATATCGTCGAACCGGTCATCGGCCGGACAGTCGATCTGCCGCCTGCTCTCTCCGGCGTTCTCGAGCGCGAGGTGCGGGTCAGCGACATCGCGCCGGAACTGGCGGCTTTGACAGCAAGTCTGGACGCCGGAACCTGATTGTCGTCGACTAGCGCCCGTCGACAACGGTGTGGCGGACCAGCCGGCCGGCCGGCACCTGCGTGCGGAACCGGGCTTCATTGTAGGCGAGCCCCGCATCCACATCCCAGCAACCGGCCGAAACGGTGAAGCGGTAGGAACGCCCCGGCGGCACCGTCACGCCCGACGGCAGGCGGTTGAGCCCGTAGCTCGCGGCCGAACAGTTGGAGATGAGGATTGCGGTAAAGGTCCGGCTCGACCCGTTGACGATCTCCAGCACGCCGGTCGGCTCGCCCGGACGCACCAGCGGACCGCCGGTGACGAGCGAGGCGCAAGCGCTCAGACTCGCAGCAACACCCAACGTCGCGATGAGTTGAAAAAAGCGTTTCATGTCCCCTCCTGTGCCCCGCCGCCAGACCTGGCAGAGCGTTTGCCGGTGGATTTCACGAGGTTATCGAAGTGTAATCGACAGCGGCCATCCCCTGATCGGGGGAGCGGCCCGGGGGCGGCCTGCCGCTATAAGCGTGGACCAACACGCCGGAGGAAGCCGGGGGAAGATGTTAAACGCATGCCTACGAGCCACACTCGCCTGACACCGAATACGCGACTGGCCGCATTGCTTGTGGCCGGGCTCGCGGCGAGCCTGGTTGTAATCTGGGCGGCCTTGCGGCCGGCGATCCCCGGCGATCCGCTCCGGCCGGTGACCGGTCTTTCCCATGTGTTCTGGATCCAGATCGTGATCGGCTTCGGGTCCCTCGCGATATCAGGCTGGGTCTGGGCGCTGAAGCCGGCTGACACGGCAACGCGGCTCTTCGTGCTCAGCGGCATCGCGACCATGTGCTTTACCTATGCACCGGCGCCGTTGCGCGAGTCGACGGCCCCTGTACCCGACACGGTTTTCCTGGCGCTGGTGGGGCTGAACGGTGTCGGCGCCTCCCTGTTCGGCATCGCCATGACCGCGCTCTTTATCTGCTATCCCGGCCGCCTGCCCTACCGGCGCGTGCTCGCCATCGGCAGTGCAGCTTTCTTCGGTCTGTGGACCGTAATCGGCCTGGCCGGCGCCCTGCAGGGCCGAGACGAACCCATCTACAACATCCACCTGCTGACCACTGCAGAGATGCTGACGATCTGCCTCGCCGTCGCGGCCCAGATCGCCGTGACCGGCCGCGATCCCAAGGCACGGGCGGTGGCAATCTGGTTCGGTCTCGCCGTGCTGTTCGGCGCCGGCGGTTTCATCACGATGACTGCAATCCCCGGCGTGCTCGGGATCCCGGCGCCCCTGGATTCACACTATTCCTTCGCCTTCTTTCTGCTGATCTATATCGGCGTCGCTGCGGGGCTGCAGCGCTTCCGCCTGTTCGAGCTGGGCGACTGGGCCTATCGCATCCTGTTCTACGCGGCCGGTGCCGTTCTGCTGGTCGCCATCGACGCCGTTCTGGTCTCGCTGATCGCGATCGACCCCGGACCGGCCTTCGGCGTGTCGCTGCTGGCCACAGCGCTGGCCTATCTGCCGCTGCGCGATGTGATCGGCCGCCGCATCCTGCCCCGGCCCGGCCTGAAGCAGGACGAGCTCTTCCTCGCCGTGGTCGACACCGCCTTCGGTGCATCGGGGCGCAGCCGGCATCATCGCTGGCGCAGCCTGCTCGACCGGCTGTTTGCACCGCTGGAGATCGCCGAGGCCGACAGTGCGGTCGACCAGCCCGAGATCCGCGAGGAGGGCGTCGAAATGCGGCTGCCGTCAACGCCGGGACATCCCGCCCTCATCCTGCGTCATCCCTGGCGTGGCCGCGCCCTGTTCTCGCCCGCGCATCTCGCCACTGCACGCCAGCTGATCGAACTGATGGCTCATGCCGAAGAAAGCCGGCGGTCCTATGATCGCGGCGTGGCGGAGGAACGCAGCCGGATCGCCCGCGACATGCACGACAATATCGGCGCCCAGCTGCTCGGCGCGCTGCACTCCAGCGATCATGACCGCAAGGATCTGATGATCCGCGAAACGCTGACTGACCTGCGTGACATCATCAACAATGCCGCGACCCCGGGGCTCGATCTCGACGAAACACTCGCAGATCTGCGTGTTGAAACAGCCGAACGCCTCGGCGCTGTCGGGATCGAACTGGTCTGGGAAAACGACATCGGTGAAACGCCCGACCTGTCGACCCCGGCCACCCACGCCCTGCGCTCGATCATCCGCGAGGCCGTCAGCAACACGATCCGCCATTCCGGTGCCACGCGTCTGTCGGTCCAGCTGGGCCGCGAAGCCGGCAGGGCCCGCCTTGTCATCGCCGACAATGGTCACGGCTTTGACCGCAAGCGTGTCAGCGCCGGCAACGGTCTCTCCAACATTGAAAGCCGGAGCGAGACACTGGGAGGACAAATGACATGCGACAGCTCGCCCGGCGGAACACGGATCGAGATCCGCTTTCCGCTGAAACAGCCCGGAGTGCCGGCATGAAACGTATCCTGATCGTCGAGGATGTCGCCCAGACCCGCCGCTGGCTGTGCGAGATTGCCGAGAACGCCTTTCCCGGCTGCTCCATCGAGGAGGCGGCCAGCATGCGCGGCGGCCTGGCCGCAGCCGCAGCCAGTGCCGACTTCGACCTCGCCCTGATCGATCTGGGACTGCCGGACGGTTCGGGACTGGAAGTCCTGCGCAGCCTGAAACTGGTCTGCCCCGACGCCGTCCCCATCGTCACGACCGTAATGGGCGATGACGCGCATATCGTTGCCGCGCTGTCGGCCGGCGCCGAGGGCTATCTGCTCAAGGAAAACCCGGCCGATCTGCTCACCGCCCAGCTGAAACGCCTGGCCGACGGGACGCCGGCCCTGTCGCCCTCGATCGCCCGGCGGATCATGGAGCATTTCCGCTATACCGGCCCGGCGGCCGATCCGGAGGAAGAGCTGACGGCGCGCGAAAAGGAAGTCCTCGGGCTGATCGGGCGCGGTCATCGCAATGTCGACGTGGCGGCCAGTCTCGACCTCGCCGAGAGCACGGTGGCCAGCCACATCAAGTCGATCTATCGCAAGCTGGGCATCTCCTCGCGTGCCGAAGCATCCTGGCACGCCACCCGGATGGGGCTCACCCTCAACAAGCCGGGCGAGCCCACCGGGCGCTGATCCCGGTCAGTCCCAGCCGAACTGCACGACGATGTCGGCATTGCCGTCACCGATCTGGTGATAGGTGGTGTGCTGGCCGCTGCCGATCTGCAGCACGCCGAGGATATTGCCATTGCCCTCCTGCACGGTGTTGGCCGTGTGGCCTTCGCCCACCTGTGCGACGCCGACGAGATTGCCATTGCCGGACTGATAGACCGAGCCGGTCAGATTGTCGCCGAACTGGCGGGTCAGCGCACGATTGGCGAGACCGGCCTGCAGCACATCCTGCCAGTTGTCATAACCCTGCTGGCGAATGTCGAGCCGGTTGCGATAGCCATCCTGGCGGGCTGCGGCCGCGTTCTGGTCGCCGCGCTGGGCGATCCGGGCCCGGTTGCGCCAGCCGTCGAAGCGGCCCTCCACCATATTGCCATAGCCGGACTGTTCCACGCTGACGCGCGAGCGCGACTGGGCATCGGCCTCACCGGCGGCAAACGCGATCGAGGCCAGAGCGGCCCCGGCGAGCATCATCTTCGAGAAGGTCATCATCCTGTCTCCCTGTCGGGGGCCGGCTCCATGCGGCGGCCTTTCATGCAAACCGGTCTAGCAAGCCGAGGCTGAGCGCAGTCTGAGGCGATGGTTCATCTCAAAGTCACCCGGCGTGACATCGGGCTTACCCGCGCGTGACCCCGAATTAAGTTGTCCCGGAATGCTTGCGCACCCCTATTGGGCCGCGACAGACAGGGAGGGATTTCATGAAAAAACTTGCACTTGCCGGCACGGCTCTGATGCTGGCCAGCCTCGCAAACGGGCTGGCCGAGGCGCGTGACGATGACGCGATCGGCGCGCTCGCGGATGTTATCGAAGCGAACTATTATGACGAGGCCCGCGCCCGCGAGATCGCCGACGCCCTGCGCAGCGAAGCCGCCGCTGGCGCCTTTGGCGAAGCCCCGTCCCCCGACGCCCTTGCCTCTGCGCTGACGAACCGGCTGCACGCCGAGGACCGGCATTTCTCCGTCCGCTATATCGGCCCGGAACGGGCGGCGGAGATCATCGCGCGCCGTGCAGCCGCCGAAGCCGGTGAAGCGCCCGAACAACCTGCCGATCCCTGGGCCGGCCTGAGACGCGAGAATTTCGGCTTTGCCGATATCGACATCCTGCCGGGCAATATCGGCTATATCGATCTGCGCCAGTTTGCACCGATCCAGCCGGCGGAAAGCACGGCCCGCGCCGCGCTCGACTTCATCGCCAATACGGATGCCGTGATCTTCGACCTGCGCCAGAATGTCGGCGGTGCCCCGTCGATGGTGCAATACCTGATCAGCCACTTCCTCGACCCCGAGGAACCGGTGGTGATCAATACCTTCGTCGCGCGCAACCTGCCCTATCCGGACCAGCTGTGGTCGCTGCCGGTGCATCCGGCCGGCAACCGCCCCGACGTGCCCCTGATCGTGCTGACCTCGGGCAATACCGGGTCGGCCGGCGAGGCCTTCCCCTACCATCTGAAGGCGATGGAGCGCGCCACGATTGTCGGCGAGACCACACATGGCGCCGGCAATCCGGGCTCGACCTTCTTCACCCCTGAAGGCTATGCGGTTTTCATCTCCACCGGCTCGGCCCGCAATCCGATCACGGGAACCAACTGGGAAGGCACCGGCGTCACGCCGGACATCGCCGTTCCAGCCGGCGATGCGCTGGAGGCGGCGCTCGACCGCCTCTACGACACGCTGCTGGCCTCTCATGAGGCTGACAGTGCGGGGCGTCAGGACGTGGAATGGGCGCGCGAACTGCTGGCCGCTCAGCGCGAGCCCGTCGACATCCCGGCGCGCCAGCTGCGCCGCTATGCGGGCACCTATGGCAATCGCCACTTCGACACCGTTGACGGCACGCTCGTCTATACGCGTGAAGGCGGCTCGCCGACAGAATTGCTGCCCGTCGGGAACCACCGCTTCGCCATCCCAGGCAATAACAGCTATCGCTTCGTCTTCACGCCGGACGAGACCGGAAATGTCGGCCAGCTGGAAATGCAGATCGCCGGTTCGGGCAGCCGCAACTACCCGCGTTCCCGCTAGAGCGTGATCAGGTGAAGTGGGAACCGGTTCACCGGTTCGATCGCGCGGCAGCTCAAGATTCTAGAACAATGCGGCCTGCCGGGGTTCGCCCCAGCGGGCCGCATCCACACCTTCGTGCGCCAGCAGCCAGCGCTTGCGGTCGAGACCACCGCCAAACCCGGTCAATAAGGCATTGGCGCCGATGACCCGGTGACAGGGTACGACAATCGGAATGGGGTTGGCGCCATTGGCCAGGCCGACGGCCCGCACCGCCTTCGGCCGGTCGATACGCCGGGCCAGCTCGCCATAGCTGATCGTCTGCCCGACCGGAATATCGCGCAGGGCCCGCCAGACATCCCGCTGGAAATCGGTCCCCGCCCCTTCGGTTGAGATCCCGTCCAGCGCAGACAGCTCACCCGCGAAATAGGCCTCAAGCGCCCGGCGCGCCGTGCTGGGCGTGTCCGCATTGCTCAAAGACAGATCCTGGCCATAGCGCCGCTCCAGCTGCCGGTGCAGCCGTTCGGCATGATCGTCCCAGTCGACCGCGCGCAAAGTGCCAGCCCGGTCCGTGACCACAAAGGTCAGGCCGATCGGCGTGTCGATCTGCTCGATCAGAAAGTCCGGCAGAATGTCCGACGCTGGCATGCTGTCCTCCGATAGTGCTCGCAGCACACATTGTACCAGACCGGTGCGCTCGACTGGCGGTTTCCGGACATGATGCCCGGCGTCCGCCGGACTTTCACATCCATGTCCGAAAACCGCTAGACAGTCCGTCCGGCCCGGGCAAGCCTTGAGGCATGGATCTCGACCACGACGCCTGCTACCGCGCCATTTCCCAGCGCGATGTCCGTTTCGACGGCCGCATCTTCACCGGGGTGAAGACGACGGGCATCTATTGCCGTCCTGTCTGCCCGGCGACGACGCCGAAATCGCAAAACGTCATCTTCTATCCGTCCGCCGCGGCCGCACGCGAGGCCGGTTTCCGGCCCTGCCTGCGCTGCCGGCCGGAAACGGCACCGGATATGGGGGCCTGGCGCGGCACATCGAACACGGTCTCCCGCGCGCTGCGCCTGATCGAACAGGGCGCGCTGGATACAGCCTCGGTCGACGAACTGGCCGGCCGGCTGGGCGTCGGCGAACGGCAACTGCGCCGCCTGTTTCACCAGCATCTGGGCGCCTCGCCCGTCGCCGTCGCGCAAACCCGGCGGATCCATCTGGCCAAGCAGCTGATCCATGAAACGCACATGCCGATGGCCGAGATCGCCTTTGCCTCCGGCTTTTCCAGCATCCGCCGCTTCAACGAGACCTTCCGCGACATGTTCGCCCGGCCGCCGGGCGAATTGCGCCGGGCGAGCGCCAAAGCTGTCCCGGCCGACACGGCGGGCGGGTTGAGCCTGCTGCTGCGCTATCAGCCGCCCTATGACTGGGAGGCCATGCTGGACTTCCTGCGTCTGCGGGCCATCGCGGGGATCGAGCATGTCGGCGAGAACGCGTATTCGCGCACGATCGAGATTGACGGGGCCCAGGGGCATGTACGCATCGAACCGGCCAGCGGCGACGCGCTGCGCGCCACCATCGTCTTCCCGGCCCTCTCCGCCCTGCCCGCCATCATCGGACGCATCCGCCGGGTCTTCGACCTCGCTGCCGATCCCGCCGCCATCGCCGCGCATCTGAGCGAAGACCCGGATCTGGCCCGCCATATCGCGCGCCGGCCCGGCCTGCGGGTCCCCGGGGCATGGGACGGGTTCGAGCTGGCGATCCGGGCTGTGCTCGGCCAGCAGATCACGGTCACTGCAGCGGCTCGCCTCGCCGGCCAGCTGGTCGCCCGTCACGGAACGCCGCTGGCGGAGCCTGCGGGGCCCCTGACCCACACCTTTCCGCAGGCCTCGGCCCTTGCCGATGCAGACCTTTCGAGCCTGGGCATGCCCCGCAGCCGGTCTGCAACGCTGAGTGCGGTGGCCGCGGCCAGCCTGGCGAACCCCAACCTGTTCGACGCCCATCGCGGCCTCGACGAGGCGATTCAGGATCTGCGGACGATCCGCGGCGTCGGCGAATGGACGGCGCAATACATCGCCCTGCGGCAATTGCGCGAGCCCGACGCCTTTCCGGCGGCGGATATCGGACTGATGCGGGCGCTCGCGGCACCGGACGGGACCCGCCCCTCCGCCGAGGCCCTGACCCGGCGCGCCGAGCGCTGGCGTCCCTGGCGGGCCTATGCGGCCCAACATCTCTGGGCCGCCGATCCCGGATTGCACGTTTCCTGACACAACCCCCTGAAGCACAACCGGATTCTGACGCTTTTCATGCGAAATGACTGGCCTCGCGGCGGCCGGTCGCGTTATGCCTCCAATCAACCAGGGTTAATGCCCGGTCCAACGGCCCTGAAAGGGTCATGAAACCGACAAGCTGGCGTTCGGGTCCGCATGCAAGCGTGCGAGGTGCCGGAAAAGCCAGCCGGACCGGAGTGTATTTCCCGCCAGGATGTGTCCCGCACGGGTGTCAGCAAGGCGAAGCCTTGCCGCGGCCACTTGTGGACACCGGCGGAATGGATGGCGGTTTTTTAGCGGACAGGAGACGGGCCGGCGGCGCACGGAACTCGTGCGTCCGGCGCAATGTGACCCGCAGAGAGGAGCCCCCCGGATGGCGAACACGATGCAGATGGCCGGCCTGGCAGTTGCGGCCATCATTCTGGGACTGACCGGCGGCCCCGCAGCCGCATTGATCCAGACCGAGGACCAGGATGGACGGTCCGATGCCCGCCCCGCGGTCCAGGTCGTTGAATCTCTCGCCTGTACGCTGGAAGACCGGACCCAGTGCGTCGGCGAGACCCAGATCGTGGAAGACGTCGAGGAGTGGAACGACTTCCTCGAGCGCAAGCGCCCCTTCCCCGGCCTCCTGAAATTCTACCGCGACATCCAGACCGGCGAGCTCTTCCTGGAACTCACGGAGGATGAACTCGGCGAAGAATACATCTATTTCAGCTATGTCCATGACGGTTCGCGCCGCGACGGCATGCGCATGGCCGGCCTGATGGGCGAGAACGCCGTGATCTCCTTCCGCCGGCGCTTTCGCCATGTCGACGTGATCCGCCGCAATACCGACTATGTCATGGATCCGGATTCGACCCTGACCCGCGCGGAAGGCACCAATGTGCCCTTCACGGTGCTGGCCAGTCTGGAAGTCGTCTCCGAAAGCCGCCGTTCCAACCGCGTCATCGTGCGCGCCAACGACCTCTTCATGACCAACTCCCTGGTCCGCATCGGCCAGGCCTCGGCCATGGGGCGCGCCCTCGGGGTCCGGCCGGGCACGCTGAACGCCCGCAAGACCAATATCCGCTCGATCCGCAATTACGAGGACAATACCGAGATCGTCACCGAATTCGTGTTCGACTGGAGCGGCGCCAGCACGCCGGAAAGCTCGTCGGACACGACCGTGGTGCAGCACACGTTTGTGCGTATGCCCGATGACGGCTTCACGCCCCGCCGCGCCGATCCGCGCGTCGGCTTCTTCACGGAACGGCGCACCAATCTGACGCGCATCGATGGCAGCCCGGTCGACGATCTGATCCAGCGCTGGCGGCTGGAGAAAACCGATCCGGAGGCCGAGGTGTCCGATGTGGTCCGGCCCATCACATTCTGGATCGAGAACACCACACCGCTGGAATACCGCGACGTGATCCGCGATGCCGTCCTCGCCTGGAATCCGGTCTTCGAGACCGCCGGCTTCCGCAATGCGATCCAGGTCGATATCCAGCCGGACGACGCGGGCTGGGACGCCGGCGATGTGCGCTACAATGTGATCCGCTGGATCGCCTCGCCCCACCCGATTTTCGGCGGCTACGGCCCCCGTTTCACCAATCCGCTAACCGGCGAGATCCTGGGCGCCGATATTGTGATCGAACACGCCGCGGTTCAGCGCTGGGTGCAGACGGCCGATCTCTTCCCGCCCGTCGGTGACGGCAGTGCCGCGGCAGCGTCCGAAGCCGCCCTCGACAGCGAAGCGCTGGCCGCGATCAGCCCGGCCGGTATCAGCGAGGCCTGCGAGGCCGGCATGCACATGGCCCGCTCGACCGCATTTGCCCGTCTGGCCGCCGTCGCCGCCGCCCGCGCCGGCCATCGTCCGGACATCGACCCCGATGCGATCATCGAACAGGGGCTGAGCTGGATGGTGGCGCACGAGGTCGGCCATACGCTGGGCCTAACCCACAACATGATGGCCTCCTATTTCGGCGATCTGGAGACCCTGGCCAGCGGCGATCCGAGCGCCGGGCAGCGCCTGTCCGCCTCGGTCATGGACTATCCCGGCGTCAATCTGGCCGCGGCGGGCGAGAGCCAGGGCCCGTTCTTCCCCGGCCTGCCCGGGCCCTATGACAGCTGGGCGATCCGTTTCGGCTATGCGCCGGAGACCGGTGAGACCGGGGCGCGCAATGCCCTGCTCGCCCTGTCTAGCCTGCCCGAGCACGTGTTCGGCAATGATGCCGATGCCGTGCGGGTGCCGGGCCGCGGTATCGATCCGCGGGTGAATACCTATTCCCTGTCCAACGACCCGATCGGCTTTGCCGCGCGGCAGGTCGATGTCGCCCGGACGACCATGGCCGGACTGGTCGAGACCGTCCCGCAGGACGGCGAGAGCTGGGCCGGGACCCGCGCCGCCTTCGGTGTGCTGATGGGCATGTGGAAACAGGCCGGCGGTATCGTGTCGCGCTATGTCGGCGGAGTCTATGTCGACCGCTCGGTCGTCGGCCAGCCGGGCGCGGCCGAGGCCCCCTTCGTCCCGGTCTCCGCGGCCGAACAGCGCCGCGCCCTGCGCACGCTGGGCGAGACCGTGTTCGGACCGGATGCCTTCGACTTTCCGCCCGAGCTGATTGCCCGGCTGCAGCCGGAACGGCGGGGGTTCGATGCCCTGCGCCGGGCCGAGGAGCCGCGTGTCCAGGCCTATGTCCGCGATGCGCAGAATTCGGTGCTCGCACACCTTCTGCATCCGCGCGTGCTGAACCGTCTGACCGACAGCCTGGCCTATGGCGGCGACTACTCCACCCACGCCATGCTGAAGGATCTGACGCGGGAGATCTTCAAGGGCGATCCCTGGGGCCGTCCCAATGTCTACCGGCGCAATCTGCAGATCCAGTATATCGACCGGCTGATTGCCGTCGAAGACGCATCCTCGCTGCAGCATGTCCCGGCGGTCGCCGTGCGCGACACGCTGCGCCGGATCGCCGGCATGAATCACGGCTGGGATGTCTGGCTGGATGCCGAGACGCGGGCGCATCGCCGCTATATCCGCGAGCGGATCGCGGCGGCCCTCGACGCCTGACCGGCTCTATCGGGGCACCGCACGGAAGAAAGGCCCGCCGGTCGAACCGGCGGGCCTTTCCCGTGTCACCTTCCTGTCGACCCGGTCACGCCTGGTCCGTGCTCTCCGCGTCCATGGCCGCATGATCGCGCCTGGGCAGGAAACGCGAAATCCAGCGGCCGACCACGTAGAAGACCGGCGTGAAGATCAGGCCGAAGAAGGTCACCCCGATCATCCCGGCGAACACCGCAATCCCCAGGGCCTGGCGCATTTCCGCACCGGGACCGTGGGCAAAAGCCAGCGGCGTCACGCCGAGAATAAAGGCAAAGGAGGTCATCAGGATCGGCCGCAGGCGGATCCGGGCAGCCTGGGCCGCGGCCTTGAAGCGGTCGCTGCCGGCCTCGTCCTCGGCCTGGCGGGCGAACTCGACCAGCAGGATCGCGTTCTTGGCCGCCAGGGCGATCAGCACGATCAGGCCGACCTGGGTGAGGATATTATTGTCCAGACCCGTCAGGTTGATGCCCACCATCGCTGCCAGGATACACATCGGCACGATGAAGATGACCGCCCAGGGCAAGGTGAAGGCCTCGTACTGGGCCGCCAGCACCAGGAAGACGAACACCACCGCGAAGGCGAAGATCATCAGGCCGGAATCGCCGGCCGCCTTTTCCTGGTAGGCGATCTCGGTCCACTCATAGCCGAAACCCGGAGGCAGGTTGGCTTCGAGGATGTCCTCCATCGCATCCAGCGCCGTGCCCGAGGCTACGCCCGGCATGGCCTGGCCCTGGATTTCCACGGCGGTGAAGTTGTTGTGCCGCACGACACGGACCGGTCCTGACTCGGTGGTGATCGACGCCACCGAGGCGATCGGCACCAGCTCGCCATCCCGGCCGCTGACCCGCAGCCGGCCGATATCGGCGATATCGTCCCGGGCTTCGGCTTCGGCCTGGGCGGTCACGCGATAGGTGCGGCCCTGGTAGTTGAAGTCGTTCACATAGGTCGAGCCGAGATAGGTGCCGAGTGCGGAATAGACCGATGCCGGATCGACACCCAGGCGCTGGGCCCGGTCGCGATCGACATCGACGCGCACACGCGGCGAGTCGGTCGAGAAGTCGGTGAAGACCTGGGTCAGGCGCGGGTCCTGGTTGGCGGCGCCGATGATCTGCCAGGCCACCTGGCCCAGCGTGTTCAGCCCCTGGCCGGTGCGGTCCTGCACGATCACCTTGAAACCGCCGCCATTGCCCAGCCCCTGTACCGGAGGCGGTGCGATGATGAAGGCCCGGCCTTCCGGCACGATCTGGGCCAGCATGCCGGTCAGCTGCATCGACAATTCCTGCGCCGACATGCCCGGATGGCCCTGGCGTTCCTCGATCGGATCGAGCCGGATGAACATGGTCGAGCCGGACGAGTTCAGCGAGAAGGTCGCGCCGTCGAGGCCGACAATCGCGGCCATACCGTCCACGCCCTCGGTCTCGGCGACCGCACTCTGGACACGGGCCATGACCTCGTCGGTGCGTTCCAGGGACGCGCCGGGCGGCAATTGCACAATGCCGATCAGGAAGCCCTGGTCCTGGTCCGGGATGAAGCCGGTCGGGGTTTCCGACAGGCGCCAGCCGGTGAGCGCCAGAAGGCCCGCATAGGCAATCAGGACGATGACGATCATGCGCACCAGGCGCGACACAACGGCCCCATAACTGTCCGATAGCCATGCAAAACCGTTATTGAACTGTCGCGCCGCGAAGCGCAGCGGGGCCAGCGGGCCCGGACGGGCGTCATGGGCATCCGCCTTGTGCGGTTTCAGCAGCAGGGCACAGAGCGCCGGGCTGAGTGTCAGCGAGACGACCAGCGAGATGATCGCCGCGGTCGCGATGGCGACGGCGAACTGGCGATAGAAAATCCCCGGAATGCCGCCCATGAATGCCGTCGGGATGAAGACCGAGATCAGCACCAGCGACATGGCGATCAGCGCGCCGCCGACCTCCGTCATCGACTTGCGGGCTGCGATGCGTGGCGAATTCCCCTCGCGTATCAGACGCTCGACGTTCTCCACCACCACGATGGCGTCGTCGACGACGATGCCGACGGCCAGCACCATGGCGAAGAGGGAGAGCGAGTTGATCGAGAATCCCAGCGCCAGCTGTACGGCGAAGACGCCGACAATGGAGACCGGGATGGCGATGATGGGGATCAGCGCCGCCCGCCAGGTCTGCAGGAAGACGATGATCACCAGCACGACGAGGAAGACCGCCTCGATCAGCGTGCGCTGCACCGCATGCACCGACGCCTCGACGAATTCGGTCGGGTTGTAGGGGATGATGTAATCCATGCCCTCGGGGAATTCGGCCTCGGCGGCCTCGATTTCCCGCAGCACGGCCGAAGCCGTGTTCAGCGCATTGGCGCCGGGCTGCTGGATGATCGCCATGGCGACCCCGGGCCGCTGGTCGAAATAACCGCGCACGAGATAGGTCTCGGTGCCCAGTTCGACCCGCGCGACATCCTCCAGCCGCGTGACGGCTCCGTCTTCGTTCCGGCGCACCACGACATTGCCGAACTCCTCCGCCTCGATCAGGCGGCCGCGCACCTGCACAGGCACCTGGAAGGAGGGCGCATCGCCGGCGCCATAGGGCGGCTGGCCGAGAATACCGCCGGTCGCCTGGATGTTCTGCTCGCGCAGGGCGGCGACGACATCGCTGGCCGTCAGGCCGTGGGCGGCGGCGCGGTCGGGATCGATCCAGACCCGCATGGAATAATTGCCGGCACCGAACACCTGCACATCGCCGACACCGTCCAGGCGCAGCAGACGGTCGCGCACCCGGGTATTGGCGTAATTGCCGATATAGTCGGTATCCAGCGTGCCGTCCGTCGAGCGCAGCGACAGGATCAGCAGGAAGCCGGTGGACTGGGCCTCCACCGACACACCGGTCTGGCGGACGATTTCAGGCAGGCGCGGCTCGGCCCGGTTGACCCGGTTCTGCACCTTCACCTGGGCGGTATCGATATCGGTGCCCGGCTGGAAGGTGACGGAGATCTGCACCATGCCGTCCGCCGTCGAGGAGGAGGTCATGTAGAGCATGCCCTCGACGCCGTTGATCTCCTGCTCCAGCGGTGCAGCGACCTGTTCGGCGACGTCCTCGGCGGTGGCACCGGGATAGGCAGCCGTGACCGCCACCGTCGGCGGGGCGATCTCGGGATATTGCGAAAGCGGCAGCTGCGGATAGGCGAAAATACCCAGCAGCGTGACGATGACCGAGATCACCAGGGCGAAGATCGGTCGGTCGATAAAGAAATGGGACAGGCGCATGAGGGAGGCTTTCTTCCGCGCAGCTGTGGACGGGATCAGTCGACGGGCTGTGCGCTCGTGGCCGGCTGGGATTCAATGAAGGCGGCACCGCCCCGGGCCGGAGCGGCACGGGCAATCTCGGTGTCCCGGGGCACGACTTCGGCGCCCGGACGGGCCCGCAGGAGACCGTTCACGATCACCCGGTCACCCGGCTGAAGACCGTCGCGGATGACGCGCAGGCTGCCGCTCAGCGGCCCCTGGACGATATTGCGGGTCTCCACCATGTTCTGGTCGTTCACGACATAGACGATCCGGCGCGAACCGTCGGACAGGATCGCCGTCTGCGGCAGCAGCATCGCCTCATAGGGCGCGCTGCCGCGCACCCGGGCCGTACCCAGCATGCCCGGACGGATTAGGCCGTCCGGATTGGGCACGCTGGCGCGCATGTGGATCGTGCCGGTATTGGGGTTGATGACATTGTCGGCAAAGACGATCTCGCCGCGGCGTTCGAAGCCGGTCTCGTCCTGCAGGCGCACCTCGACCGGCGCGCCCTCATCCGTCGCGGGACGGCGCTGATAGCGCAGGTATACGGCTTCGGAGGCATCGAACTCGAAATGGATCGGATCGGAGCTGACGATCGTGGTCAGCACATCGCCGGCCGAATTGCCGCCAGAAACCAGATTGCCCGGATCGACCTGGCGGGCCGAGGCATGACCGGAGATCGGCGCGGTAACCTCGGTGAATTCCAGGTTCAGCTGCTGCGCCTCGACCTGGGCCCGGGCAGACGCCACCGCGGCTTCCGCCGTGCTGACGGCCGTGCGGCGCTGCTCCACCGCCTCCTGGGAGATGGTGCGCGATTCGATCAGGCGTTCGGCGCGTTCCAGATCGGTGCGCACCTGGGACAATTCGGCGCGCGCCTGGGTCAGACGGCCTTGCGCAGCAGCCAGTTCCGCCTGGAAGGGACGCGCATCGATGGTGAACAGGAGTTGCCCTGCCTCCACCTCGGCCCCATCTTCAAAGTGGACGGCTTCAAGATAGCCGCTGACACGGGCACGCACATCGACATGCTCCGGCGACTCGAAACGGCCGGTAAACTCGTCCCAGTCGGCGACCCGCTCGACGAGCGGTGTTGCGACATCGACCTGGGGCGCGGGCATCTGGCCCTGCTGCTGCCCGCCACCGCAGGCGGTCAGGAGAACGGCCGAAACAAGGAGGACACCGGTGGTGTTGGAAAATAGGCGCGCCATGGATCAATCCTGCAGACGAAAACGGACGCGCATGCCGCCGGCCGGCGGTGCCACGTCCTCCAAGTGTAAAATCTGGCCGGAATGTAGTAAGTCAACAGGTGATGACAACCCGGCCCTGTGAGAAAAATTCGCATGGTAGCTATTTATCCACCCCGGCCTCGCAATGCCGAAGCCACCAAGGCCGCAATCCTGGCCGCTGCACGCGGCCGGTTTGCCCGGGCCAGCTATGACACGGTGGGCATCCGGGAGATCGCCTCGGACGCCGGCGTCGACCCCGCCCTGGTGTCGCGCTATTTCGGCTCGAAGGAAGACCTGTTCGCCGCGGTGCTGAACCGGCCGGAGAAGATCGAGCGGATCGGCGACCTCTTCACCGGCGATATCGCAACGCTGTCAACGCGCATTGCCGACATGATCGTGGAGGAGCCGGACGACGAGAACACCGTCGAGGACTTCCTGATCATGCTCAACTCGATCGCTTCGGCGACCGCGGCCGGCATGGTCCGCGCCGTGATTTTCGAGCGTTGCGACCGCCCCGTCGCCGCCGCCCTGACCGGCCCCCACACGGAACTGCGCGCCCGCATGCTCGGCGCGCTCATCGTCGGGCACATCATGAACCGCACCATGTGGGGCGACCTCGCCAGGGACCCCGACCTGCGCACCCGCGTCCGCAAGCGGATCATGGAGCAGGTGGAGCTGAGCCTGGCGGAGTTGTAGGCGGCCGGGCGGCAGCCGAGACGCCTCCGCTGCACGCGTGCCGCCAACGGCGCGACACCCGCATTTCAGCCAACTTCGTCGACGTCGGACTTGCGCGGAAGCAAAGCCACCACCTATGATCGCAGTGCGACTCAGTCGCCATTTTAAATCACAAGCATCGTGGCGCATACAAACGCGCCCTTACAATCGGGGTACATGCATGAAAAAGATATCTTTCCTGAAGTCGGTCACACTGGGCGCGGCCGCCGCGCTTGCGTTTTCGACACTGCCCGGTGTGGCTCAGGCCCAGGTCCCGGACACCTTCACCGAGTGTGAAGCGCACAATTCGATTCAGGACATCTGCTACGTCTACGAATACGATCCGCTCCTCGGCCAGTACCTGTTGATCCAAGTCTATTTTGTTCCCCGCGGTGGCGAGACCCCGCCGCCGGACACGATCGACTGACCGGGTTGAGAGCCGGGTGAACCTCCCAGTTCACCCCTGCGGCTTGACGAAACAAAAAAGCCCCGGTCTCGCGACCGGGGCTTTCAATTTGGGTGCGGGGGTAGGATTTGAACCTACGACCTTCAGGTTATGAGCCTGACGAGCTACCGGACTGCTCCACCCCGCATCAGGATGGCCCGCGGAACCGGAGTGCCGTGGGGAGGCGCGTATGTAGGATGACACTGATGTGTCGTCAACCAGCCAGCTGCGCTTTACCTGCGTCCGCGATCATGGCCTAAACTCGGGTCATGACGGTTTCCACGAACGATCCGAGCGCCCCCGCCCCGACAGCCCTTCGCGAATGGCGTGAAGGCCGGCATTCCAATGCCATAGACCGGCTCGACAACGCAGCCCGGGCCGGCGACGAAGCCGCGCTCAGCCTGCTTGTGCAGCTGTGCGGCCATGAGCCGGGGATGGCGGAGACGCGCGCCCGGGCATTCGCCGCAATGGAGGCGATGCCCGACTCGATGATGCGCAATCGACACCGGGCCTATTTCCAGGCGGCCGGTCTTGCCGGACCGGCCAACTGGGCGCTGGCGTTGCAGGACCGGTACGCACAGGCCGAAAAGGGCGACTGGCTGGCGCATACAGAGCTGGGCCTGCTGGCCCTGATGGCAGGAGACGCGGCCACCGGCACCGCCTGGCTGGAACAGGCAGCGCAGGCAGGCTCCGGCCTAGCGATCGCCGCGCTCCTGCGTCTGGGCAGCGATACCGGCATGCTGTCTCCGGTTGCACGGGAAACCGGCGGAGGGTTCAGCCGCTCCGGTCACCCTATGGCCCAGGGCCTGATCAGCCGGGCTCAGCCTCTGCCGCTCGCCGACGGCCCGCAGACGGCACCGGGTGAGGTTGGACCAAGGCTCGAACGCATCGCGGAGGCCATCGACACCATCCCCCGCGCTGACGAAAGAATGAGCGACGCCCCCCGTATCGAGCGCTGGGACGACGTCCTGCCGGGGGCGGCATGCGACTATCTCACCGTCGGAGCCTCCCCCCTGCTCATGCCGGCTCAGATTCACGATCCGAAGACCGGCGAAACCCGGCAGGACCCCTACCGGACTTCGCTTACCGCCGCGATCCCCGAACAGGCGATGGATCTGGTCAGCTTCGCTATCAAGACCCGCATGGCGGCTCTGTCGAATCGCCCCGTCGATACCGGTGAGGCCCTCGCGGTACTGGCTTACAGGCCGGGCGAGGAATATCGCGCCCATTTCGACTTCATCCTGGATGTCCCCGGTGAGGCCACGCACGATCTGGAGCGCCGCGGGCAACGTGTCTCGACCAGCCTCATCAGGCTCAATTCGGAATTCACCGGCGGAGAAACCCGTTTCCCCCGCCTGGATCTCGCCTGGAGCGGCGGCCGCGGCTCCGCCCTGAGTTTCGATAACGTCTCGGCCGATGGCCAGTGCGACAAGGCCTCCCTGCACACGGGCGAGCCGGTGAAGGATGGCGTCAAGGTGATCGCCAGCCTGTGGCTGCGGGAGCGCGCCTAGCGCGCCGCATCGCCAGCCTCCCCGTTCTGCGTGAGCGGCAGCACATGCTGGACCAGGGCGACGAGCGTGCGGCCCGGTTCCTCGATCGGCGAGAGATGGGCGGAGTGTTCGAACCAGACCAGCTCCTTGGACGGCGCCTCCAGGCGCCGATACCAGGCCTCGACCAGGTCTGACGGCGTGGTGAGATCGTGCCGGCCGGCGAAGAAGACGACCGGGAAATCCACCTGCTCCACATCGCCCTGGCGCACAGCCATCAGATCGTCGAGCAGCGTCGTCACGCTCATGATACCGCCCGGATTGACCGCCTCGCGGTCGGCCTGTTCGTATTCCGGTGCCAGGCGGCGCGCGCGATAATAGAAGCCGGCATTGTCGCGATAGGCGGCCAGGCCGCCATAATGCACCGCCCATTCCCGCTCCGCACCGATCCGCTCGAACGTCACCGGCGTGTCGCCCGGATAGGGCGCGATGGCGGTGAGATCGGCGATGGCCTCGGCATTGCCGTCGGCCCGGGCGGCGGCGAGTGTCAGCGCGTGGCTGCGGCGTTCATTCTCGTCCATATCCACGATCTGGCCGATCCCGACATAGGCATGCACCCAGTCCGGCCGGGCCATCGCCGCCTGGAAGCCGGCGACCGTGCCCCAGGAATGGCCGACCACGATGATGCGCTCCTGGCCGAGATGCTCGCGCAGCCAGGCCATCAGCTCGACCGTGTCGGCCACGATGCGCTCGCGTGACAGGCCTTCGCGGCTGGCCGCCACGCCATTGTGACGGAAGGTCTTGCCGCCGCCGCGCTGATCCCACTGCACGACGGTGAAATAATCCTCCCAGGGCCGCTGGAAGGCCCAGCCGACAGCCATTTCCGGCGCACCGGGCCCGCCATGCAGGAACAAGAGGACGGGATTGCCGCGATCGGTGCCGCGGATCGATATCCACTGCTCCATGCCGCCGAGCTCGACGGTCATCAGCTCCTGGATGCCATCCGGCGTGACGATCTCGTTGACACCGGCCATCACGGCGCGGGCATCGGCATAGGGATCGGGATCGGGCGCACCGGTCTGCGCTGTGGCCTGGGCGGAGAACGCCAGGGCCGCCGCGGCGGTCAGGCGGGCGAAGGTCGTCAAGGGCATGTCGGTCTCGCATCAGCTGGATCTATGCCCAACGGATGCGGGCGGAGGCGGTTTTGGATGTTGCGGCAGGACGGGACGGTCGCGCTGCGTGTCCCTCTTCCGGGTTGCTCGAGGCATGCAGGGAGGTTTGAACGGGATACGCCGATGTCTGCCATTCGCGCCCGTCGGGCGCCGCCGGCGATGCTAAAACAACCTTATGAACACGACAGACATACGCATCCGTTCACTGAACGAAGACGATGCCGCCCGCATGTGCGAACTGAACCGGCAGCTGGGCTATGAGGCCGGCGTGCCGGAGATGAAGCAGCGCATGGAGCAGCTTGGCAAAACCGGTGGCCACTGGCTGCGGGGCGCACAGATCGCGGACAGGCTGGCCGGCTTCATCCATTTCTACCTGCGTCCGTCGATCGAGACCGGCGCCGGCCTGGTGGTGCAGTCGCTCGTCGTCGACGAGGCCATTCGCGGCCGCGGCCTGGGCCGTATTCTCCTGGGCGAAGCGGAAGCCATGGCGCGGGAGCTGGGTCTGGCATCCGTCGGCCTGGCCTCGCGGGTGGAACGGGAGGACGCCCACGCCTTCTATATCCGGCAGGGCTATGCGGTGACCGCCACGTCGCGATATTTCCGGAAGGCGATCGGATAGCCGCAGGGCCTGAAGCATTTTCAGCAGAAGTGGGCACCGGTTTTGCGGTTCGAAAATGCGACCACCAAGGACCCGGCATTTTCAGCAAAAGTGGATACCGGTTCTCCGGTTCGAAAATGCGACCGCCAAGGACCCGCCATTTTCAGCAAAAGCGGGAACCGGTTCTGCGGTTCGAAAATGCGACCGCCAAGGACCCGCCATTTTCAGCAAAAACGGGGACCGGTTTTGCGGTTCGAAAATGCTGCGACATGGCTCCGGCCGGCGCGGGATCCAACGGCAAATCACCGGAATCCGGGCACAAAAAAACCGCCGCGAAAGCGACGGTTGATTTGTGAATTGTTATGGAGGGGGATCTAACGGGCAGACCGGGCAGCGACCTACTCTCCCACGCCTTGAGACGCAGTACCATCGGCGCTAGGGGTCTTAACGGCCGTGTTCGGGATGGGAACGGGTGCGGTCCCCCTGCAATAACCACCCGGTCAGCGCGTTAGATCCAAAAGAAGAGACATGTCTGATGTATTTTGAGGTGTTGCTTTGCTTTGTCCGACGAAGCGATCGCCGGGCATGAGCATCATAAGATCAAGCCTATCGAGTAATTAGTACCAGTCAGCTTCATGTGTCGCCACACTTCCACACCTGGCCTATCAACGAGGTAGTCTTCCTCGACTCTCAAGGGAAAACTGGTTTTGAGGGGGGCTTCCCGCTTAGATGCATTCAGCGGTTATCCCTTCCGTATATAGCTACCCTGCTATGCTGCTGGCGCAACAACAGGTCCACCAGAGATACGTCCACCCCGGTCCTCTCGTACTAGGGGCAGCTCCTCTCAATTTTCCGACACCCACGGCAGATAGGGACCGAACTGTCTCACGACGTTCTAAACCCAGCTCACGTACCGCTTTAATTGGCGAACAGCCAAACCCTTGGGACCTGCTCCAGCCCCAGGATGCGATGAGCCGACATCGAGGTGCCAAACAATGCCGTCGATATGGACTCTTGGGCATCATCAGCCTGTTATCCCCGGCGTACCTTTTATCCGTTGAGCGATGGCCCTTCCACGCGGGACCACCGGATCACTATGGCCGTCTTTCGACTCTGCTCGACCTGTCAGTCTCGCAGTCAGGCAGGCTTATGCCATTGCACTCATCGACCGATTTCCGACCGGTCTGAGCCTACCATCGCGCGCCTCCGTTACTCTTTGGGAGGCGACCGCCCCAGTCAAACTACCCACCACACAGGGTCCCGGACCCAGGTTCATGGGCCGCGGTTAGACATCAACAATTATCAGGGCGGTATTTCAAGGATGACTCCACCACAGCTGGCGCCATGGCTTCAAAGTCTCCCGCCTATCCTACACAAATAATCGCTAATGCCACTGTGAAGTTGTAGTAAAGGTGCACGGGGTCTTTCCGTCTGACCGCGGGAACTCCGCATCTTCACGGAGAATTCAATTTCGCTGAGTCTATGCTGGAGACAGCGGGGAAGTCGTTACGCCATTCGTGCAGGTCGGAACTTACCCGACAAGGAATTTCGCTACCTTAGGACCGTTATAGTTACGGCCGCCGTTTACCGGGGCTTCAATTCGGAGCTTGCACTCCTCCTTTTAACCTTCCGGCACCGGGCAGGCGTCAGACCCTATACGTCGTCTTGCGACTTCGCAGAGCCCTGTGTTTTTAGTAAACAGTCGCCACCCCCTGGTCTGTGCCCCTGGACACTGCTTGCGCAGCGCCAGGCTCCCTTCTCGCGAACTTACGGGAGCAATTTGCCGAGTTCCTTCAGCATAGTTCTCTCAAGCGCCTTGGTATGCTCTACCAGTCCACCTGTGTCGGTTTCGGGTACGGTCTAACGCGGGAGCTATTTCCAGGGACGCCTTGGCTGCCAGTTCAATCCGATAAGGACTGACAACTTCCGGAATCCGTCACTACCCGCCGGTGCAGGAATATTAACCTGCTTCCCATCGACTACGCATTTCTGCCTCGCCTTAGGGGCCGACTAACCCTGCGCTGATTAGCATTGCGCAGGAACCCTTGGACTTTCGGCGAGGGGGTCTCTCACCCCCTTTATCGCTACTCATGTCAGCATTCTCACTTCCGATACCTCCAGCAGCCCTCGCGGGTCTGCCTTCATCGGCCTACGGAACGCTCCGCTACCGCTCAACAAAGTTGAGCCCGCAGCTTCGGTGTATCACTTAAGCCCCGTTACATTTTCCGCGCAGGAGCGCTTGACCAGTGAGCTGTTACGCTTTCTTTAAAGGATGGCTGCTTCTAAGCCAACCTCCTGGTTGTCTAAGCACTCCCACATCGTTTCCCACTTAGTGATAACTTAGGGACCTTAGCTGGCGGTCAGGGCTGTTTCCCTCTCCACTACGGACCTTAGCACCCGCAGTGTGTCTGCCTCGTATTACTCCATGGTATTCGGAGTTTGGTTAGGTTTGGTAAGTCGTTGGGACCCCCTAGCCCATCCAGTGCTCTACCCCCATGGGTATTCACGAGACGCTCTACCTAA
>NZ_BSFE01000002.1:0-472500 GCF_027922185.1 Maricaulis virginensis | reverse complement strand
CCTGCTGGCACTCTGGCTCGCCATGGCCGGCGCCGGGCGGGCGCTTGACCGGGGCGCCGGCGCGCTCGGCCACGCCCTCGCACTTCTGGGCGTGGCGCTGTTCGGCGCGGCGATCCTGCTGACCGCGCAGACCTTCAACATGACCTCCTTCCGCAATACCGCGGTGCTGATCTGGAGCGTGGCCGGCCTTGCGACCGCCTTCGCCATCCCCTCCCGGCCCGTCCTGATCCTGGCGACGCTGCTCGGCGCGCTCTGGGCCGGGCTGGAGATCTTCAACCCCTTCGTCGACACCGTGATCTGGAGCTATCTGCCGCTCTGGCTGGTCACGGCCTGGCTGGCCGTGCGCCTGCGCTCCAGGGCGTCGGCGCACCTGCTCGCCATCGGTCTGGCGCTCTGGGCCGGGCATGCCCTCTACTGGATGGACCAGCATCTCGATATCGCCGACATTTCTCTGCATGCCGGGGCAACACTGGTCTTCGGCGCGCTCGCCCTTGGCGGCGCGCTGGCCCGGGATCGCGGCGTGACCGGCGGCGGCATCCTGGCGGCCTGGATGGCGGTTATCACCATGGTGCTGGCGCTGCTGCTGCAGGCCCAGTTCGACGGGCCGCAGGACGAAGCCCTCTCGGGCAGCACCTATCTCGTCACATCCCTGGGAGCGATGGCGGCCATCGGCGTGTTGCTACTTGCCCGGCTCGCCATCGGGCATCTGCGTCCCGGCCCGGCGGCCGGCCTCGCGGCGATCGGCGCCCTCGTCTTCGTCACCCCCTACCTGCTGGCCGCAGCGGGCATTGGCGGTCTGTGGTGGCTGCAGCTGGCCTATGGCGCGCTCTTCTATGCCGGTGCCGTCGCCCTGATTCTGCAGGGCAGCCGGGAAAGCGCCGGTGCGACGGGTACGGTGGGCGTCGCGGCCTTCATCGGCCAGACCCTCTATGTCTATGGCGAAACATTCGGCGGCCTGCTCGATACTGCGCTGTTCTTCCTTGTCGGCGGTCTGATCCTGTTTGCGATGAGTTTCGGCGTCTGGCGCTGGAAGCGGCGGCAGCAGCGCCCGGCCGCGCCCGCACAGTCTGGGGGAGAGACGTCATGAACCGCCTTGCCCGCCTCGGCCTGATCGCCGCCCTGATGAGCGGCTTCCTGGTCTTCCTTCTGGCCTCCCACCTGGAGCGCCGCGCCAGCAGTCCGGAAGTCCTGATTCCCGTCGAAGGCTATGACCCGCGCGACATCCTGCTCGGTCACTACGCCAATATCCGCACGCCCCTGAACCGGCTGGACGCCTATGCGCTCGAGGGCGATGACGGCTTTGCCGAGGGCGACCGGATCTGGGTGACGCTGGAGACCGGACCCGACGGCACGGCCCGCCCCGTCGCCCTGCACTCCGCCCATCCCGGCACCGGCCTGGTCGCCCAGGGCCGGGTCCGCCAGGTCTATGAGGCCTCACGTCCCCTCACCCGGGAGACCGGTCCGGAGACCGGCGAGCCCCGCACCGTCCGCGAGGAACCGGAAGAGCTGTGGATCCATGCCAGCTTCAATATCGAGCGCTATTACGCCTCCCGCGAGCGGGCCATTGCCCTGCAGAACCGGCTGCGCCTGCGCGATGTGACGGGCGATATCGGCGTCAATCTCATCCTCGCCATCCCGGCCGACGGCGCGCTGTTGATCAAGGGCTTCGAGGTCGACGGCGAACGGCGGCTGGATACGGTCTGGTAGGCGGCTAGAGCGCGCGGCGCCCGAAGAGCGCGATCAGCACCGGCGTCAAGATCGCACCGGCCAGCGTGCCGCCGATATGACCCGCCCAGCTGACGGGAATCGGAAAGGCGAGCCCGGTCACCGCGATCACCAGGTTCAGCCCGATCCAGGGCAGGGCCAGGCGCAGCATGCCGCGCCAGCCGCCCATTACCCAGCCGGCCGCCGCAATCAGTCCCGAGACACCGGTCGACGCGCCGCCCAGCTGCAGCGGCGGCCCGCTGTGCAGCGCGTATTCCAGCCCGGCGCCGGCGGCCGAACAGGCGAAGAACAGGATCATGAAGCCGGCAAAGGCCTTCAGCCCCGTTCCGAAGGCCAGGCCGACAGCCCGCCCGGCGCCGATCAGGACGGCCATGTTCATCGCCAGGTGCAACAGCCCGAAATGGATGAAGACGTGCAGCAGGTAGGGCGCGGCATGTCCCAGCGGCTGGGCCGGCAATGGCGTGTCCGGCGCGGCCACGATCAGCACGCAAGTTGCAAAGATCCAGCGGTCGAGTTCCGGCGAGAGATAGCCGAGCAGCGCGGCGCCGAGAATCAGTCCGGCGAGCAGCAGAACGGCGGGTGGCATGGCATTGAAAACTGGCGCCCGCGGCGCGTCCCGATGCGGCACACAAATTCTCCCTGACGGCGTCCCGCACTGGCCCAGGCGGGTTACCCAATTCTGAACAGATCCGGATTCCCCCTGCAGGGGAACGCACTTGGTGTCTCTCCCCCGCTGGCACACGCGTTGCAACGACACGGGCGAGAGACGCGTCTAGAAGGACACGACGATATGACACTGCGCAAGTTCCCGCCCGCATCCGCTGCCGTTCTGGCCGTGACCGTTCTGGCGTCGGCTGCGCAGGCCCAGCAGGCCGAAACGACGGCCGGATGGGAAATCCCCTACGGTTCGCGCACCACCGCAACCTCCAGCCAGGCCTGGAGCGGAGCCGGTGCCAGTGCCGGTGCCGCCGCCCGGTCGGAAGCCGGCAATCGCGTGATCATCGACGGTGTCATCCAGACCGGCGTGGGCGTGTCGTCTGAGGGCGGCCTGTTCGGCGGCGGTGTCGGATCCGGCGCCACGGCGATCGGCAACCAGCTGAACGTCAATGTCTCGGGCCGGTACAACACGGTCATCATCAATTCGACCCAGATCAATAATGGCGACATCAACGCCAACGCCAATGCCAACGGCAATGTGAGCACTGACAATGACCAAGACTAAGCTCCTTCTCGCAACGGTCGCCGGCGCCCTGGCGCTGACCGGCTGTGCCACGACGGGAGATGGCGGCGGCGCGGACGGCCGCTATGCGACGCCGATCGGCGGCGCGCCCGTAACCGCCAATCCCACACCCTATTCCGAAGCGCTGGTCTGCCTGGCCGATTATGCCCGGGCCAATAATCTGCGCTCGCCGCGCATCGCCGTGGGCCGCCTGGCCGACTATACCGGCCGCGCCTCGCTGGAAGGCGGTGCCGCAGTGACCCAGGGCGCCTCGCTGATGGCGATCTCGGCCTTTGCCAAGGCCGGTGTGCGCCTGGTGGAACGTTTCGATACATCCGTGTCGGAGCTGGAACTGCGCTATGCCAACAACCAGCTGATCCGCGACACCAATGGCCAGCAGCGCGAAATCCACGCCGCTTCGCTGCCCGGGTCCGACTATCACCTGGTCGGCGGCATCACCGAGCTGAACTACAATATCCGCTCGAACGGCGTCGACCTTCTGGCCGGCGACCGCGTCGACAGCGACCCGACCGGCCTGTTCTCGCGCCGCGCCTGGGTGATGAATATCGGCCTGGACCTGCGCCTGAACGATACGCGCACGATGGAGACGGTCGACGTCATCTCCTACCAGAAGCAGATCATCGGCCGCGAGATTTCCGCCGGCGTCTTCGCCTTCTGGGACGATGCGGTGATCGACCTGTCCGGCGGCGGCCGCTCGCTGGAACCGGTCCAGCTGGCCGTGCGCTCGGTGATCGAGCGCGCCGTGCTGGAAATCTCGTCCCAGCTCTACGGCGTCGATGCCTCGTCTGCCTGTTCCTATTCCGATCCGATCGGCGGCGGCAGCCACACCAATGTCACCGGCGGTATCGATATCGCCACGGCCTATGGCTCGAGGGAGACCACGAATGTCCAAGCGCGCCTTTCTGTTGATCACGGCCATGAGCGCCGCGACGATCACGTGCGCAGCTACCTTCGCGGACGATACGACTGAGATCCTGAACGGCCAGATCAATCTCGACGCGGCGATCAATGTCGTCGCCGAGGGTGAGACCGACGAGGCCGGCGCCGCCACCATGGCGGCCATCGGATCCGCGAACGCGCTGACCGTCGACGTGATCGAGCGTCACGACATCGCCTCGGAACAGACCTTCTCCGGCGATGTCGACGCACGCGCCGCAACGCGGGCCGGCATCGTCCATGGCACGGCCGTCACCACCGCCTCCGCGATGGGCAATGCGGCCAGCGTGATCAATGACAACGGCATGGATGCCGAGATCGACCAGACGGCGCAGGACGGTTCGACCGTCTCGGCGACGGCGGAGCTGGAGATCGGCTCCTACGCGATTTCCTCGGTTACCTCGGCCACCGCCTCGGCCAATGCCTATGACGCGGTCAGCTATGGCGGCGAGAACCATCATGCCCTGCGCCAGGACAGCGGCGCCGATGTCAGCGCCGACAGTTATGTCCTCGCGCCGGCCGGCGGGCTGGGCTATGCGGCGACCGTGCTCGGCGCGGCCAACGGCAATTCGGCGCAGATCCAGGGCTATTACATGAGTCCGGACCAGGTCGCCGATATCGACCAGGACAATCGCGGCAGCATCTCTGCCCGTGCCCGCGCCGAATCGGGTGGCGGGGCCGTGTCCGAAACCGTGACAGCCTCCGCCAATGGCAATTCGGTCTGGATGCAGAACGAGAACGGCTATGCCCATATCCAGGGCACGCAGGACAATTCCGGCACCGTGACCGCCGATGCCTACGCCCAGGCCGGCGATTTCGACATCGACCTGGTCGCCGTGTCCTCCGAAGGGGTCGGCAATTCGGCGATCATCTCGAATCTCGGCGCCGACGCCTTCATGGGCCTGGACCAGACCAATAGCGGCAATGTCACCACCCTGGCCGGCTTTGACGGCAATCAGGGCGGCGCGGCCTTCGCCTCGGCAACAGCCTTCGGCAATGCCGCAACGACCTATGTCTGCTCGGAATGTGCCGCAACGGCCTATGGCAATAACAACCAGACCAATTCCGGCGCGATCACCTCGAACGTGACCGGCCGCATGACCACCGGCAGCACCCTGTCCGGCACAGCCACCGCGATCGGCAATTCAGCGACCTATCAAAGCGTTTCCCCCTATAGCGGGAACTAGCATCACCGACCTGTTGGGGGAGGTGGAGAAACCCCCGGGCCTCGTGTTGTGAGGTCCGGGGTTTTCTTTGTGTGGTGGTCTCTTTTTTCCCCACATGTGGGGAAGTGGGCCGATGCGCAGCATCGGGTCGCCAGAAACTTTTTGGGGGGCCGGCGCGGAGCGCCGGGAGGCAGTGGAGCCTGTTGCTGACACATCGCCGCTGACGCGGCGCCCCTCCCCCGCTTCGCGGGTCCCCCTCCCCATGAAATGGGGAGGAAAGGCGTGTCAGCACGAAACCCTCCACGAGCTTGCGCCCTGGAGCGATGAGAGGGGTGCGGGATGCACGGCGGACATCGTGTCCGATTTGAAGTGTTGGTGGTGATGCCCGAGGCATCCCGCACGCGGAGATTTACCCGGGTCCCTTGCGGGCCCCGTCTCGAAACCTGCAGGCACGGGCCGGTCGAGCTTTGTGCCGGTGTCCCCGCAGATGGCCACGCCGGAGCCTGATGCTGTCACCCACCAGGCGCGGACGAGCTCCGCACGCTCCCGGGCACAAGGGACTGAGCTCATGCCTCCCATCCCGGAAACCGCTGACGAGCATACGCGCAGTTGAGCGGCCGGGGATAAGTTTCCGGCCCCGGCCCCACGCACCGTCATCCTGACGAAGGTCAGGACCCAGATCGTAAAGGGAGATTTTGGCCAGGCGGGCTCGGTCTGAGCGGCGGCGATGTGCGGGATAAGTGCGAGATCGCGACCACCGCGCTCTATGAACTGGGCCCTGACTGAAGCCTGCGCCCGCGAAAGCGGGTGTCAGGGTGACGGTGTTTGGTGCGGCGCTCTCACTCTGTCTTCCACCCTCCAAATTTTTCCCGGACGAAGGCCCGCAGAAGCGGGCCGCAGATCCGGGACCAACCGCGGGTCACTCCAAGCGATGAGCTTCCCCTAGATCCCGGCACTCCGCCCGGCCTTCGCCGGGCCGAAGCCTGCGCCCGCGAAGGCGGGTGGCCGGGAAAACGGGAGAGGTGTTTTGGGGAGACGAGCCTCGCCCCCCAAAAAAAGGCCCCGGCTGGGTCAGCCGGGGCCAGGCATGCCGAGTGGGCATGTGAGATTTTTGGACGGCATGTCAGCGATAGCCGCCGACGCCCCCGTCGAGCATGAGAGTCATGGAAACCCGCTCGCGGCGTTCGCGTTCCACTTCGCGGCGCACGCGTTCGGTATAACGTTCCTCGCGGCGCATATAGACGAGCTTCACGCCCGGACCGTGGCGGCGCAGCAGGGAGCGTTCATTGCAGTTGCGGCGCTGTTCCTGGGCCTCGCAGTAAAGGCGGCCGCCCGGTTCGTGACGCAGCGCCTCGCCCTTGCGGCAGGCGATCGTGGCCGCATCATTCCAGTCGTACTCGCCTTCAATGGCCCAGCCGATGGTGACCTGCATCGCCGTGCCGGCCATGCAGCGATAGATCTCGCCGGAATAGGTCGCCCCGACGCGTTCGTCGGCATCGACGCGGGAGGCCGGATGCGGCGTACCGCCATCGTCGACGCAGACGGCGCGCACGACACGCCATTCCTCGACCCAGCGCGTGCGCTCTTCCTCGTAGTATTCGTATTCGGCCTCTTCCTCGATCCCGACCACGTTGAGGCCGGTAATCGCGGTTGCGGCCGGCGCGGTCGTCATCGGCGTGTAGGAGCCGCCACCGATAAAGGTCATCGCACCGGCACCCGCACCGGCCGACGCATTGGCATTGGCCGAGGCGTTCACATTGGTGGTCACATTCGTGATCACATTGACCCGGGACGAGACATTCACGCCGACATTGATATTGCCGCCATGGATGTTGATGTTCGGCACATTCACCGTATGACCGCCGCCATGATTGCAGCAGGTCGGCGGCGGAGGCGGCGTGCAGCAATTGCCACCGCCCGCACCACCGCCTCCACCGGCCTGTGCCGGGGCGGCCAGCAGGGCGAACGCCGCGCTCGCGGGAATCAGAAAAGCGTGCCGGGCTGATACGCGCATGGGCTTGCTCCTTACGTGCTGCCCCTGCCGATGCAATCCGCGGGCCGTTTTCGCGGCCCGCCGCTCGCGCGAGCGGGGAAAGCCCGCCAGCCGTTCTCACCCGTGACGGGTATGGCCCCGATATTGAACTCGCCGCTGCAACGCTCCGGGCCGGGACAGGCCGGGCCGCCTGATGACCGACGAGTGGAGAAACGGATGCGCCACGCGCAATCGCAAGCCTTGCACGCCTACTGGCAAACGCGCCGCCAGGGAGGTGCCGCGCCGCACCGCACCGATATCGAGCCGCAGGATATCGCGCGCATGCTCGGTTACGTCTTCATTCTCTGGCGTGCCGATCCGGATCATCACATCTTCCGCCTGGCCGGAACGCATCTGTGCGATCTCTACCAGCGCGAGTTCCGCGACCAGAATTTCCTCTCGCTGTGGCGCAGCCATGACCGCACGCATGTGCAGGCCGTGCTGGAAGCGTCCATAACTGGCACAGAGCCGGCCTCGCTGATCGCGCGCACCGTGACGATGGACCGGCTGGACCTGCCGGTGGAGATCAGCTTCCTGCCCCTGCGCGGCCCGTCCGGCGCGATCGACCGCACGCTCGGCCTGTTCCAGCCGCTCGGCGACGCCGCGGCGCTGCGCGGCCGGCCGGCCGTGCGCACCGTGCTGCAGGAAGTGCATCCGCCGTTGCAGCGGGACAAGCTGTATGCCGGCCTGTTCGGCGATGCCGGAACCGCGCCGCGCAAGGTGGCCAACGATCAATAAACGCAAGTCCTTCTTAACGGCTATGGCCTAGCCTGCGCCGCTCAGGAGGATGTCACCATGCATCACGGGCCGGGCCGACTGGACCGCCGGAAGATCAGGATTGCCGCGCGTGGCGCCCAGGAGCGCCGCCGGCATGCCCGCGTCCCCCTGCAGCTTCATGGCCGTTTCTGGACGGAGATGGAGGGCGAACACGCCTGCCGCCTGCTGGATATCTCGCCGGGCGGCGCGCGCCTGATGGCCCGTATCGTTCCGCCAGACCAGACCCGCGTCGTTCTTATGATTCCCAGTCTGGGACGCATCGAGGGACGCATTGTGCGCCGCGAAGGCGAGGAATTCTCCGTCGCGTTCAACGCCCCGCAGCGCAAGCGCGACAAGCTGGCCGACGCGATCACCTGGCGTTTCAACAAGGACCGTCTGGGCCTCGACGAGGACCGCACGGCACCGCGCAAGCCGGGCCGCGGCCGCGCCCGCATCGTGCTGGCCGATGGCGTCATCATCCAGGCCAATGTGCTGGACGTTTCCGTAACGGGGGCCGCCTTCGAATGCCTTGAGCGCCCCCGGATCGGCGAGCCGCTGCGTGTCGGTGAGATGTCAGGACGGGTGGCGCGAATTCTGGACAACGGGTTCGCGGTCGTGTTCGATCCCCCCCAGGCAAAAACCAGCGGTCCCGAAGCAGCATAAACTTGAGTCTCTGTCTGCCGGATCCGGCGCTCCGAACGCTGCGGGGCCCGCTCTGGCCCGTTTCTTGCCGTATTGGATGGGTAGACGGTAGTAGTTTGGGTGCGAGAAAGTCCAATGCCTCGCGATGACGGAATCACCATGTCCTGGTTTGTGAAAGTCGAAGGCCGTGTCTACGGCCCGTATACGCCGCAGCAGATGCGCGCCTTCGTTGCCGAAGGCCGGATCGCGGCCCATTCGCAGATCTCGCCCGACCGGGACGGTATCTGGGCGCAAGCCAGCGATATCGAGGAATTCCGTGACTGGCTTGAAGATCTGGGCCAACGCAAACAGCCCGAAAAACGGGTCACCCCCGGCGCCCGGCCGGCCAATTTTGTCGTGATCGCCGAGATTCATTCCGAGAACGCGGCCGAGTTTGCCCACGCGCTGGCGGCCTATGGCGATCTCGAATCGATCACCGGCGGTGTCTGGCTGCTGCGCGGCCCGACCACCTCGGCCGTCCTGCGCAATGAGCTCAGCCATATTCTGGGCCGCGACGACAAGCTGCTGGTCATCGACGCCTCGCACGACCGCGCCGCCTGGTTCAATCTGGGACGCGAAGCCGACCAGAATATCCGCGAGCTGTGGAGCCGCGCGCACTAGGCTGCGCGGCTGCCAACGTTTTCTTCCCTGCGATGCCTGTGCTCGGGTTGGCCTACGGCGAATCCCGGGGGCGGGTCCCCCTCCCCACGATGTGGGGAGGAAACTCAGTCGATCCGGCGTAGCTGCGTCGCGTGGCGTTTCCAGTTCTCGACATAGTGATCCGCCGACGCCTTCAGCATCACGGCGGTATCCTCGCCGAGTGTCCGGATGACCCGGGCCGGCGCGCCGACGACCAGCGAATTGTCCGGGATTTCCTTGCCCTCTGTGATCAGGGTATGGGCGCCAACGATGCAGTTCTTTCCGATCTTCGCGCCATTGAGCACCGTCGCACCGATCCCGATCAGGGAATAATCGCCGACCGTACAGCCATGCAGCATGGCGCGGTGGCCGACGGTGATCCCCTTGCCCAGGGTCAGCGGCACGCCATAGTCGGCGTGCAGCACTGAAAGGTCCTGCACATTAGTGTCCTCGCCGATGATGATGGCCTCGACATCGCCTCGCACCACGGCGCCGTACCAGACACTGGCATTGCGGCGAAGTTCGACCTGCCCCATCACCTGCGCGTCGGGCGCGATCCAGTATTCCCCCTCGCCCGGCGTCTGCGGAACCGAATCGCCCAATGCATAGAGTGCCATTCCCGTCTCCCTCTTTATTTGCGTGAAATTTTCACGACGCGCTCGTTCAGATCTTCTTCACCGGGTTACACTCAGACTGTAAGCGCGATTCGAGATCGCTTTCTCGCTTCGCTTTCGGCAACGCAAGGAGGCAACGGGTAGCCGGCATGACCGCTCCTCGACCCAGCCCGCCAGGAACCGGTCGGTTTTCCACCGAACCCCGCGTGTCCCCTGCACTGTCTTCCGTGCCCCGTTTCTTCGCCCCTCGCCGCCCGGCCGAGGGGTTTTTCATGTGTGGAGGTCCCCGTCATGGGTAAGCGTAACGTCAAACGCCGCCAGCGTGCAGGTGAATTCAATACCGCCCACTATCATAACGAACAGGACAAGGTGCGTGCCCTCTTCCCGGGTACCAGCTGGACCCCGGACGACAAGGAACCGATGCGCGACCAGCGCTTCACCAAGAATGTCAAACCGCGCTCGGACGGCCAGGCCAAGCTGATGTCGTCGATCGACACCCACAATCTCGTCCTGGCGCTCGGCCCGGCGGGGACAGGCAAGACCTTCCTGGCCGTCGCCAAAGGGGTGGAAGCGCTCGAATCGGGCGCGGTCAGCCGGATCGTCCTGTCCCGCCCCGCGGTGGAGGCCGGCGAATCGATCGGCTTCCTGCCCGGTGCGATGGAAGAGAAGCTCGCCCCCTACCTGCGGCCGCTCTACGACGCGCTGGCCGACCGGCTGAGCCCGAAGAAGCTGAAGGCGATGATGGCGGAAGGCCTGATCGAGATCGCGCCGATCGGCTATATGCGCGGCCGCACGCTGAACAATGCCTTCGTGGTGGTCGACGAGGCGCAGAACTGCACCTACGGCCAGCTGAAGATGCTGCTCACCCGCCTGGGCTGGAACTCCACCATGGTCGTCACGGGCGACCCGGCCCAGTCGGACCTGCTGCCGGAAATGTCGGGCCTGGCACAGATCGCCGACAAGATGGAGCCGCTGGAAGACATTGCCGTATGCCGGCTGGAGGCCAAGGACATTGTCCGCCACCCGCTGGTCGCCACCATGCTGACCGTGCTCTGACAGACAAGACAGTGCGACTGGAGACGGCGCGATGTGCCTTGCATCGCGCCGTTTTCATGTCCGGTCATGGCTTTGTCGCGGCAGACCGCTAATCTCGGCGCCGATCGAAAAAACGGGACACAGACCATGATCCGCAGCCTGATTGCCGCCTTCCTCCTCGCCACCGCGCCGGCCCTGGCCCAGGGCGAGTTTCCGCCGCAGGAGAATCGCGAGGCCTGGGGGCTGGCCATCGTCGATGTGGAGACCACCGGGCTGGAAGCCGGGCATCACGAGATGATCGATCTCGGTGCGATCTATACTGATCTGGACGGCAATGAGCTGGGGCGCTTCTTCATCCGCATCCATCCCGACCACCCCGAAAGGGCAACGGAATTCGTGCGCAGCATCAACGGGTTCGACGAAGAGCGCTGGACCGGACTGGGGGCTCTCAGCGAAGCGGATGCGGTCGAGCGCTTCCTGGCTTTCCATGCCGAAGCGTCAGGCGGACGGACCATGCTGTTCACAGCCTATAATGCCTGGTTCGACCGCAATTTCCTTGACGCCCTGCTGCAACAGCACGGGGAAAGCTTCCGCGATCACTTCACCTATTTCCTGCTCGACCTGCCCTCGCTGGCCTGGGGCGCGGGGATTCCGGACATGATGAATGCCGATGTGGCCGGCGCGCTCGGCCTTGAGGCCGAGACCAGCGATCCGCTGGAGCATACCGGACTGAGCGGAGCCGAGTGGAATCTGGCGCTCTACCGCGCGCTGCAGGCGCGGATCGCGGCGCAGGCAGGGCGAGAGGGTCAGGATTAACCGCTGACGCCCGGCCGCGGCAGGATCACGCTGGAGAACCAGAAGTCGCGAATCGCCTGGACGATATCGACCAGGCGGGAGAATTCGGACGGTTTGGACACATAGCCGCTGGCGTGGTGGCGGTAGCTTTCCAGCACGTCACGCTCGGCCCTGGAACTGGTCAGCATGACCACCGGGATCACCGACAGCGTCTCGTCCGACTTCAGGGTTTCCAGTATCTGGATACCGTTCAGCTTGGGCAGGTTGAGGTCCAGCAGGATCAGGTCCGGCACCGGGCAATCGCTGTAATCGCCACGCCGGTAGAGAAAATCGAGCGCCTTCTCGCCGTCATTGACGACGTGGATCGCGCTGTCGAAGGCACTGTCCTCGAACGCCATGCGCGTCAGATAGACATCGTCGTCATTGTCCTCGACCAGAAGAATATCGGCCAGTTTGGCAGACCCCGTCATGCATTCTCTCCTTCGGACACCGAATCGTCCGTGCCGGCTGTGTGCGCCGTACCGGCGGCATCCGGATCCTGCGGGGCCTCAGGCCAGTAAACGTAGAACCGGCTGCCCTCGCCCAGTTCGGATTCGGCCCAGATCCGCCCTCCGGCATTGTTGACGATCTTGCGGCAGATCGCGAGCCCCATTCCGGTCCCCGAATACTTCGACGCCGGGTGAAGTCGTTTGAATGGCTCGAATATCTGCTCGCAATACTCCGGACGCATGCCGATTCCCTTGTCCGACAGGGTGAACAGCCAGCCCTGCTCATAGGGGGCCGCGGATATCTGGATCTTCGGCGTCTCACCGTCCTTGGCGTATTTGATCGAGTTGGCGATCAGGTTCTGGAAGACCCGGGAAAACCGGGTGGGATTCGTCCGCAGTTTCGCCGGTAGATGAACCGTTTCCAGACTCGCCCCGCTGCTCTCGAAATCCTCAGCCAGATTCTGCCGGGCCAGTTCGATCATGTCGACGGGGATGAAGGTCTCGATCTGGCCGAGATCATCGCTCGCCCGCGAAAAGGAGATCAAATCGTCCAGCAGGGCCTGCATGCGCTGCGCCGAACCGGCACAGATCTCCACCGCCTTGCGGGCGTCTTCGTCCAGCTGGCCGGCATGCTTGCGCAGCAGCATCTGCGAGAAATTGCCGATCATGCGCAAGGGCTCTCGCAGATCGTGTGAGGCGGCGAAACTGAAGCGTTCCAGCTCGGCATTGGTCTGTTCGAGGCGGGCGATGAAGGCTTCGCGCTCCGCCTCGCCCGCCTTGCGCGCCGACAGGTCGCGCGCCGTGGCGATGAAGATCCGGTCGTCGCCGGCCTTGTATTCGGTCACCGCCAGTTCGATGGGAATCGCATGCCCGTCCCGGTGCACCCCATAGACTTCCCGCACCTTGCCGACGATGTCGCTGTCGCCGGTCTCGATGTAGTGCTTGATGTAATAATCGTGCTTGCGGCGGTGCTCGGTGGGCGTGAGGATACGGATATTGCTGCCCACCAGCTCGTCCGGCCGGTATCCGAAAACGCGTTCGCAGGCCGGGTTCGCTTCCTCGATGATGCCCTGGGCATTGGTCGTGAGCACGGCATCGACCGCACTCTGCGTGACCGCGCGCAGGCGGCGTTCGGACCGGTTGCGGGCCTCCTCGGCGGCGCGCTCCTCGGTGATATCCTCGATCGAGCCGGCCATGCGGACAGGTTCGCCAGTCTCGTCCAGCAGCACCTGTCCCGTCGCATGACACCAGACGAAATGCCCGCTTTCATGCCGCATCCGGAAATTCGGCGCATAGGGCTCGCCCATTTCGAAGTGCGCCTCTACGGCTTCGCGGACCGCGGGCTGGTCGTCCGGGTGTATCCGGTCGAAGAAGAAACTGGCGTCGGCGACCTTGTAGTCCGGCGGCAGGCCCAGCATGCGCATCGCGTTGGGCGACCAGCCGAGCGTGTTGTCACGTATGCCCCAGTCCCAGACGCCCACCGCCATGCCGCGCACGACGAGATTATAGCGCTGCTCGCTTGTCCGGCGGACCGCATCGACATCCGCCAGCCGCACGGCCTGGCGCCGCGCGAGCTGGGCCATGAAGGCAAGCGATGCACCCAGCAGCGTCAGGCCGATGCCCGACATCCAGACGCCCAGTCCGGTGCGCGGATGCATCCGCCGGGCAAAGGACACGGTCGGCGCTGAGTGAAGCGTCCAGCCGACCTCATAGCTGGTCGCGACCGGGGCGGACGCGCGATAGGACGTCCCGGGATCGACGGCCCGGCCCGAGCCGGCAAGACGCGGCCCGTCAGGCGAAGCCGTCAGCGCGACATCGAAGTCCTCGTCACGGGCCGGGCGGCTGGCCCGCAACATGGCGGCGATATCGAACAGGGCGACCAGAACCCGGACCCTGCCGGTCCCGTCGGCAAACGGGTAGTAGGCCATCATGCCGTCGGAGCCATCCTCGAACCGCGCGACGGCGCCAGCGTGCAGCCTTCCCAGCATGCCGGACTGTGACATATCGCTCCGGCCCGGCCCGCCCGGCGCCCCCACCAGTCCGGCCACGGCCGGCCCGCCTTCCGGTTCGACCCACTGCACGCCGGTTTCATCCGCGACATAAAGCGCGCGCAGCCATGGCTTGTCGCTGAGATAGGCGCCGGCGTCGGCGCGCCATTCCGATTCGGGCATCGCCCCGTTGCGAACCGCCAGCCGCGCCCCCATGCGTTCGACCGCATGTCCGTCCTGTTGCAGACGCAGGGACAGGATGCGGGCGGTATTGTTCGCTTCTGCCTGACTGAACCGTTGGAGTGCCTGGTGGCGGACATCCTGCGACCGGCCGGCCGTCACGGCCGTGACGGCAATCCCGACCACAACGACAACCAGCATCGGCAGGACAAGCCCGAGCCGTGTGCGAGCGTCAAAGGGCGCTGCCAGGTCCATGAACGGTCCTTCCGCCGGTCGCAACGAGCATTCCCGTGTCCCGTCGAGCAAGACAGGCCCAGAGAACGTTCCGGTCAGCGGTCCGTTCTCTCGTCCCGCATCCCGCTGGTTTCACTTCCGAACCTTACACCCCTCGGCGGGTCATGCAATCCGGCTACAAGACCAGGTTATTGAAATGAAAAGCGCCAATGGGACTCTGCTCAATGCAGTGTCACGGGCAGCCTGCGATAGCGCACCAGTATGCGCAGCGTCAGCGGATGCTCTTTCTCCGGATCGAGACGCAGGCGGATCATTTCCGCCCGGGCGCGTTCGCGGCGGCGGCGGGCCCGCAGATACTGGATCGCCACGAAGCCCGCGATCGCCAGATAGGCAACGTAGTTGGCCACGCCATACCAGTCGGGCAGGAAGAGCCAGACGCCCAGGGCCGCAACGATGGCGAAGATGATATCCACCGGCCAGCCTTCGGACGCCGTGAAGAAGGCCAGCACCGGGAAAATGCCGCGATCGATATCGCCTTCCGGATCGATCTGGGCGAGCAGGTCCTCGAACTCGGCCGACTGGCGCGCATAGACCTGGTTCAGCGGCGTGTCCTCATCCACCGGATCGGCATGGGACGGCCGGTCGCGATTGAGAATCATGCAGGCGCGCATCAGCCATTCGGCATCCTGAAGACGGCCATGGGCATAAAACCCGCTCATCATTGCTCCGCGATTCGTTCATCCAGCCAGGCCGCCGCCCCGGCGGGCGTGTCCCCGTCGAGATCGACCCGCCGATTGGCCTCGCGCATGGCATCATCGTCAATGGCGCCGACCAGCGGCCCCAGCGCAGCGGCAAGCCCGGGCCGTTGAGCCGCCTGCGGTGACACCAGGATCACCGCATCATAGGGCGGCAGCACACCGCGCGGATCGTCGAGCACGGTCAGGTCGAACGCCGCGATTCGCCCGTCCGTCGTGTAGGCGGTGATCACATCCACCTGCCCGTCGTGCGCGGCGGCATACAGGAAGGTGTTGTCCATCGAACGTGTGCGGGCTGCGCCCAGACCATAGACATCGCGCGTCGCGGTCCATTCCGACCGGGCGAAGACTTCCGGGTCGCCGCCCACAGTCAGATCCCCGGCAATGGCGGACAGATCGTCAAGACTGTCCACGCCTTGGGCTTCGGAAAATTCGCGGCTGACGGCAAAACCATAGGCATTCTCGAAGCCCAGCCGCCCCAGGGTGAGGATGCCGTGCTCGACCCACAGCCAGGCCGACATCTCGGTGAACATGCGGTATCGGCCGGCCGGTTCGGACCGGTTCATCACCGTCGCCCAGATCGTGCCGGTATAATCGATATAGACATCGATCTCGCCGCTGCGCAGGGCATCGAACGCGATGGTCGAGCCGAGATTGTCGCGGCGGACCACCCGGGCCCCCGCCTCTTCCAGCCTGCGCTGCATCAGGGCGCCGAGAATGTACTGCTCGGTGAAGGCCTTGGAGCCGATCGTCACAGTCTGGCCGGCAATGTTCTGGACAGCGCCGGGGGATTCGCCGGCGGCGACAGTCCCGGCCTGCCCCGGCGGCACGAAGCGGGGCGCGATGGACGCCGCAACGAGAACGGCAAGGAAGACGCCCACTCCGATGGCGAGGCCGCGCCGCCGGTCGCGGGTCGCGATCTCCAGCAGGCGGATGGCCTGGTCGAGCACGATGGCGAGCCCGGCCGCGAACACGCAGCCGAACAGGACCGACAGCCAGTTGCGCGTCTGCAGGCCGGCGAAGATGTAATTGCCCAGGCTCGTTGCGCCGACGGGTGTTGCCAGCGTTGCCGCACCCACCACCCAGACCGTCGCCGTACGCAATCCGGCGACGATGACCGGCAGGGCCAGCGGCAGTTCGATCTGCCACAGGCGCTGGCGGTCGGTCAGCCCGATACCGCGCGCGGCTTCGCGGATCTGCGGCTCGATACCCTGCAGACCGACAATCGTGTTGCGCAGGATCGGCAGCACCGAATAGAGCATCAGCGCGATGAAGGCCGGCAAAAAGCCGATCCGCCCGCCCAGCAGCGGCACCATCAGCGCCAGCAACGCCAGACCGGGAATCGTCTGGATCACGCTGGCAGCATTGAGCGTCGCGGCTGCGAGCCGTGGCCGCCGGGCGGCCTGGATACCCAGCGGAATGCTCAGCACGATCCCCGCCAGCAAGGCGCACATCGACAGCACGACATGGGCCGACAGGTATTGCGGCAACTCGGCCAGGCGCTCGGCGAAATTGGCGTTCATGCTGCGCTCCGTCCTTCCCCTCGACGGGGAAGGTGGACCGAAGCAGAGCTTCGGGTCGGAAGGGGTGAAAGCGCAAAGCGCTTTCTGGCTCCAGCCGAGGTCACCCCATCCACCACGCTTGCGGCGCGGTCCCCCTTCCCCATCAAGGGGAAGGACAAGAGCAGCCGACGCATCTCCCTCATGCGCCGAGCTCCCGGATCGCCCGCATCTGGCGGCGCGGGGTTTCCAGCAGGCCGGAGACATAATCGCTGGCCGGATTCGCAAGGAGCTCCGACGGTGTGCCGTGCTGGACGATCTCGCCATCGGCCATCACCGCGATCCGGTCGGCCATGATCAGCGCTTCTGCCATATCGTGCGTGACCATTACGGCGCTGAAGCCCAGCTCGGCCTGAAGACTTCGGAATTCCTGCTGCAGGGTGTCGCGCGTGATCGGATCGAGCGCGCTGAAGGGCTCGTCCATCAAGAGGAGGTCCGGCCGTCCCGCCAGGGCCCGTGCGAAGCCGACGCGCTGCCGCTGGCCGCCGGACAGTTCGGCCGGATAGCGGTCTGCGTACTCGATGATCGGTAGCCGAACCAAGTCCAGCATTTCAACGACGCGGTCGCCAATCTCGTCGGCGGTCCATCCGAGCAGCCGGGGAATGATGGCGACATTCTCGCGCACGGTGAGGTGCGGAAACAGGCCGTCGCCCTGCATCACCCAGCCGATCTCGCGGCGCAGCGCGACCGGGTCGCGCCCGGCGATATCCTCGCCCTCGTAAAAAATCAAACCGCCCGAAGCATCCTCCAGGCGGTTGATCATTTTCAGCACGGTGGTCTTGCCGCAGCCGGACTCGCCCGCCAGGGCCAGCAATTCGCCGCGCCCGACCTGGAGCGAGACGCGCCGCACGGCCTCGACACCGCCGGGATAGGTCTTGCAGACCGCCCGGATATCGAGAACGGGGCGCGCCGGATCGATCAAAGATCTTCCAGGTCGATGTCCAGGATGGTGATTTCGAAGGAATAGGACGTCTCGCCCTCATCGATGATCTTCGAGACCACGCCCAAGCATTCGTCGGCAATGTGGATTTCGGCGCACTCGTCCGGACGGTTGCGGCACTGCACGACCAGTTCGGGGTTCAGCTTGGCCTGGAGGAACATCTGAAGCTTGGCCGCTTCGAGTTGCGTCATGTTCTTGTTCACGGGGATTTCTCCGGTCGGGATTCGAAGTTCGCGCCAACTAACCCCACAAAGGGGGCTCACGTCCAGTCAGCGGGTGTTGGCGAAGGTGCGCAGGACCGGGCTATGCGGCCCCGGGCGGCGGTCGTATGAACTATTCATACATGGTAGGCTCGCCGCAAAGGAGCAAGCCCATGATCCGCAAGACCGTGTCGATGCCCGACGAGATGGGCCAGTGGATTGCCGAACAGCTGGCCAAGGGCCGCTATTCCAACGAGAGCGAATATGTCCGCGACCTGATCCGGCGCGACCAGGAGAACCAGCGCAAGCTGGAAGACCTGAGATCCATGCTCGCCGTCGCCGAAGCCGAGATCGAGGCGGGGCAGTTTACCGAGCTGAGCTCGAAGGCGGATTTCGACAAGCTTTTCGAGGATGTTACCGGGACAAAACGCCGTGAAACTCCGTCTGAGTAGCCAAGCCCGAACAGATCTCGACAGGATATTCTCATACACATGCGCGCATTTCGGTGAGCCGAAGGCTGTTCAGTACATCGACGAAATCATCACGGCGCTTGAGCAGCTGAAACACTTCCCGCGCGTTGGCCGCCGCTCACACCAGCTTCCCCCAAACAGGCGGGCATTGAGCATAAGAAGTCACTACGCCATCTACACGATCGAGGACGACACGATCCACGTCCTCAGGCTACTCCATGAACGCCAGCTTCCAGACGACGCCTAGCCGCGCGGCGGACGGATGGTGTCCAGTCCCCAGGTCAGGACCAGATTGTCCGGACCGAACAGGGCATAGAGATAGTCCAGCGCGTCCTCAAGACCGTCCAGCTTCTCCTTGTCCTGCACGAACAGGGTGAAGCGGCTCTTTGCCTCGATGCCGAATTCGCGGGCGATCTCGGCGTCGAAATTCCGCAGGGCGCGGGGCTCTGTCAGACGGAAGGGAAAATCGAACCAGTCCGGATGCGCCTGCCGGGCCTCGGCGATACGCATCCGCGCTTCAGCCACCGACAGACGGCAGTGTCCGGCATAGTCGATCGCCACGAGACGCTCAGCCGGAGCCCTGGGGCAGGCTCTGGTCCATGCTCTTTGCCGGCTCCTTGCAGGCGCATTTGCCGACAATCCTGGCCGGCACACCGGCCACGGTGCAGCCGGCCGGAACCGGTTCCAGCACCACCGAGCCCGCCGCGATCCGGGCACCGTCACCCACCGCGATATTGCCCAGCACGCGGGCACCGGCGCCGATCAGCACGCCCTTGCCGATTTTCGGGTGACGGTCTTCATGGGCCGCACCCGTGCCGCCGAGTGTCACCTCGTGCAGGATGGAGCAATCATCGCCGACCACGGCGGTCTCGCCGATCACGACCGAGGTGGCATGGTCGAACATCACGCCGCTGCCGATCCGGGCGGCGGGGTGGATATCGAGGCCGAAGCGTTCGCCGACCCGGCTCTGCAGGTGGAAAGCCAGGGTCTGCCGGCCCTGCTTCCACAGCCAGTGGGCGATGCGGTGGGCCTGCAGGGCGTGGTAGCCCTTGAAATAAAGGAAGGGCTGCAGCAGCGAGAGACAGGCGGGGTCGCGCTCGTCGACCGCGATCATGTCGGCGGCCGCCTGGGCGACGATCTGCGGATCGCCCTCAATGGCCTCTTCGGCGACATCGCGGGCCAGCATGGAATCGAGCTGGGCGTCTGCCATCTTCGAAGCGATACGATAGGCCAGCGCATGGGCAAACTTGTCGTGGCGCAGAATGGCCGCGTTCAGGAAGCTGGCGAGGATCGGCTCCTCGGCGGCCGCCGAGGCGGCTTCGACGCGCAAGCGCGCCCAGAGCTTGTCCACCCCTGTACGGGCGTCGACCGCGGTTTCGACATTGGTGAGCGACATCGCTCTCTCCTCGCGCCTATCTCTGCAACATGGCGGCAGCCAGCGTCTCGTCCAGCTCACCCTCCCGGGCCATGTAGTATGCGCGCAGCAGCATCGCTACCGTCAAGGCATCCGTGATGCGTCCCGACACGGCTTCGTGAAGCGCCATGCGGAACGGGACACGCCGGGTCTGCAGCACTTCGGTGCCTTCCGGCGCCGCCTCGCCCTGCGTCAGGCCCGTCGCGATATAGCCGATCGCTTCCTCGTCGGTGACCGAATTCGAGAGGTCCATGCGCAGGATCTCGCGCCAATTCGCGGCCTCGAGCCCGGTCTCCTCTTTCAGCTCGCGCCGGGCGCTGTCCAGCGGCGGCACGTCCAGCGGCCCGCCGCCTTCGGGAATTTCCCAGCTATACCTGTCCTGGGGAAAACGATGCTGGCCGACCAGAACGGTCGTCCCGTCCTCGAACAGCGGCAGGATGGCGATGGCCAGGTTGGCGAACTCGACCACGCCGTAAAGACCGGGCTCACCGTCGGGCCGCGTGACGTCATGCTCTGTCAGACGCAGCCAGGGGTTCTCGTACACGGTGCGCGAGGCACCGACCTGCCATGGGCCACGAGTGCCGTTCATGCTCATCTCCCTTGCCGGGCAAGGGCTCTAGGCCTGTTCGGCAAGCGCTGGCAAGCCGCGCGCCCGGCTCCGCTCACGCCGCAGACTGTCCAGAAGCCGCCGTTTCTTGTCCGACAGACGGGAGAGTTTCACGAAAGCGGCCGGCGCGAAGACGAGTGCCAGGATGGCCGAGCCCGCCACCCCGCCGACCATGGCCGACGCGAAAGGCAGCCAGAAACTGTCGCCGGACAGGAGGAGCGGCACGAAACCACCGATGGTTGTCAGCGTGGTCGAGAGGATATGACGCGTGGCATCCATCACAGTCGCCTGGACCGCGCCGGGCTCTAGCGCAACGGAAGCCGGGTCGGCGCGCAGGGCCGACAGGACGACGATGGCACCATTGATCGACAGGCCCATCAGCCCCATCGACCCGACAATGGCGTTGAAGCCCAGGGGCGTGCCGAACAGCCAGACCCCGAACATGGCCAGGCCGACCGACAGGAAGGCGACGACGAAGATAACGCCGGCAAAGCGGAAGGAATTGAAGGCCAGCACGACCGATCCGATCATCAACACGAGCAGCGGGATCGCGGTGGAGAAGAGATCGGCCATGGCGCCGCCACGCTCGGCGGCTTCCCCGCCGACCTGCAGCTCATAGCCGGGCGGCAGCACGATATCGGCCTCGTCCAGCGCCGCGAAGAAATGCTCCAGTGCGGGGGCCGGCAGGGTGAAGGGTTCCAGGAAGCCGAGCACCGTGTTTACCCGGTGACCGTTCTCGTGATGGATGGTCGCCACCTGGGGGGCAAGAGTGACATCGCCGAGCGCCGCGACGGGGGACGCCAGAATGTCGGCGCCCGGCGATGCCAGCGGTGAACCCGCAACGGAAGACAGGCTGGCCCGGCGCGCATCCTGGGCGATCACGCGAACGGGCAATTCCTCCATGCCTTCCAGGACACTGCCGCCGATCTCGCCATCCAGTTCACCGCGCAGACGGTTGGCAAGGTCTGCGAGGCGAACGCCGGCGAGTTCGGCCGAAGCCTCATCCGCCATGATGCGGGCAACAGGTTCGCCCATTTCGAGTCGTGACAGGGTGTGGGTCACCGTGGGGGTCTGGCTCAGAACGCCGCGGATCTCGTGTCCAAGACGATCGAGCTCGGTCAGTTCCGGGCCGACGAGCACGAGCTCGATCGGCGCCGGGATCGGGGGGCCCTGCTCGAAGGGCAGGGTCAGGAAGCGGGCCTGCGGAAACTCCGCCATCACGCGGCGCTGCAGCTCGGGCAGGATGCGGGCCGTCGCCTCGGCAGACGTGGTGTGGACGAAACCGGCGGCATAGCCGGGCGAGCCCTCGCGATTGCCCATCACATTGTAATAGGTGCGCGGACCGCTTTCGCCGATCGTCCAGGTGACCCGCTCCACGCCGTCATAGGACATGATGATCTCGCGCGCCCGTTCGGTCTGGCGGCGGGTCTCGGCGATCGAGGTCGAGGACGGCAGTTCCAGTTCGAGCTGGAACATGTCGCGATCGGTCGGCGGGAAGAATTGCATCGGCAGGGTAGAGACCGCCACGAAGCCGGCGACGGGCAGGATCAGTCCGGCGACCAGACCGGTCCAGGGACGCGCCGTGATCGCGTCGAGCATGTTGCGATAGAGCCCGCCGAACGGCCCCGCGCCCAGCCCGTGCCGCCAGAAGCGGCGCGGTGCGCCGGCCAGTCCCGGATCGTCGAACCAGGCGGCAAACGCGCCGACCACGGTCATGGCCAGGATGAAGGACGCTCCGACAGCAAAGATCACCGAAATGCCGATCATCGAAATGAACTCGCCGGCCGCACCGGGCATCAGGGCGATCGGGGCAAAGGCGAAGATCGTGGTCAGGGTGGAAGCGGCGAGCGGCGCAAACAGATGGCGCACGGCATGGTCCAGCGCCCCCAGCGGCGCCTCGCCGCGGGACCGGAACAGCCGGTATTCGTCGACAACGACAATCGCATTGTCGATCAGCAGGCCGAGCGCGACGACCAGGCCCGTCACCGACATCTGGTGCAAAGGCTCGTCATAGATCCGCGTAAGCAGGAGAACGGCCAGCACGGTCAGCGGCAGGGCCGAGCCGACGATCAGCGCCGCGCGCCAGCCCATCATCACGAACAGGACACCGAACACGATCAGCGCCGACATCATCAGGTCGCCGGCGAGCCCGTGCAGCCGGTCGTCGACATAATCGCCCTGGCGGAAAATCGTCTCGACCCGGATGCCGGGCACGGAGGCGGCAAAGTCGGCGACGACGGCGTCGGCGGCCTCGGACCACTGGTCGACCCGCAATTCCGGTTGCAGGAACGCCGTGACGAAAACGGCGCGCCGGCCGTTGGTGAAGCCCATCGAGGCGGCCGGCGTGCGCGCGCCCTTTTCGACATCGGCGACATCGCCGACGCGGATGAACTCGCCATTCGGGCCTTCGGCGAGGGCGATGGCGCGAATGCGGTCGAGACTGTCGAACTCGCCCGCGATCTCGACATTGAGGTCGACCGTGTCGGAGCGCAGCTCGCCGGCCGGTGCCTTGGCGTCGGCGCTGGCGGTCAGGCGCGCCAGGTCGGCGACGGTCAGGCCCAGCGCAGCCAGGGTTTCCGGATCGGCCAGGACCCGGATTTCCTCTTCGACAGCACCGTGGACTTCGGTCTCTTCGGTGCCCGGGAGATTGCGCAGCCGCGCTTCCAGATCGTCGGCAAGGCGCGACAGGATGGCGAGATTTTCCTCGCCCTGCCCGTCCCAGCTCAGCGCAACCACCAGGGTTGCCGCGCCGGTATAGCGGCGCTCGACATCGGGCGCACCGGCACCGGCCGGCAATTGCGACCGCACACTTTCCACCTGCTCGCGGATCAGCGTCCAGGCCTGGTCGACATCGGCCGGGCCGAGGTCTTCGCGCACTTCCAGCGTGATGACGGAAATGCCGGAGCGCGAGTCGGAACTGGTCTCGCCGATCTCGGCGAGTTCATGGATGGCATCTTCCAGCGGTTCGGTGACCAGCGCCTCGACGCGCTCGGCAGAAGCGCCTGGGAAGACCGTGACCACCGTGCCGAAACGCTCGGTCAGCGACGGGTCTTCCTGTCGGCCCAGCGACATCAGGGCGCCCAGGCCCGCCGCGACCAGCAGAATGACGGCCAGTGCGGTCAGCCGCGAATAGCGGAAGAAAAGCGTGCTCATTGCGCGCGGGCCTCGACAAGGGCCGGCGCGACGCGCTGGCCGGGCGTGATGCGCTGGATGCCGGCGGCGAGGAGGAGTTCGCCGTCCTCGACGGCGCCGCGCACGAAGACACGCCCCGCCTCGACGCGGACCGTTTCCACGGACCGGGACTGCAGCGTGTAGGCATCGCCGGTCTCCGGGGTCAGGACGTAGACCGACCAGAGACCGCGGCGGCCTTCTGCAAGCGCGGAGGTCGGCACCCAGAATCCGTCCGTGCCGATCGGTGTTGCGACCGCGAGGCGGACGACCTGGCCGGCGGCTGCAGACGCGTTAGCAGGCAAGTCAAACAACGCCGTCACGGTGCGGGTCTGCCGGTCGACCACGCCGGTGGACGAGCGGAAAACGGCATCGACGGGCGCTCCATCGATCACGAAGCGATGCGAGGCACCCGGCTGAAGTCCGGCGGCAATGCGCTGCGGCAGGCCCACCCGGATTTCCAGGGCATCGGCCTCGACGATTTCCAGCAGGGGCTGGCCGGGCTGGGCGATGGCGCCCTCGTCCGCATGACGAGCCGTCACCACGCCATCGAAGGGCGCCGTGACGACCGACAGGTCGCGCTGCACGCGCAGGGCATCGGCCTGGGCGGCGGCGGCATTCTGGCGGGCAAGCGCTGCCCGCGTCGAGGTGCGGACCTCGTCATAGCGCTGCTGCGAGATGTGGCCGCGCTCGAGCAACTGGCCCTGGCGGTCCTCGGTCTCGACGGCCAGTGCGGTCTGGGCCGCCGTTTCGGCGGTCTGCGCGTCGGCAGCGGCGATCTGGGCGTCGAGCGCGCGCGCATCAAGGCGGGCCAGAACCTGGCCGGCCGCTACCCGGTCGCCGACATCCACGCCGATCGCATCGATACGGCCGCCGCGCTCAAAGCCAAGTGCACTTTGGCGGCGGGCCGAAACCAGACCGGGGTAGAATTCCTCGATGCGCGCCTCGCCGTCATAGCGCGCCTCGATCGCGGACACGGGCAGCGGGGCGGGCAGCGCCGCAACGGCATTGGCATCGGCCCGCAGGGTCGACACGCCAAAGACAAGCACCGCGATCGCGACGGCGGACAGGATCACGGCCGTTCCGGCACTCAGGGGGCGTTTGTAAAGAGACACGGGACTACCCTCGCTGGCAAAGTCGCAGCGAGATGTAGGTCAAAAAACATCGTTTGAAAAGTGAACGACGTTAAATTTTTTTACGCATAGCGCGAATACGTCAATTCATGAGGCCGCGCATGATCAGGTCGGTATGCAGATCGATCACGTCATCACGTGAAACATGTTCCGAGCCCGGCATGCCATTGGGAAAGTCCTCGATACAGACTATCAGCATGGTCAGACCGTGCAGGCTCGCCCACACGCTCTTTGAGGCAACCCGCGGGTCCACCTTGCGAAACACCCCCTCGTCCTGACCCTGCTGGATCATGCTCACGAGGGCCGACTCGGCCTGGAAGCCGACCTCTTTTTCCTCGTGCATATGGGGTTTGGCGCTGGTGGAGGGCGAGAAGGCCATCATGTAGTGATTGGGCTCTTCCATACCGGTCTCGATATAGGCCCGCATGCAGCGCGCGCACAGCGGGGCAACCTTCCCCCCCTCGTCCATCGCTTCGTTGATCCGGTCCATGAGCCGCTGGAAGAACATCTCGCGGATGGCGACGAACAGCTCGTCCTTGGATGCGAAATACTTGTAGATCGCCGCCGGGCTGTAATCGATCGCCTCGGCAAGGCGGCGCATGGAAATGCCCTCTTCGCCTTCCGAGGTGAAGATCGCTTCGGCCGCATCGATAATGGCATCACGCACCTTGCGGCGCCGACGGTCGGCGGGCGTATCCTCGCTGTGATCCTCGTTCTCGGCGAAATCTGCAGACATGCCTTTACCACTCCCCCGTCCCTGTAGACAAAACCCTGTCCCCGCTACAGGTATAGCGACGACAGACCGTTCCGGTCAAAACACGCACACACCGCCACCCGCGAGGATGCCGTCATGACGAAGCCCGCTTTGCCCGAATTTCCCGCCCCCGGCGAGCGCCTTGCCTCCAGCCACGCCAATGCCGAAACGCTGACCCTGCTGACCCGCCGGCGCTCGACGACAGCCATAGCCCTCACCGAGCCGGGCCCGTCGCCGGAGCAGGTCGAGCAGTTGATCGGTATTGCAGCGCGCGTACCGGATCACGGAAAGCTGGCCCCCTGGCGATTCATCGTGTTCGAAGGCGACGGACGCGCCAATTTCGGCCAGGTGCTGGCGAAAATCTTCGCCGCGGCCAATCCCAATGCCACGCCCGACCAGATCGATGCCGAGGCCAGTCGCTTCACCCGTGCCCCGCTGGTGATCGCGGTGATCTCCCACGTCGTGGAGAATCACAAGATCCCCGAATGGGAGCAGATCCTGTCGGCGGGCGCGGCCTGCCAGAACATGCTGATCGCGGCCTCGGCGATGGGGTTCGGCGCCCAGTGGCTGACCGAATGGTATGCCTACGACCCGTTCGTGAAGGACGCGCTGGGCCTGCGATCGGGGGAACGCATTGCGGGCTTTGTCTATGTCGGTTCCGCACCGGACGAACCGGTCGAGCGGGTGCGCCCGAAGCCTCAGACCGGGCGCTGGAAGGCCTGATCGTCCTACCTGCCCACTCTCCGCTCTACACAGTCTTTGACCTTTCGTGACTCGGAACGTTCGTGGCCGGCGTAACGACTGTGGTCGCGCGCGGATCGGGACCAGCTTCAGCACCAAGCTTTTGTGAGTTACCGCATCAATAGCGGCGGCTTCGTGATAAACGGGGCTATATAATTCGTTTTTTTCCGAATATTCGTTCTTCAACGAATCCTCCAACTGGCCGGAGCGTCGAAGGACATGCGTTTACTCATCGACATTGCCCTCTTCGCAAGCGTTGCAGCGCTCGCATCGGCGGCGGACGCCCAAATGCCGGTTCCCCGCTGGCAGAGCGAGGATGGCGCAACGTCGATCAAGCTGCGCGGCCGGGTGATGCTCGACTTCGCCGATGTCGACTGGTCCAGCCCGACCACAGGCGCCCCGTCGGACACAAGCGAGTTCCGGACCGCCCGCATGGGCATCGAGGCCCGGCATGGCGATTTCAAACTTGTCGCCGAGTTCGACTTCGCCAGTGACAATACGGCAGCCAACGACGTCTACCTGTCCTATGCCTCGCCAGTCGGCGACTTCCGCGCCGGGCATTTCAAGACAATGAACTCGCTGGACGAGCTCACGTCCGGCCGTTTCACAACTTTCATGGAGCGCGGTCTGGCGACCGATCTCTTCCACCTCGATCGGCGCATCGGCCTGTCCTACACGTGGCACGGTCATGGTGTGGTGGCATCGGCCGGTATTTTCGGCGGGCGGATGGACGATAATTTCCGCTTCGCCGAGGCCGACGACACCAGCGCGCTGGCGGCCCGGCTGACCTGGTCCGGTGAGCACGCGGGTACGCGCGTGCATGTCGGGGCATCCTGGCGTCAGCTCGACTATGCCCGCCAGGGCACACGCATCCGCAGCTATCCCCAGGCGCACCTGTCCAACCGCTTCGCCGCTGCGGACTACCGCAGCGACGCCGCACCGGGCCGGGCGATCTCCTCGGATTTCACCGGCATCGAGGCGGCCCTTGTCCGTGGCCCCTTCCACGTCCAGGCCGAATATGCCCGCCTGTCGCTCGACGGCCCGCCCGGCAATCCGGACTTCGGCGGTGTCTATATCCAGGCCGGCTGGTTCATCACCGGCGAAACCCGCGCCTACAAGGCCGCAAAGGGCGTGTTCGGTCGCACCACGCCGGCACGCGATGTCAACGAGGGCGGCTATGGCGCGTTCGAAGTGGCGGCGCGCTATGACGTGACGGACATGGGCGACGCCAGTCTCGGCGAAATGCGCGCCACGACGCTGGGCATGAACTGGTATCCGCTGGACCATGTCCGCGTCACGGCGAACTATGTCGCCGCCGAGCTGGACGCCCCGGCCTTCACCGAAACCAGCGATGCCCTGCAACTGCGCCTGCAGTTGGACTGGTAGCGTGCGCTAGCCGCGGCCGCGATAGCCCGGCACGTCCTGATCGGGAATCCATACGCCCTCGGGCGGCTCGCCCGTGGCGAAGAAGACGTCGATCGGGATACCGCCGCGCGGATACCAGTAGCCGCCGATGCGCAGCCAGACCGGCTCCAGCTCCTTCACCAGGCGCTGGCCGATGCCGGTCGTGCAGGCTTCGTGGAAGGCGCCGTGATTGCGGAAACTGCCCAGATAGAGCTTCAGCGACTTGGATTCGACGATCCAGTCGCGCGGCACATAGTCGATCACCAGATGCGCAAAATCGGGCGCGCCGGTCACCGGGCACAGCGAGGTGAATTCCGGGCACACGAAACGCGTCATGTAGGGCGCGTCGCACGGATTGGCGACGCGTTCGAGAACGGCCGTGTCCGGATTGTCGGGCAGCGGCGTCGTTGCGCCCAGCTGACCCAGATTGTCGTAGCGCTGATCGGTCATGGCGCGGAATTAGTCGCTCGCACGCAGGCTGGCAAGCGGTCGCGCTGGTACGATTGTACGAATTGACGGATTGGCGGTTGCGTCGAATTCTGCCGCTGCGAGGGGGAGACCCTGCTGACGGGGAGATACAATGCCGGCTTTCGGATCCGGGCCAGTGCGGCTGGCAGCAGGCCTTGCGGCCTTCAGCCTGCTGGCCAGCACGCCAGCAGCGGCACAGGAATTGACCTGCCAGTCGGGCGAACTCTTCTATTCCGCCGAACAGTATCTGGGTCTGGCCACCGAGGCCGAGCGTGATCGCTTCCGCACGAACGCCCTGGTGCAGCTCTGGGGCAATGTCACGCCCACTATCGCCAATCTCGCCAATGCCCAGGCCGCGACCGACTTTTCCGGCGGCCTTGCCACCTCCCGCACAGCGATCGAGCGGGCCCTGGCGATGTCGGCTGCCGAGCGCAGCGCCGCCCTGGCCGGCCGCAGCTTCACCGTCGGCCGTCTCAACCGGGTGCTCGCTTCGCTGGAAGACGGGGTCAGCGTCATGTCGCGGCTGGGACCGGCCCTGGGCACGGCCAGCCAGATGATCGACGGGGTGAATATCCTCTACCACTCGACCAATGCCGTGCGGACCGGCGACCGCCAGTCCAAGGTGCTGGCGATCCAGGCTGCCATGTCGCTCGCCCGCTCGCGCCTGTCCGGATACTGGGGCGGCAATATGGGTCCGATGATGGGGATGGCGGGCCTGCTGGAGTATTCGATCAACACCTTCGCCACGGATGCCTGGTCGCGCTATGAGGACTACTGGTGGCAGGCCTATGTCGGCTATGCGCGCGAACGCCACGCCCTGTCGGCAATCGAATGGGCCGAGCTTTACCAGCGCGAGGGCCGCGCCGGCATCGAAGCCCGGCTGAATGCCTTCTGGAACGATCCGGAAGACACGGTGGACGCGCTGGGCGTGCTCTACAATCCCAATGCCGGCGACCACCTGACCATCGCCCGTTCGGCCTATGCGGAGGCGGAATACCAACGCGTGTTTGCCGCCCGCTACATGATCGAGGTCGTCGAGCCGCGCATCATGCAGGGCTTCACCCAGCAGGCCGACCGCCTGCTCGACGATGCCATGGCGCAATTCGAGGATGCCTGCGAGGACGCGCTGGAAGAAGCCCGCGCGATTGATGCCGCCCTCGCCCTGCTCGCCGCCGCCGACACTGCAGCGCCCGACGCCGATACTGTCCTCGATGCCGTCTTCGAAAATGATGTCGCCGCGATCCGCGAAGCGCTCGCCGCCGGCTTCGATCCCAATCAGACGGTGGACCTGCCGCCCGCCATGCCGTTCATGTATGCGGCGGGCTTCTATCTCGGCCGGGACCCGTCGCTTGCCCCGGCCATTGCCGCCCTGCGCGATGGCGGAGGCGATGTCCGGCCGGACGTGCCGCCCGGCACGCCGGAACCGATCATTGTCCCTGTCGGGGAAGGTAATGAAGCGGGAGCTTTCGCAGTCCTGGACGCAGGCTACCGCTCGCATTTCAGTTCGGCCGAGGGCGACACAATGATCCGCCGCGCCGTGATGTCCGGCATGCCGGGACTGGTCCGCCGCCTGATTGCAGAGGGGCATGCGGTCAACGTGACGGGACCCGACGGCTATCCGCTTCTCATCTCGGCGGTAAACGGCGGCAGAGCCGATATCGTGAGCGTCCTGCTCGATGCCGGCGCCGATCCGAATGCGCGCGGAACGGCCGAGGGCGCGCCGCTACACCTAGCGGCCCTTCGCGGCTCTGCCGATCTCGTCCCGCTGCTGGTCGCCGCCGGAGCCCGGGTCGACGAGATCATGACGCCGGGCACGCGGCCCTATTCGCCCCTGATGGTCGCCGCCATGCAGGGCCGCTTCGATGCCGTCCGCGCCCTTGTTGACGCCGGCGCCGATCCGGCCATCCGCGCCAGTCGCGGCACGGCCGCCGACTATGCCCGCGCCAACGGACATGTGGAGATTGCCGACTATCTGGACGGGCTGGTGCCCGAACAGCCCCTCGTGCTCGATGTCAGCCGGATTGACGATTATTTCGACGATGTGGAGGATCTCATTACCGCTTCGGCGGTGGTTTCCCACGGCTTCGAGAGAGTTGCCACGGCCTCGGTCACCAGCAGCGATCCGCGCATTCTGGAAGTGATCGAGCAACCCGATCTGCCTCTGATCGAGTGGATGAGCCGGGAGGCCCCGCCCCGATCCGCATTGATCGATTTCAGAGCTGTCGCGCGCGGCGTCGGAGAGGTCACGCTCACCGTGTCCGTCACTGATCGCGATGGCAACACGATCAGTGCCCAGCGGCGCGTCGGTGCCGGCCGGAAGCTGGACAGCATTGCGGAGGACATTGCACAATCAGCGCGCGAGTTTGACGGTGAAGGGATCCGGCGGAGTCTGGCGGGCGCGCCACGCGCCTGGCATTCAAGACTGCTCGCGGTGTGCGCCAGCGGATTTGGCTCGGGCGACAGTTGCCCGGACACGACGACCGGCGGCTTCGCCATCTACCACATGGCCTTTTCAGGCGATGCCGGTGTGCTGCAGATCTTGCGCGATTCCGGGGCCAGGCTGGACTATGTCTCACGGGAAGATGGCTATTCCCCGCTGCATGCGGCCGTGTTTGGCGGTCATGCCGGGTCTGTCGACTGGCTCCTGAACGCCGGTGCGGATCCCGACGCCCTGACGCCCGGCGGAAACTCCGCCATCGTCTTTGCCGCGGCCCGCAACAATCTGGACGTGGTTAGGCGCCTCCTCGCTGCGGGAGCCAATCCGAATCGCGGTACATTGCAGGGTCGCACGAGTGCGCTACACTACGCCGCCATCCACAATAACCGCGCCATGGTCGATGCCCTGCTGAATGCCGGGGCCCGGCCGGGACCGGACGGGTCCGGTTATGCGCCGGGCTACTACGCCTTCTGGCTTCACCAGGACGAGAATCTGGCCGTGCGGCTGGGCTATGGCGATGCGCGCGGCTATGCCGAGCGCGAGCGGCGTCGCAACGAGCCCGGTTTCGACTGGGCCGAATTCGCCCGCCGCATGCAGCCGGCCCTGGAACAGACGATGGGCGAGATCCAGACCGCACAGAGCCAGTACAATGCGGGTGTTGCCGCCGCCAACAGCAATTACGACCAGACGATGGCCCAGGCCTTCCGGGATGCCGAACGGCTGGGGCGGCCCCTGAACGCCATCGGCAATCCGCCGCCCTATGCCACGCCATCAGATGCCGGCCTGCCTTCGCCCTATGCCGCGCAGCAATCCTCGCGCGATCCAAACGTCCCGTCGTTCGACGGCATCGAGGCCAGCAACACGCCCGGACACCAAGGACGGGACCTGCCGGATTGCGGCGGCGGCCTGGCCGGCCGGCAGGAAATGTTCATGGACTTCGCTGACGGGCGCGCCAGCCGCGAAATCCTTGCCCTGTCCATGTGTGTCTACAATCCCGGCCCCCACGAGCTACGCTATGAGATCCCCATTACCCTCTGCGGCCGCCGCTATTATGCGTCACCGGTTCACGACCGGCGCCTGATCGGGGCGGTACAAGATGGCAGCATTCTGCGCGCACGCATCGGCGGGAGCCTTTCAAATCCCGAGATGGACTGCACGCCCTGACTCTTCCCTGCAAACCCAGGACATTCCGATGCGCTTCTCCAACCGACTTGCAAGCCTTGCTATCGCCCTCGCCGCCGCAGCATCCCTGTCGGCCACCCCGGCCCTGGCCCGTCAGACCGACCCGGCCACCCAGGACCTGCACGACGCGCTCGATGTGGCGGTTGTCACCGGGCTCGATTCGGTGGTCGACCTGGTCCGGATATCGCTGGATGCCGGCGCCGACCCGCTGGCTCCGGTCGACGCCCGGGGCCGCCAGGACAGCTATGCCTATCTTGTCGCGCTGGCCGAAGATGCCGCCGAACGCGAGGCGCAGGGGCTGATCGCCGGAGGAGACTGGCGGGCCGCAGCCTATCGGGCCTTCGCGCTGATGGAGACCCGGGCAGCGCCGGCCAGCTGGGCGATCTACTATCTCGATGCAGCAGTGACTCGCCCCGGAGAGGACATCGCCTTTTCACGCGAGAGCGGCGGACTGCGCGGCACACGCGACCGCATGGCCGTCATCGCCCACGCCATGGCGTCCCCGGCCGAGCCCGACGCGTCGGGCTTTGTGCGGTATGACTGGGCGGAGGCCTATGAGGCCATGCTGGCGGAGAACGGTTAGTCGCCCTTCACCACGACCTCGTCCGGCACCGGCATGGTGGTGCGGGAGAAGACGCGGCGGATGGTGAAGCTGGAGACCAGGCGCGCCACGCCGGGCAGGCCCGAGAGCACTTCGCGGTGAACGCGCTCATAGTCGTTGGCGTCGCGCACCAGAACACGGACGAGATAATCGGCATCGCCGCTCATCAGATAGCATTCCATCACTTCGGGCACCGTCTCGACGGCTTCCTCGAAAGCGACAAGCGTCTCGCGCTTCTGATTGTCCAGCGTCACCTGGACATAAACCGTGATGCCGCGGCCCAGCGCCTTTTCCGATAGAATGGCGACATAGCGATCGATCACACCGGCCTGCTCGAGTGCCTTCACCCGGCGATGGCAGGCGGACGCAGACAGGCCGACGCGCTCGGCCAGTTCGGCATTGGTCAGGCGGCCATGGTCCTGAAGTTCCGTCAGAATGGAGATATCTACGCTATCGAGCCGCACAGGACACCCTCCCCAAGTTACGCCCGTTGCCCGCAGATCATTCTGGATTTGGGCAAAAAGTCAGTATATACGTCGCGACCAATGTCGTTTGGTGCACGATAATTCACACCACGCGGCGGCAAATGTCAATTTTATTCGCGCAGGGCTCGCCGGATCGAAGAATTCGGCGTTTTCCCGGCGCGATCCAGCAAAACGGGAAACAATCATGCGTATCGGGGTGCCCAAGGAAATCAAGGTCCGTGAATACCGTGTCGGCCTGACGCCGAACAGCGTCACGGAATTCGTCCGCCACGGCCACGAGGTCTTCGTCCAGTCCACCGCCGGCGACGGCATCGGTTTTTCCGACGAGATGTATGAAGCTGCCGGCGCGACCATCCTGCCGGATGCCGCCGCGGTGTTCGAAAAGGGCGAGCTGATCGTCAAGGTGAAGGAGCCCCAGCCGTCCGAAACGGCGATGCTGAAGCCCCACCACACGCTCTACACCTATCTGCACCTCGCCGCCGACGCGGTGCAGGCCGAGGGCCTGCGCAAGGCCGGCTGCCTGTCGATCGCCTACGAGACCGTCACCGACAATGACGGCCGCCTGCCCCTGCTCACGCCGATGAGCCAGGTTGCCGGCCGCATGTCTGTCTCGGTGGCCGCACACTGCATGCAGAAGGCCCAGGGCGGCCGCGGCCTGATGCTGGGCGGCGTGCCCGGCGTGCTGCCGGCCAAGGTCGTGATCATCGGCGGCGGTGTCGCTGGTACCCATGCAGCGGAAATGGCGATCGGCGCCCGCGCCGACGTCACCGTGTTCGACCGCTCCAACCGCCGTCTGGCAGAGCTGGACGAGCAATTCTCCGGTGCCGTGAAGACCGCCTACTCGACCGCCGCGGCGCTGGAACAGGCCGTGCGCGAAGCCGATGTCGTGATCGGCGCCGTGCTGATCCCCGGCGCCGCCGCACCCAAGCTGGTCACCCGCGCCATGCTGAAAGAGATGAAGGACGGCGCCGTGCTCGTCGACATCGCCATCGACCAGGGCGGCTGTTTCGAGACCTCGAAGGCCACCACGCACGACGACCCGACCTATATCATCGACAATGTCGTGCACTACTGCGTGGCCAACATGCCGGGCGCCTATGCCCGCACCTCCACGCTGGCGCTGAACAATGCCACCCTGCCGCTGGGCCTGGAAATCGCCAACAAGGGGCCGAAGGAAGCGCTGAACGCCAATCCGCACCTGGCGCGCGGCCTCAACACGGCAGAAGGCGAGATCTGCTACAAGCCGGTCGCCGACGATCTCGACCTGCCCTACGTCAAGCCGTCCTGGCTCACCTCGATCTAGGACCCGTCGCACACTGACGGCCACACGCAAGGGCCGCCCCGGAACGCACCGGGGCGGCCTTTTTGCTTTTCCGGGTCAGCCGCGGCGGAACCAATGGCGCAGCACGCCCGTTGAAGGGGCATGAGACATCAAGCCCTGACATACACCGCCATCGCCCTGGTCGGCCTTGCCGGCTGCGGCGCCCCCGAGGACGAGCCGGCCCCGGCTCCGGCCAATGAGCAATCGGGCACGCCCGGCACCACGCCGGCCGGTCGCGAGGAGGAAGACCGACGCGACCCCGACGGCACGATGCAGGCGCTGCTCGACCATGTCGCCGCCTCGAATGACGACACATTCGAGCCGGAGGTCCGGGCCGGCGAAGGCGATAATCTCCAGCTCGACGGGCCGCTGGTCGAAGGCAGCTGGAGCACGGCAGGTGCCGGCGGCATGGAGTACGGCCAGGAGGCCATGGTCGCGGCCGCAGAGCTGCGTTGCGCAGCCGATGGTTCGGCCCTCATCATTTCCGTTCCCCAGCCGGAAGACACTGCCGAAGACGCGGAGGCGGCCGAAGGCGGCGAACCGGCCGAGCCGGATACGGCCGACGCCGAATCCGCCGCCACACAGGACAATGCCGCCACGCGCGCCGGTTCGTTGATCACGCCGGCCGGGACCGTCACCGGCATGTTTGCCCCCGTCGAGGGTCGTGCGGGATGGATCGAAATGCGGATCCCGGCGAGCGAAGACACGCTGCAGGGCCTGCCGCGCGAGGGCCGGATCGGGATCGGCCTTGAAGGCGAGGAAACGCGCCTCCTGCCGATCGAGGCCAGCCTGCTCAGCAGTCTTGAAGTCTGCGTCGAGCCGGCTCCGGATGATGATGAAAGCGCCGCTGAAGACGGTGAAGAAAGCCCGGACAACGAGGGCTGACCCGGGCAGACGGGTGGTGCCAGCGGCGCGCGGACGAACCGGTTCGCGCGCCGTTCGGTTTTTTGCACGCCGGTTCGCGGTTACAACGTGCAACCGTCACAAGAATCAGAAAACCCTGTTGTGATTGTGGCAGCCTGGCTGCCAGGAGCGAATAACCGGACCGGGACACGTTGGCGCGCTACGACCTGATCATCTTCGATTTCGACGGGACCCTGGCCGACAGCCTGACCTGGTTCCGCACCGTGCTGGGCGACGTTGTCGACAAGCACGGCCTGCCGCCGATCGACGATGCCCGGGCCGAGGCCCTGCGCGATATGCCGCCAAAGGCGATCATGAACGAGCTGGGCATTCCCTCCTGGAAGATCCCCTTCCTCGCCAATGACGTCCGCTCCCGTGCCGCCGAGAATGTGGATTGTATCCACCTGTTCGAGGGTATCGACACGCTGATCCGGCAATTGTCGGACGCCGGCGTGAAACTGGCCGTTGTCAGCTCGAATGGCGAGACCGCCGTACGCGCGGTACTGGGCGAGGCCCTGTGCGAAAAGATCGACCTGTTCGCCTGCGGCGCGGCGCTGTTCGGCAAGGCCTCCATCTTCCGCAAGGTGATCCGCAAGGCCGGCACCACGCCCGACCGCACGCTCAGCGTCGGCGACGAAGTCCGCGATATCGATGCCGCCCGCGAGACCGGATGCGTTGCCGGAGCGGTCAATTGGGGCTTCGCCACGCAAGGCATTCTCGACGCCCAGTCGCCGGATGTGATGTTCGAGCGCCCCGCCGATATTGCCGCGCACTCACTGGACGACGCCCGCTCTGCACGGCAGGCCCAGCAGGCCTGATCGCGGGCGTTCACCGGGTTCGCGGTCCGCCAACGTAGCAAGCCGCCTCCTCCTTCATACCCCGTCCTTGACGAACTCATAGCCCTCCAGTTATGGATTAAATCATAACCCGTGGGATATACGTTAAATGCCCGAAGCGCATGACCTGCTTTTCCGCACCCTTGCCGATCCGACGCGCCGGGCCCTGTTTGAACGCCTGTGCCGCGACGGAGACCTGACTGTCACTGCTCTGACGGCGCAGGCCGGCGTGTCCCAGCCCGCCGTGTCCAAGCATCTGCGCGTGCTCAAACAGGCCGGCCTGGTGCGTGACCGGCAGGCGGGGCGGCAGACCCATTACAGCGCCCGGCTGGATGCCCTCGCCCCGCTGACCGACTGGACGCGGCAGATGACCGGCTTCTGGCAAGCCCGCTTCGACGATCTCGATGACCTGCTCAACAGGATGGACCAATGACCGACACCCAGCCCCGCTCCGTCGTTGTGGAACGGGAATTTCCCCATGCCCCGGAAAAGATCTGGCGCGCCCTGACCCAGCCTCACCTGATCGAGGAATGGCTGATGAAGAATGATTTCAGGCCCGTGCCGGACCACCGTTTCGAGCTCGCCTTCGACTGGGGCACGGTGGAATGCGTCGTGCGCGAGATCGAGCCGCACACGACGCTGTCCTACACCTGGACATCCGGCGCGCTGGACAGTGTCGTCACCTGGACGCTGGAGCCGACATCATCCGGTACGCGCCTGCGCATGGAACAGACCGGCTTCCCGGAAGACCAGCCGCGCTACCTGATGGGCGCGACGGCCGGCTGGCCGCGCTTCCTCGATGCGATGGAAGCCGTGCTGGCGCGTATCGACTGACCTGTCCCTCGGACCGCGATGAAGGAAACACCATGAAATTCAGCCTGTTCATTCGCAAGAGCCATCGCTGGCTGTCGATCGCCTTCACCGCACTGGTGCTGGCGAATATCGTCATCAACATCACCGGGCTGGGCGGTGAAGGCCTGGCGCTGGCCGTCGGCCTGACGACACTGGTGCCGCTGATCCTGCTGATGATTTCCGGCCTCTACCTCTTCGCCCTGCCCTATCTGGGTGGCCGGCGCGGCCCGGCGGCTGAATAAAATTGTGGCGGGCAGCGTCCTGCCCGCCACTGCATCCGGACCTAGCGGCAGAGGCGGGCCCTGGCGGCCTCGTATTCCTCCGCGAGCTGGGCGATGAACTCTGCGGCGGGGCGGACAGCCTTGACCGCGCCGATGCCCTGGCCGGAACCCCAGATATCCTTCCAGGCCTTGGCCTTGGAGCCGCCGCCGGAGCCGAAGTCCATTTTCGACGGATCGCTCTCGGGCAGATTGTCCGGATCCAGTCCGGCATCGACGATCGACTTGCGCAGATAATTGCCGTGCACGCCGGTGAAGAGGTTGGTGTAGACGATGTCCTCGGCCGAGCCCTCGACAATGCCCTGCTTGTAGGCCTCGTCGGCGCGGGCTTCCTCGGTCGCGATGAAGGCCGAGCCGATATAGGCGTAGTCGGCGCCCATGGCCTGGGCCGCCAGGACGCCGCCGCCCGTGCCGATCGAGCCGGAGCACAGGATCGGCCCGTCGAACCATTCCCGCGTTTCCGCCACGAAGCCGAAGGGCGAGAGCGAGCCGGCATGGCCGCCAGCACCCGCCGAGACGCAGATCAGGCCGGTCGCGCCCTTCTCGATCGCCTTGTGGGCAAAGCGCTGGTTGATCACATCGTGCAGCGTGATGCCGCCCCAGGACTTCACCGCCGTGTTCACATCCTCGCGGGCCCCCAGCGAGGTGATGACGACCGGCACCTTGTATTTCTCGCACAGCGCCATGTCCTCTTCGAGACGGGCGTTGGAGCGGTGCACGATCTGGTTCACGGCAAAGGGCGCGGCCGGCTTGTCCGGATTGGCGCGGTTATAGCTGTCCAGCTCCGAAGTGATCCGGTCGAGCCATTCGTCCAGCTGGCTGACGGGGCGTGCATTGAGCGCCGGGAAAGAGCCGACAATGCCGGCCTTGCACTGGGCCAGGACGAGATCCGGATTGGAAATGATGAAGAGCGGCGCGCCGATCACGGGCAGGCGGAGCTTGCCCTTCAGGGCTTCGGGTTCGGCCATGGGTTCTTCCCCTTGTCGTTTGGAATTCATCGACCAAGCGCATGCCCGCTCTTTCCGGCGGCGCATGCGTAAACAGTGTTCAGGGCGACGTTAGAGGGAGGGGTATGGGATGTCGAGCCGGCGATGAAGTGACGTCCACGGCAATTTGCGGCTGCTAGCGCTGCGGGCCGAACAGGCCCTCGACATCCATATGGCCGTGGAGAATGCGGACGATTTCTATCCTGTCGTCTGCCAGACGGTATACGATCAGGTGATCCCCGGATTGCAGAATGCGAATGCCGGGACGCCAGTCGCCAAAGAGCTGGCCGGACTGCGGAAACAGAGAAAGCCGCGCGATGGCCTCCTGTATGGTGCGGGTATAGGCGTTGGCCTGCCGGACACTCCAGTTTCGAGCCGAAAAACGCCAGATCGAGTCCAGATCGTCCCTTGCAGCCCTGGTGAGATGCGGCTTAGCCGCCATCCCGGAATTCCCGGCTCTTGCGTTCCAGAAACTCGTCAAAATCGAAGGGCTCGGCGCGGCCACTCGCCAGTCCCTCATCAATGGCTGCCCGCAGTGCCCGGATTTTCTCCTCTTCTACCTGCAGCAGGCGCAGGCCGGCGCGCACCACCTCGCTGGCGGATGCATAGCGGCCGCTTTCGACCTGCTCATGGATGAATTCGGCGAAATGCTCGCCGACGGCAAAACTGGTATTCTTGGCCATCCGGGATCTCCTCGTCCCATTGTACCAAAAATTGGTACCGGAAGAAATCCACTCCATAATTTCCGGTCGGGCCGCCCCGGCACTATCCAACCGCCTCCCCGTCCGGCGGAGCGTCCACATGGGCCCACATGTAGAGCGCCAGCCAGGAGCGGTAGGGCTTGAAGCGCTCGGCGGTGCGCACGGTCTTGCGGCGTCTGGAGGTGAGGCGTTCCAGTGTCTTGCGGGCGGCGACATCGCCATCGGGCCAGATGTCCGGCTCGCCGAAATAGAACATGTTCATCATGTCCGCCGTCCACTGCCCGACGCCCCACATTGCCGTCAGCCGGGCCGAGCGTTCCGCGATGCCGAGCGCGCGCAGTTCGTCGGCGTCCAGTCCGATGCTGCGATGCGTGTCAGCGATGGCGATGATGGTTTTCGTCTTGGCACCGGACAAGCCGCAGCCGCGCAGGATGTCGGTATTCGCCTCGGTGAAATGATCGAGCAGCGGACCGTCGCCGGCGCTGGCCTCGACACGTCCCCAGATGCTGGCGGCCGCTTTCACCGAGATCTGCTGGCCGGCGATGGCGCGGCAGAGATAGTGGGGAAAGGGCGTGCCCTCGCGGTTGGGAAACTCCAGCGGGCCGAGTTTGGCGATGGCGCCATGCAGGTCCGGGAAGAGCGGTTCGGCCGCTTCGAGGAGGTGGGCATGGACTTTTTCGTGCGACATAAGACTAACCTAGATGCGACATTGATGCGACATTGATGCGTCATGGCCGCAACATGAATGCACCGGGATTCGCCATTGTTGCGACAGACTGAAAATGTCGCATGGCCCTCCTGACAGCGTGATGATAACAGCTCGCTGATGCTTGGGGATATCCGAAATGGCCGGGGCCTTCTGGCCCAGTGGCTGACGGCGCTGGCGCTGATCGCGGCCGGCCTGCAATCGGGCATCCCGTCAGGCTATATGCTCGATCGCGACGGGACGACGGGCCGCCTGTCGGTCGTCTTCTGTACCGGCCAGGGTCCGTCTGCACGGTGGATAGACCTCGCCAGCGGCGAGATCAGCGATCATGCCGGGACCGGCGAAAACGGCCAGGCCGGCACGTCCCAGCCCTGCGCCTTCGCCATGGCGTCGGCGAGCGGTCCGCTGCCGGTCATCGAGGCCTGGCAGGCCCCGCGGCCCGCACATCAGGCCAGCCCCGTTCCGGACACGCATCGGCTGGCGGCCCTGCCGGCCATCCGTGCGCGTCATCCGGCCCGCGCCCCGCCCGCAACGCTCTGAAATCCAAAAAACCCTGTTGACTGGATCCCCCGCCGGCGGTGCGCCGTCTGCGGGTCTGGAGCGTTCTTTCATGACCCGAATTTTCCTGGCGCGCACGAGCTGCGCCGTCTTCGCCCTGCCGGCCGGCATGGCGCTTGCCCTTTCGCCTGCCCAGGCCCGGGAGCCTGCCCCGACCCCGGCGCTTACACCGGCCCTCACGGATGTGATCACCGTCACCGGCCAGCGGCCCGATACGACCGGCACCGAGCGGATCGATCCCGACACCCTGCCCCCGGCCAGCGGCCCGGACGCGACCCGGCTGGTCGCCCGCCTGCCCGGTGCGGCGGGGCTGAGCAATGGCGCCCTGTCCGGCCAGGTCCAGTATCGCGGTCTGGCCGGCGCGCGGATCAATATCCGCATCGACGGCCAGAACTTCGCCTCCGGCGGCCCGAACCTGATGGACCCGCCCCTGCACTACGCTCCGCTGCCGCTGGTGGCGCGGATGGAGGTCGACCGCGGTGTCGGCCCGGTCAGCGACGGTCCCGGCCTCGCAGGCGGTGTGGATGCGGTGCTCAAATCCATGCCCTTCAATGACGGGCCCGGCCTGCGCACCGGCTATGACATCACCCTCGCAGCCCGTTCGGCCGACAGCAGTTATGCCGCGGGCGGCATGGCCGGTATCGCCAGCGACACGCTGCGCCTGCACATGCTGGCCTCGCATGAGAGCGGCGGCGATATCGAGACGGCGTCCGGCACGATCGGCGGGTCGGAGCATGAACGCTCGGCCTGGGGACTTGGCGCCGGCTGGCGTTCGGGTGCGCACACGCTCTCGCTGGATCTGCGCCGCAACGAGACCGGACCGACGGGCAATCCGCCCTTCGCCATGGACATCCGCTATTTCAATACCGACATGGCCCGCCTCGCCTATACCGGCGAGTTCGACACGGTGCGTCTCGAACTGGCAGCCGGCTGGGCGGATGTGGCGCATGCCATGAACAATTACGATCTGCGTCCGGCCCCGGCGTCGATGATGGCCCGGCGCGAGACCCTGGCCTTTGCAGAGACGCGGACAGTCTCGGCCGCCCTGGTCTTCGACGCGATGGGCGGCGAGCTGCGCACCGGGATCGACCGGGCCGGCAGCAACCACGACGTCACCATCACCAATCCGTCCAATGCCGGCTTCTATCTCAACTCCCTGCCCGATATCGACATCGCCCGTACCGGCGCCTTCATCGAATGGACCGGCGGCCTGCCCGCGCAATGGCAGGGCGAGCTGGGCCTGCGGGCGGATTATCACGAGGCAGAGGCGGGCCTGGCCAGTACCGGGCCGGCCGTGCCCGCCATGCCGGGCATGCTGGCCATGGCCTTCAATGCCGGCGATCGCACCTGGGACGACACCACGCTGGACGCGGTGGCGCGCCTGTGGCGGCCGGTGAGCGAGACGGCGACGCTGCGCGTGACGCTGGCCCGCAAGACCCGTGTGCCGACCTATCTGGAACGCTTTGCCTGGCTGCCGACGGCGGCGAGCGGCGGGCTGGCCGACGGCAATACCTATGTCGGGGATCGCGATCTGCGGCCGGAGACCGCCTGGATCGCCGAGGCCGGTTTCGACTGGCAGTCCGGTTCTGTCTATGCCCGGCCGACCGTCTTCTACCGCCGCGTCGACGATTACATCCAGGGCGTGCCTTTCGACGCCACGCCGGGCGTGATCGACACGCCGGTCGAGATGGTCTCGAACATGAATGGCGATCCGACACCGCTGCGCTTTGCCAATACCGATGCCGGACTCTACGGATTCGACGCCGACTTCGGCTGGCGCATCGACGCCAACTGGCGGCTGGACGGCACGCTGAGCTGGGTGCGCGGCGAGCGGCGCGACACCGGCGACAATCTCTACCGCATCGCGCCGCCCAGCCTGCGCCTGGGCGCCAGCTATGACGCCGCCGACTGGTCGGTGACGCTGGAAACGCTGGCCGTGGCCGAGCAGGACCGGGTCTCGCGGACCCTGGGCGAGGCGGAAACGCCGGGTCATGTCCTGGTCAATGCCTATGGACGCTGGGCCGTGCGGCCGGGCGTCGAGATCGCGGCCGGGGTGGAAAACCTCCTCGACCAGCCCTGGCGCGATCACCTGGCCGGCTACAATCGCAATGCCGGATCGGACATTGCGCTCGGCCAGCGTTTGCCCGGTAATGGGATCTCCGCAGGTATCAGGATCAGCCTGCGGGGCTAGCATGTACCGGCGCGCCGGGCCCGGATCCGGCGCGCCGGTCATGCGCATGGGGAGGCAATTGCATGAAATATTTCAGACTGATGAGCCAGATCCACTTGTGGCTGGGCATCGCCATCGGCGTGCAGGTCATGCTGTGGCTGATCTCGGGCCTGGTGATGGTGCTGTGGCCGATCGAGACGGTGCGCGGCGAGCATCTGCGCCATGCCGAGGCAGAGATCGCAATCGACTGGGCGGACGACGCCCTGCCCCTTTCCGCCATCCTCGCCAGCCAGGGCACCGCGGTGGTGTCGGCCCGCACCGGCCGGCTGGCCGGGCGTCCGGTCTGGCGGCTGGGAACGGCGGAGGGACCGCAAATGGTCGATGCCCGCACCGGCGAGGATCTGACACCGGTCGATGAAGGCCTGGCCCGCGAGATCGCCCTTGAGCGCTATGCCGGCCGGGGTGCGCTGACGGAACAGGTGCGGATCGAGACGCCGCCACGCGAAGCCGGCCTCGCCGTGCCCGCCTGGCGGTTCGAGTTCGGGCCGGAAGACCCCGCAACGCTCTACATCAACAGCCAGACCGGCGAGCTGCGCGCCGTGCGCACCACGTTGTGGCGCGTCTATGATGTCTTCTGGGGCCTGCACATCATGGACTGGTCGACGCGCGAGAACTTCAATTCCTGGTGGATCAAGGCGACCTCCGTCCTGGCCATCCTGTTCGGCCTCGCCGGTGTCGTCCTCACCGTCTACCGCATCCGCTGGATGCTGCGCCCGAAACGGCGATCCGCCTGACGGATCGCCTCCAGCTTCATCCTTGCCCCTCACCGGAGACCTGCATGCTGCTTACGCTTCCCTTTAAACTGACCGGCCGCCTCATCCTGGCAGTGCCCCTTCTCGGCGGCATGTGCCGGGAAGTGGCGCGCGATCCGGAACGCGCCCTCCTGCCTTTCCTGATCAATCTCCTGATGGGCGTCGCCCTGGCCAGCTGGATCTTCGGCCCCGTCATCATCATGGCCCTCGCCCTGACGCTGGCACCGGTCATGCTGGTGACCATCATGCTGGCCAGCGCCGATTTCGGCCGGGCGCTTTAGGTGGGGTTTCAGGGCATAGCCCTTGAGGGGCGCTGAGACGCCCAAGAACAGTCCGGGGACTGTTCGACGCGACGAAGGACCGCTGCGAAGCAGCGGTGGAGTGGGTGACTTTGGGAGACCGGAAACGCTTCGTTTTTTCTGGTTTCCAGTTAGGTTGATCTAATGCCAGGCGATCCGGAATACGATTTCACGTTTCAGCCCGAGAGATTTCGCGGCCAGTTCGATTTCGGAGAGTTTCACCTCCCCGTGTCGTTTGTCGCGAGCGCGGACAAATCGGGGCGGTTGATGTTCGAATTTGATGCCGTCGAACTTGCCGCGCTGGAGGGTAAGCACGTCGTCGAGCTCATGAATATGGGAGAGCTTGGCGGCTCTGCTCCCCGGAGAACTCTCACAGGCATCAGCGATGGAGGCAAAACGCTCCGGTCTGAAACGGCGTCGGTCACCAGTTGGGATCACAATGCGAGCGGGCAGCTCCAACTCTATGTATCGACCGCTGAAACCAACATCGAAATCCCACTCAACCAACCTATCGAGCGGCCAGTTCTTGAATTCAGATTGCGTGGATTTGAGTGCTTCCCACGCGTCTACACGGAGATCCCAGCTGGGAAGCTCGTGCTGGAAGGCGCGACACGAAGTGCCGACCGCGACGAGATATCAGGGAGACTGGCGATTGAGGCTTCGGACGTCGTGGAGAGCATCGACGAGTGGTCCTCTTCAGCCGCAGCTCTGTTACGGCATGTCAACTCCACGATCAGCTTTGCGAGATCCGGCTACGTAGCAATGCCGGTGTCCACCCTCTATCGGGATGGTGTGTGCATCGCTTCATTTCGGGAGTGCGGGCCGAGCAGTGCCTCTGAACTCGCCCCGATCCACTACATGAACTATCGGCCTACAGTTGAGGCTGCGCTCAACGCATTTGACGCTGTCGAGGAACAACGGGACGCGTTTGAAACGACGATTGGATGGTTGCTCGTTTCAACGACGCACGACGAGGTGCGGTTTCTGACGGCAATGACTGCCCTAGAAAGTCTGACATGGGGAATGCTTGGCAAGCATGCAAAACAAGTCATTGGCACATCGGCTTTCGAGAAAGTTGCTTCGTCCCTTCGAGAAACCATCGACAATTTCGAAGCGATCGAACCTGCCTCTCGTAAGGCAATGAAGTTGAAGATCCGGGAACTCAACAAACCAAGTTTCGTTTCGAAAATCTCGGAGCTGCTTTCTCAGTGGGACGTGTCCCGCGAGCTTCTCACTGATGACGCCCTCGCGTCGCTCGTCCAGCTCCGAAACAAGATCGTGCATCAAGGGCGCGCGCCGGATGCCGATGAACTGTGGCAAGGCGTCTTGATGATTCGCGAAATCATGACTCGACTGGTTTTTCGAATGATCGATTTTAAAGGCACTTATGATTGCTACTTGGGGGGGCACGTCATGAGACAATTCCCTAGTTGCAAGCCAGTATCAGCAAAATAGACCACCCATCTCGAAGGGACGAGAGGCTATCTCCTGGCCATCCCTCCTCTACAGCCTCCCGCCCGGAAGCGGGATTCTTGTGGGCCAAGGCGGAACTCTGGACGAGCGTTTTCCAAACCCTGCGAAATCGCGCTCTAACGCCCGGCATACTCCGTCATCAGCGACTGGAAGTCCTCCATCGGCGGGAAGGCCGGATAGCTGTGGACGGCGGGCGTTGTCGCCCAGTCGAGTTTTTCTGACGTCATCGTCTCGATGAAGGGCGTGGCCCAGTCGCGCGTGTCGAAGAGGCTCGCGCGGACATTGACCAGCGCGTCCATGCCCACGATCCGCGTGAACATCCAGCTCATGCAATGCGGGCAGAAATAATGGTCGAGCTGGGGACCGCGCAGCCCGCCCTTCACCGGCTCGCCCTCGACAACGCGGAAAGCCTCTGCCGGCACCATGGCGCTGAGCGAAAACGCGCTCGCCGTCATCTTGCGGCAGCCATCGCAATGACACGCCATGGTGATCAGGGCCGGTGCCGTCACTTCCATCCGGGTCTGGCCGCAGCGGCAGGATCCGGTGTGGGTCTCATGGTTTTCGCTCATCGCGGACGCTCCATCGCTCTGAATCGGGTGTGCGCCGATCCTGTCAGCCCGCGGCGTCGCCGTCGAACAGGCGGCGCATGCGGGCGTATTCCATCAGGTCGGACAGGCTGACGACGCCGGCGAGCCGGTCGTCCTTCACGACATAGAGCCGGGCGAGATGGTCGTGCTGCATGCGGGCAAAAGCGCCGGAGGCGCGCAGCGGCGCCTCGATCCGCTCGCTCTCGCGCACCGGCAGGGCGATGCGGCGCACGGGTGTGGAGGCGCGTTCGGCGGCCGGCACGGCCCGCGCCTCTTCGACACCGGCGCCGCCGACCAGCTGGCCGTCGGCCTCGACCACCGGCACCCAGGCGCGGTGATGGCGCACCAGCACCTCCTCGATGAAGTCGGCCACGCTCATATCGGCCTGTGCGGTCTCGAAAGGACCGGCCAGCTCGCCCACCGCGACACCGGCCAGGGCGTGTTTCATGTCCTGCTCATTGCGGGCCGAGACCGCTGCCGTGCGCAGGAAGAGGCCGATCAGCACCCACCAGATGCCGCCCATCTGGCCCGCAAACAGGGCCAGCCCGGCACCCGAGGCGATGAAGACATAGGCGAAGAACTCGCCCGCGCCGCTGGCCCAGCCGGTGGCCCGGCGCCGGTCGCCGGTGAACAGCCACAGGATGGCGCGCAGCACCCGCCCGCCATCGAGCGGAAAGGCGGGGATCATGTTGAACATCGCCAGCAGGAGATTGATCAGCGACAGATAGCCCAGCACCAGTGCCACCGCGCCGACGGGGTCGTCCGCGCCCTGCGGCGCCAGCGCACCGCCGGCCAGCGCGAACAGGCCGGCCAGGACGAGGCTCATCAACGGGCCCGCGAGCGCCATGACGAGCTCGCTCATCGGCGTTTCCGGCTCGCTCTCCAGCTCGGCCGCGCCGCCGAACAGGAAGAGCGTCACATGATTGATCGGCAGGCCGAAGGCGCGGCCCACGAAGGTGTGCGACAGCTCGTGGGCGATGATGGAAAAGGTCAGCCCGGCCACGCCCGCCACCGCCATGGCGATATAGGCGGGCAGCGAGAAATCGTCGCGCAGGCCGGGGAAGAAGCCCGAGGCCAGCGACCAGCCGACCAGCAGCGCCAGGAACAGCCAGGACGGTTCGGCCCGCACCACGACGCCGCCGATGCGGAAGGAAAAGATATAGGGTCTCATGCGCCGCAAGATAGGCGAGACCGCCGGCCGATAGCCAGCGGAATACGCCCCGGCGGTCCTGCGCGATATCGGCGCAGCGGTCAGCGCTGCAGGAAGGCCGGCATGCAGGCATTCTCGCGGGAACCGGCGCAATCGCCGGCCGCAAAGCGCACCAGGATCTCGTCAGGCCCGAAGGCGGCGGTGGCGAGACCGGTCTCGTCGAGCGTGGCGAGAAGACCGAACGGATCGAAGGGCCCGTCCAGCAAGGCGAGGATCTCGCTGGCTGCCCCGTCCGAGCGCGCATCGAGTGCGGCCAGGAGGCGGGCCTGGGAATAGTCGCGATCGGCGGACCGGTAGAGGCTTTCCAGCGCTGCCTCATAGGCGCCGGGACCGGACTGGTCCGTCATCCGCGCATCGAGCAGATAGTGGAACAGCGCCCCGCCGCCATAGACGAGCTGGCGGTTTGCCTGCTTGTCCTCGCCGGCCTCGGCCAGGCTTATCGCACCGCTGGCGATGCGCCCCAGCAGGAAGCGGCGGATCTGGCCTTCCAGCATGAAAATGACATCGGGTTCGTCGACCAGGCCGGCGCGGTAGAGCGTCTTCATGGCGAAATAATCCGCCCCGCCCTCGGTGAACCATTGCGACTGGGCATAGGGGACGGGCCGGATCGTCACGCCCAGCCAGGCGTGCAGCGTCTCGTGTGCCAGTGTGCGCGCCCACATCAGGCGCTCGTGCGGGCGGAAGGGCGCAGGCATGCGCTGGCCGAAACTCTGGGCGAAGGCGCCACCGTCATTCATCTGTCCCTCGCCGAAGACGACGAGATAGCGTTCCATCGGCACACCGCCGAAGGTCTGCGCATAACGGGTGAGGCTGTCCTCCAGCACGCGGCGGAAGTCCGCCACACCGTCGGCCAGCGGCTGCTGGGCGAGCAGGGTGACGGCCATGCCGTCGACATCGAAGGTCTGCGGCGCCAGGCCCGGACCGGTCACGAAGATATTGCGCACCACATCATTGAGCCCCTCGACCCGGTAGCGGCCGGGGCCGGTCTGCGGCCAGGCCGCGACCACCTGCCAGTCCTCGGGCAGGTCGAAGGCGATGTCGAAGGTGCAATCCGTCCAGGCATGGTTGAGCACCAGTACCGGATTGCCGGTGAAGTAGAAGGCGTCGTCGAACCGGTAGGCCGTCTCCTCCTTGCCCACCTCCCAGACGGCGCGGTCATGATCGGCGACCAGGGTGTAGCTGTAGCCGTCCCAGCCGGCCGCCTCGCCGCCGGGATGCTGCCAGGTCCCGTATCCCATATAGCGCGGGGGACGCGGATCGTCACCGAAGCGCAGATCCTCGATGAAATCGGCCGTACCGTCCTGTGCGCCCTCCCCCGGACGCCACAGAATGTCGAGCACGCCGCTGGCGCCTTGCGCCTCGACGGTGACATCGAAACGGTTGCCGCCGGCATGGGCGAAATCGAGCCGCACCGGGTCGGCCGGACAGGTGGCCGGCGTCTGCGCCAGCGCGGGCGTGGCGGCTGCCAGGGCGCCGGCGGCCGCAATCAGGACTGGATGAAGTTTCACGCGTCTGTCTCCCCGTTTTCAAAACGAACAGATGCGCCGCCCGCGCCGGCCGGATGCAGCGACCGGCGGACGGCACACAATGCGTATCCCTCCGCATGGACGACCCTAGGGGGTGCCGGACCTCACGAAGATGGACGGCACATGACCGTCTCGGCAGAAAATTGAAACCGGAGGGCCGCGCGGCTAGTATGAACGCCGGGGCAAGGGGGAAATCGGGAAATGTTCAACGCGACCAACAGGATGTCCGTCGCCATGCAGGCCGTGATCGTGATCGGTGCGGTCTTCGTGCTCGCCATGGCCGTCCAGCGCGCCGTGGCGCACCTGTCATCCGACGACTGCGTGATCCGCAACACCTATGACGAAGCCGGCAATCTCCTGACCTCGCAAACGCTCTGCCGCTAGGGGGGCAAGCCGCGCGGCGGCCGCTTCCAGGAAGGTGGCATGCCTCTGGCGCGAATGAATCAGAAGCCTGTCCTCGACAGTCCCCCTGCGCCAAGGCTTCGGCGGGACATCCTCCTTCGCTGAAGCTTCGGAGGACAGGCCGCTTCGCCCCGGGTGCGCGCTACGGGTGGCTTGCCACCCGAAGCCCGCAGGGCGTTGGCCCCTGCCGGGGCATTCTGCGTCTAAAATCGATTCACTGGATCGATTTTTCTGCCTCCGGCAGACCGACTTCGAATGGTGCGGGCGGCCGGGATTGAACCGGCACGGCCTTGCGGCCGGCAGATTTTAAGTCTGCTGCGTCTACCAATTCCGCCACGCCCGCGCCGGTGGTGCGGGGCGATCCTACACCGGTTTTCAGGGCAGGCCAGAGGGCCGGTCAGCCCTCCGGCAGCCCGCCCTGGCTACTCCTTCAGCCCCCGGCCCTCATCGATGCGGCGGGCGCGTTCCACAAGCTCCAGGAATTCGGCGCGGTAGCCGAATTCGTCTTCACCGAGGGCCGATGCCGCGTCTTCGGCGACGGCCTCCCAGCTGTATCCGTCCTGCAGATAGGGGTCACCGCGCAGCAATTGGGCAAAGCCGGCCACGGCGACGGAGAAACGCACTTCAGTGTCCGCCTCGTCGAACGTCCTGACCGCATCGGCATCGGTGACCGTGCGTTCCATCAGGATGCTCTCATCCTCGCCGGGCTGCTTGTAGCGCAAGCGCAGGAGCCCGTACTCGCCGGACAGGTCTGCAGCCGGCCGGGCCGCCCCGCCATAGCGCAGAGGATCCATCAGCACGCCTTCCGATCCCGGCGCGGCGATCTCGTAGATCGCGGTGACGGCATGGCCCGAGCCCACCTCGCCGGCATCGACGGCGTCATTGTTGAAATCGGCCCGGTCCAGCAGGCGCGTCTCGTATCCGATCAGCCGGTATTCCGCGACGCGGGCCGGATTGAACTCGACCTGGATCTTCACATCGTTGGCGATCGGGAAAAGCGCGGAGAAGCTCTCCTCGACCAGCATGCGGCGCGCTTCCTGGCGGCTGTCGATATAGCCCGCCGTGCCGTTCCCGGCCTGGGCGATCAGCTGCATCATGCGGTCATTGTAATTGCCGCGGCCAAAACCCATCACGGAGAGATAGATGCCGCTGTCGCGCTGGCGGGCGACATAGTCTTCCAGGCTCTCGTCACGCGTGACGCCGACATTGAAATCGCCATCGGTGAGCAGCATGACGCGGTTCACCGCGTCCTCGTCGAAATTCTCCCGCGCCAGCGAATAGGCCAGGTCCAGCCCGGCCCCGCCCGCGGTCGACCCACCGGCATGCAGCCGGTCCAGCGCCTCGTGGATGCGCCGCGCATGGCGCGCCTCGGTCGGCTCGAGCACGGCACCGGCGGCGCCCGCATAGACCACCAGGGAGACCGTGTCCTCGGGCTCCAGCTCGTCGACCAGCATGTGCAGGGCCTGCACGGCGAGCGGCAGCTTGTCCGGCGAATTCATCGAGCCGGAGACATCGATCAGGAAGACCAGATTGGCCCGCGGTCGCTCGTCCGGCACGATCTCGAAACCCTGGATACCGACATGCATCAGCTGTGTGTTCGCGTTCCAGGGATTGGGCGTCACCGTGACATGGGTGGCGAAGGGCTCGTCCGGTCCCGGCGGCAGGGCGTAGTCATAGTCGAAATAATTGATCATCTCCTCGATACGCACCGCGTCGGAGGGCGGCAGTTCGCGGCTGTCGATGAGATAGTCACGCACCACGGCATAGCTGGCCGTGTCGACATCGATGGAGAAGGTGGAGACGGGTTCCTCCGCCGTGGAAACGACCGGATTGGCCTCGGTATCGTCATAACGCTCGCGGTCTTCCGGTTCGGGCTGAGGCCAGTGACGCGGCGAAACCATGGGCGCGGGCGCGCCTGCGAGCCGGGCGCCCGTGACGGTGACGTAGTCGGCCGAGGCCGGCGGCGGGGGTGGCGGCGGAGGCGGCAACCGATATTCAAATTCGTGTTCGGCGACTTCGCCCGGCTCGTCCGTCGTTGCCGTACAGCCGGCCACAGCGACGCCCAAGGCGCTCGCCAGCAAGATTGCGCGTTTCATGGAAGCACTCCCCTTCCCGTCATGTCCCTCGCATCAAGCTGCAACACGAAAGCCGGTGCAACCGAAAGACGAAAGCGGGGCAATTTGGGGGCAGCGGGAAATCTGCTAGGAGTTACAAACCCAAGAACCGGATCAGCGCCATGCTCACCGATTTCCGCCTGCCGAAGGGTTCGACACTTCGCACAGTCGCCTTTGCTCTGCTGTGCCTCGCTATTCTTGGCCTCAGCCTGCCGGACACGGGACGGTTCTACGACGCGATGTTCATTGTCGCCCTGGTGGCGATGGCGAGTTTCTTCTACGCTATGTGCCGCCGTGGACAGGCATGGTCTCGACGCTGGAACGAGCAGTTCCACATCTGGAAAATGCAGCACTATCACCTGCTCGGCACAACTGCAGTCCTGCAGTTTCTGCTCTTGTTTGCGATCGCCGCCCGGATTCTCGCCTTCTTCATTTTTATTGGCCTGGGCGGGCTTGACGGGCTTGCCCTTCATGTATGCATCCTGGCGACGCTCTTCCTACTATGCTGGCGTTACCGGGATGTTGTTCGCGAAGAACGCGACCGTTTGCGCAAGGACGGCGCATTCGACGGTACCCCCTACTCCTCCGGATCGATGCGCGGTTCGTAGCCGAGCTCCTGCACCAGGTCGGCGATGGCGTCGATGACGCGGGCGAGAGCGCGCTTGTCGGTGGAGCGGGCGACGAGATGGGTGCCGCGGCGGACCTCGCCGGCCTTCACCTCGATGAAATAGGGATAGGAGCCGATGGACACGTTCGGGTTCTCCTCCTGCAACACGCCCAGCTTCTCGGCAATCTCGCCCTCGCGCAGATTATCGCCCTTCACCGAGCGCGACAGGGTGACCGTGCCGCCTTCCAGGCGGTGGGCGATATCCTCCAGCATGCCGCGGCAGATCGCGGGCACGCCGGCCATGGTGAAGACATTGCCGGTCTGGAAGCCCGGCGCGCCGGTGACCGGGTTCTTGATCAGCGACGAGCCCTCGGGGATGCGCGCCATGCGCTTGCGGCTCTCGGTGACCGGCGTCTTCGTCTTGTCGTACCATTCCTCGATGATCGCCAGCGCATCGGCGCGGACATCGATGGTCATGCCGAAGGCTTTCGCGATGCTGTCGGCGGTGATGTCGTCATGGGTCGGGCCGATCCCGCCCGTGGTGAAGACATAGTCGGCCTTGGCGCGCAGCGTGTTCACCGCCTCGACAATCTCGTCCTCGATATCCGGCACGGTGCGCGCCTCGATCACATTGATCCCCAGCGGCGCCAGGAATTGCGCGATCTGCTGGAGATTCCTGTCCTGGGTGCGCCCGGAGAGCACCTCGTCACCGATCAGGAGAACCGCTGCCGTAACGCGCCGGGTATCCGCCATGTGATTCCATCCTTCATCGAGCCCTTCGAGGGGGTATATGAGGCAGACGCCAGGAAGTCCAAGCCATGAAATTCTCCCAACCGCTCATCCCCGGCCGTCTGGTCAGACGCTACAAGCGCTTCTTCGCCGATGTGACGCTGGAAGACGGCACGGAGGTGACCGCCCACTGCGCCAATACCGGTGCCATGACAGGCATCAAGGAGCCGGGGCTGAAAGTGTGGCTGTCGCGCTCGGACAATCCAAAGCGCAAGCTGAAATACACCTGGGAGCTGGTGGAGGCGGAAGGCACGATTATCGGCGCCCTGCCCAATACGGCCAACGCCCTGGCCGAGGAAGCGGTGAATGCCGGCGTGATTGCCGAACTGGCCGGTCATGACAGCCTGCGGCGCGAAGTGAAGTATGGCGAGAATTCCCGTATCGATCTGCTGCTGGAAAGCGCGGGCCGGCCGCCCTGCTGGGTCGAGGTGAAGAATGTCCACTGGCAGCGCGGTCCCGGGATTGCGGAGTTTCCCGACGGGGTGACCAGCCGCGGCGCCAAGCATCTGGGCGAACTGGCGGCACAGGTCGTGGCCGGCGATCGCGCGGTGCAGCTGTTCATCGTCCAGCGCAGCGACTGCCACACCCTGCGCCCGGCGGAAGATATCGACCCGGTCTATGCGGCCACCCTGCGCGAGGCGGCAGCGGCGGGTGTTGAAGTGCTGGCTTATGCCTGCCACGTGACAACGGACGGCATTGCCGTCACCACCCCGATGACCGTGGAGCTGGGTGTATGAGCAAGACCGGCTGGGACCTGCCCGATCCCTATATTCACCGCATTGGCGTGACCGAAGACGCGATGGACGCCTTCGGCCATGCCAATAATGCGCGCTATCTGGAATGGGCCGATGAGGCCGCCTGGACCCATTGGTGGGCGAAGGGCTACTCCATGGATGCCTGCCAGACCGAGGATCGCGGCATCGCCATCATCCGCACCGAGGCGGACTATCTGGGCCATGTGCGCGTCGGCGACGCGCTGGACTGCGCGGTCTGGATCACCCGGTCGGACGGGCGCCTGCGCGCCGAGCGGCGCTATCAGTTCAAACGGGTGAAGGATGGTGTGACGGTGTTCCGGGCACTGACAAAAGTCGTGTGTTTCCAGCTCTCTACCGGGCGCCCGGCCCGCATGACCCGGATTTTCCGCGAGCATTATTCCGTCCTGCCTTCGGTCGCCGAGGCGCTCGCCGCTGCAGATTAAAGCCCCGTAACATTGTGCCCGGACCTGTGCGGCCTATAGTCCCCGCCGGATATCACCTCTGGGGGAGGCCTTACTGATGAAGTATCTGGTTCCGGCAATTGCCGGCCTGGCGCTGGTCGCGTGCAACACCGAGACCGGCTCCACCGACACGCAAACCGCCGCCGCGTTCACGCCCGATGTGAGCGCCGGCAATATCGAAGCCCATATCCGTTTCCTGGCGTCCGATTACATGGGCGGCCGCGATACCGGATCCGACGGCTACGAGATCGCCGCGAATTATGTCGCCTCGCAGATGCGCCTGCTGGGCCTCGAGCCGGCCGGCGACAATGGCACCTATTTCGCCGACGTGCCGATGCAGGACGTCCACGCCGACAACGATTACAACCGCTTCAGCCTCGACGGCACCGAGTATGCCCAGGGCGACGGCGTCGTGATCTGGTCGAATCCCTCTGTGCTGGAAGCCGAAGTGACCGGCGAGCTGGTGTTTGTCGGTCATGGTGTGTCGGCGGCCAATCGCGGTCATGACGACTATGCGGACGCGGATGTCGACGGCAAGATCGTGGTCGTGCTCGGCGGCGTTCCCGGCGGTGTGTTCGAAGGCCTCAGCGAAGAGCGCGCCCACCACAACTCCTCCACCACCAAACGCGATGTCGCCGCCGCCCATGGCGCGATCGGCATGATCACGCTGACCGACTGGGACAATGAGCGCACGGCAAGCTATGCGGAAGGCTACGCCTCCCTGCCGGCCGTCCGCCTGACCCCGGCCACCGGCCCGTCGGGCTATGACGACATCCAGGTTTCCGCCAGCGTCGGCGCCGATCTGGCCGCGGCCCTGTTCGAGGGCGCGGAAATGAGCCTGGAAGAAGCGACCGCCGCAATGGAAGCCGAGGAGCCGAGCTTCCCGCGCTTCGACCTGCCGCACACCGTCACCATGCGCCAGCGCACGATTTCCGAACCGTTCAGCGATCCCAATGTCGTCGGCATGATCCGCGGCGCCGATCCGGAACTGGCCGATGAAATCGTCGTCCTCACCGCCCACCTCGACCATATCGGCAATGATGGCGAGCTGGGCCGGGCCAGCGGTTCCTGCCGCTCCTCGGACGAAGAGGACGTGATCTGCAACGGTGCCGTCGACAACGCCTCGGGCGTGTCGATCATGCTGGAAACCGCCCGCACCTTCCTGGAAGAGGGCACGCCGCGCCGGACCATCGTCTTCGTCGCCCTGGCGGCGGAAGAGAAGGGTCTTCTGGGGTCCGAGCACTTCGCCCGCAATCCCACGGTTCCGGCCGAACAGATCGTCGCCAACGTCAATCTGGACATGCCCGTCATCGTCTATGAATTTTCCGACGTGATCGCCTTCGGCGCCAACCACTCCAATCTCGGCCCGATCGCCACGCGCGCTGCGGCCCAGCTGGATGTGGCCATCAGCCCGGACCCGCTGCCGGAACAATCGCTCTTCGTGCGCTCGGACCATTACAACTTCGTGCGCGAAGGCGTGCCCTCGCTCTTCCTGATGACCGGCTTCTCGTCGCCGGATCCGCGCTGGGATGAGGGCGAAGGCTTCATGGGCTTCCTGAACACCCACTATCACCGCCCGACCGACCAGCTGGACGGCGAGCTGGAAGTGCTGTTCGAGCAAGGCGCGAAATTCGCCAATATCAACTACATGATCGCCCGCGAAATCGCCGACGCCGACGAGCGGCCGGCCTGGAACGAGGACAGCTTCTTCGGCAATCTCTACGCTGGCGAAGACTGACCCTCTCCGCAATTGCGAAGAAAATGCAGGCGCGCGCCGTTCCAAACGGCGCGCGCTTTTGTATATAAGGGGCTGATGGAGGATTGCTGACTTGACGACCGCCTACGAGATCGTGACCGACGAGGACGCCGCCAGCGCACCGCGCGACGGCAAGATCAAGCTGCACGGGCCGGAAGGCTTTGCCGGCATGCGCAAGGCCGGCCGTCTGGCTGCGGAAATCCTCGACATGCTGACCGCAGAGGTCGCACCCGGTGTCACGACCGAGCATCTCGACAAGCTGGCGCGTGAGTATGCCTTCGATCATGGCTCCATGCCGGCGACCCTGTTCTACCGGGGTTACCGCCACTCGCTGTGCACTTCGCTGAACCATGTGGTCTGCCACGGCATTCCCGGCCCCAAACCGCTGCGCAATGGCGATATCCTCAATATCGACGTCACCGTGATCGTGGATGGATGGCATGGCGATACCAGCCGCATGTATGTCGCCGGCGAGCCGAAGCGGAAGGCGGAAATCCTGATCGACACGACATACGAGGCGATGATGGCCGGGATCGAGGCCATCAAGCCGGGCGTGACGCTGGGCACGATCGGCGCGATCATCCAGGAATATGCCGAGACGCGCCGCTGCTCCATCGTGCGCGATTTCTGCGGCCACGGTCTGGGCCAGAACTTCCACGACAGCCCGAATGTGCTGCATTTCGGCGAGCATGGCGAAGGCCCCGAGCTGAAGCCGGGCATGTTCTTCACCGTCGAGCCGATGCTGAATCTGGGCCGTCCGGACGTGAAAGTGCTCTCCGATGGCTGGACCGCCGTGACGCGCGACAAGTCGCTCTCGGCGCAGTTCGAGCACTCCTGCGGCGTCACCGAGGACGGGGTGGAGATTTTCACCAAATCCCCCAAGGACCTCGACCGGCCGCCCTATAACCGCTGATCCATGACCGGTCTCGCGCATCATACAGGCCATCGGGACCGGCTGCGCGAAAAACTAACCTCAGCGGGTTCCCTGGCGCTTCACGATTATGAATTGCTGGAGCTCTACCTGTTCCGCTGCATCCCGCGGCGCGACGTCAAACCGATCGCGAAAGACCTTATCGCCCGTTTCGGCGATCTGGGCGGCGTGGCCTCGGCCTCCGTCGACCAGCTGGTCACCGTGAAGGGTGTCAGCGAGAAGACCGCCGCCGAACTCAAGCTCATCAAGGCACTCGCCGAACGGCTGGCCCGCGAACAGGTGATCGGCCGACCGGTCATCGCCTCCTGGTCGGCACTCGTCACCTATTGCCGCACCGCCATGCAGCACGCCACGACCGAACAGTTCCGCGTGCTCTTCCTGGACCGCAAGAACCGGCTCATTGCCGACGAGGTGCTGGGCGAAGGCACGATCGACCATGCCCCGGTCTATCCGCGCGAAGTGGTCAAGCGTGCCCTGGCGCATGAGGCCACGGCCCTGATCCTGGTGCACAATCACCCCTCCGGCGATGCCACGCCCAGCCAGGCCGATATCGAAATGACCCGCACCCTCGCGGATATCTGCAAACCCTTCGACATCGTGCTGCACGACCACCTCGTGATCGGCCGCGAAAACACAGCCAGTTTCAAGACGCTGGGGCTGATGTAGGGGCACGCCCCATCCTTCCCCTTGATGGGGACTGAGGCGCCAAAGGACATGCCGGGGGCATGTCCGACGCAACGAAGGACCGCGCCGAAGGCGTGGTGGATGGGGTGGGGGCGAGGTGCCTGCCATGTCGCACCTGGAAAGCTCACACCGGGATTCACCCCTTCCGACCCGAGGCTTCGCCTCGGCCCACCTTCCCCATCAAGGGGAAGGATTGGAAGCCCGGCCTCGCCGGTATCACTGCCGAACCACACTGGACCCGCGCCGCCAAAGCCTTAGCCTCCTTGTCGGGACGCTATCGACAGGACCGACATGCACAATCGCGCCTTCTATTTCACCCATCTGGAATGCTCCGAGACGGGCAAGCGCTACGAGATCGACACGCCGCACAATCTCTCCGATGCCGGCAAGCCGCTGCTGGCGCGCTATGATCTGGAGAAGATGAAGGGCGAGATCGACCGCGGGGCGATCTGGGCGCGCAATACCGGTTTCTGGAAATGGCGCGAACTCCTGCCCGTCTATGACAGCGACGATATCTGCCGCCTGGGCGAGACCGATACGCCGCTGATCGATGTGCCCGCCACGGCGAAGGCCTCCGGCGCCACCGGCAAGGTGTGGGTGAAGGATGAGGGCCGTCTGCCCACGGGCTCGTTCAAGGCGCGCGGCCTCGCCCTCGCCGTCGCCATGGCACACTCATTCGGTATCAAGCGCCTGGCCATGCCGACAAACGGCAATGCCGGCGCCGCCATGTCGGCCTATGCCAGCCGGATGGGGATGGAGAGCTGGTGCTTTGCCCCGGAGGACACGCCGCAGATCAATCTGGACGAGATGGCGCTGCAGGGCGCCAAGGTCTTCAAGGTGAACGGCTATATCCACCATTGCGGCGCCCTTGTCGCGGCCGGCAAGGACGAGATGGGCTGGTTCGACGTCTCCACCCTCAAGGAGCCCTACCGGATCGAGGGCAAGAAGACGATGGGCCTGGAACTGGCCGCCCAGATGGGCTGGAAACTGCCCGATGCGATCTTCTATCCCACCGGCGGCGGCACCGGCCTGATCGGCATGTGGAAAGCCTTCGACGAGATGGAGAAACTCGGCTGGATCGGCCCGGAACGCCCGAAAATGTTCGCCGTCCAGGCCGAGGGCTGTGCCCCTATCGTGAAAGCCTTCGAGGCCGGCGAACGCCATGCCGAGGAATGGCTCGACGCCCAAACCGCTGCCATGGGCATCCGCGTCCCCAAGGCGATCGGCGACTTCCTGATCCTGGACGCCGTGCGCGAGAGCGGCGGCGCTGCCGTGGCCGTGTCGGAAGCGGCCATCGAGACGGCCCGCACCCGCTGTGCGCGGGAAGACGGCTTGCTGCTCTGCCCCGAAGGCGCCGCGACGCTGGCCGCCATGGAAAAGGCCATGGGCGACGGTCTGGTGGCACGGGACGCCGAATGTGTGCTGTTCAATTGCGGCTCGGGGCTGAAGTACAAGATGCCGGACGGGGCCGTGGCGCTGGATCGGCATGGCGAGGTGGATTGGGGGGCGATGTAGTGCCACCTTTAGCGCACTATTGGAGGCGCTTTTGGCAACATCAGGTCCACCCACCACAGTTCAAACAAACTTGTTTGCGTGTATCACCAGTGCTGAAATGCGAAGCGAACGAGAAGACATCTGCGAGGGTGTTTCGCTAGAACGCGTCTACGTTGATGCTTTTGGCCACACGATGACTGCATATGCGCCGCCACCTTCCGCTAGAGCGCACCATCCCTCTCCTTGGGTGCCGGTTCTAGCAAGCACCAAGTTCGACTGTCGCGTTCAGATACGGGTATCAAGCGGCAAAGCTCAAGACGAAGCTGCCGCGCTGAATACTGCATGGCTCGCCGCGACTGTTCTACGGTGCCGTTTGGGTGCTCCAATCCGCATCCCGTTCTATTCCCCCGTTTCGTTCAACGAGATCCCAACCAAGTCACCAGCCCCCCAAATCACCCCTTTCGAAATGGGAGAAACGCATATCGGAGCATTCACCACCCGTGTTTGCGACTTGGAAAAAGAAGGCATTAGATGGCTAAAAGAGATGCTGCCAAGCGCCACACACCTATTTTCCGATCTACGTTTTCGTCGTTTTCTGACCCTGTCCGACACAGCTCAATGGGCTCATTCGCCAGAGGCCGGGTGCATTATGGTCTGGACTGCGCTTGAAGTTTTTTTTGACATCTCGGACAAGCAGGACAAAACGAAAGTTATCTCTCGGTGCCTCTCAAAGTATCTGGCGAACGAGAGGTCTGAATACGACAAGATTTTTCCTCTCGTTCGGAAGCAGTACCAACACCGTGGCAGCGCGGTGCATGCTGGCGCTTCTCTGGAAAATTCCGACGTGGCGCAAACATTTAGGTTAGCAAACGTTGTGCTACAGCAATGCCTTATCCAACGCGAGCTACCAGCCACGTAGTTCGCGCCCTTCTCCGCCCAGCCTATTATTGCCCGCGCGTTTCAACCCCGAGGGGGGGGGGGAAACGTCATGACGGCTGGCGCGGTGACGCTGGATAAACACAGCGAGTAGGATTGGGGGCGATGTAGCTGCTTTTCTTCCCCATTCCATGGGGAAGTGGGCCGATGCGCAGCATCGGGTCGAAGGGGCGGCGCGCAAGCGCCGTGGGGCGGTCGCGCTTGGCTCAACCATTCCGCCGCGTGCCGCGGCGGCCCCTCCCCCGCTTCGCGGGTCCCCCTCCCCATTCCATGGGGAGGAAAGAAGCGCGCCACTTGACCTTCCCGCTCTTTCAGAGCATCCCCCGCGCTTCTCCTGCATGAACGCCGGAATTCCGGCGTTCGAGTCTTTCGTGATCGCATTTTCGAACCGCAAAACCGGTTCCCACTTTTGCTGAAAATGCTCAGCCCGGAGCACCGCCGATGATCCCCCGCTATACCCGTCCGGAAATGGCCGCCATCTGGGCCGACCAGAACAAGTACAGGATCTGGTATCTGATCGAGGCGCATGCGACGGAGAAGCTGGCGGAGCTGGGCGTGGTGCCGCAATCGGCGGTCGAGGCGGTCTGGAAAGCCAAGGATGTCGAGTTCGACGTCGACCGGATCAACGAGATCGAGGCCGAGGTGAAGCATGACGTCATCGCCTTCCTCACCCATCTGGCCGAGCATGTCGGCGAGGAGAGCCGGTTCGTCCACCAGGGCCTGACCTCTTCGGACGTGCTGGACACCTGTCTCGCCGTGCAGCTGAAACAGTCTGCCGACCTCTTGCTGGAGGGCATGGACCGCGTGCTGGCGGCGCTGAAGGCACGCGCGGAAGAGCACAAATACACCGCCTGCATCGGCCGCTCGCACGGCATCCATGCCGAGCCGACGACGATGGGCCTGAAATTCGCGCGCTTCTATGCCGAGTTTGCCCGCAATCGCGAACGCCTGGTGCGGGCGCGCGACGAGATCGCCACCTGCGCCATTTCCGGCGCCATCGGCACGTTCGCGAATGTCGATCCGGCGGTGGAAGAACATGTCGCCGAACAGATGGGCCTGACGGTGGAACCGATCTCCACCCAGGTCATCCCGCGCGACCGTCACGCCAATTATTTCGCTGTGCTGGGCCTGATCGCCTCGGCGATCGAGAATATCGCCATCGAGGTGCGCCACCTCCAGCGCTCCGAAGTGCGCGAGGCGCAGGAATATTTCTCGCCGGGCCAGAAGGGCTCGTCGGCCATGCCGCACAAACGCAATCCGATCCTGACGGAAAACCTGACCGGCCAGGCGCGCCTGGTGCGTTCGGCCGTGGTGCCGGCGATGGAGAATGTGGCGCTGTGGCACGAGCGGGACATCTCCCACTCCTCCGTGGAGCGCGGCATCGGTCCGGACGCCAATGTGCATCTGGATTTCGCCCTGCACCGCACCGCCGGCATGATCGAGAAGCTCATCGTCCATGCCGACCGCTGCGCGGAAAACCTCAACGCCTATGGCGGCATCCACAATTCCCAGCGCGTCCTGCTGGCCCTGACCCAGGCCGGCGCGTCGCGCGAGGTGAGCTATCGCCTCGTCCAGCGCAACGGCATGAAGACCTGGGATGAAGGCGGCATGCTGGTCGACCATCTCAAGGCCGACGCCGAGGTCACCGCGCTTCTGAGCAACGAGCAGATCGAGGCCTGTTTCGACGAGGCCTACCACATGAAGCATGTGGACACGATCTTCCGGCGCGTGTTCGGGGAGTAGGGCGCTTTCGCGCTGCGACTGAGGCAGACCTGGAAGTGCGAGCCCTGCTCGCAATCCTCCATAGGGCGCATGCCAGCCAGTCAGCCGTATCCGCAAGCGAACAATGGGTTTTCAGGGCACGGAACGTGCCCGCCGCTCTTGCCGACAGGGTGACGGTGATTGAAGCCGGGGTTCAGCAAGATTGCGGCTGTCCCAGGCTCCGCAGGGTCACCACCCCACCCCCCGTCATCCTGACGAAGGTCAGGACCCAGATTATAGAGCGAGCTGGTGCCAGGCTTGGCTCGACCCGGCCCTGTGAACTGGGCCCTGACCTTCGTCAGGGTGACGCCCGTGTGAGTTCTGACAACAAGACCAAGCACGCCCGGCGGCCCATTTGTAGGTTGCACGCCGCAGCGCGCCCCCTAAATTCCCCCCATGTCCAAGCTCTACGACTCCATCGACGATCGCCTCACGGCCTTCATCGAGAAGCAGAAGATGTTCTTTGTGGCGACGGCACCGTCGGGCGATGAGGGGCATGTGAATGTCTCGCCGAAGGGCTATGACAGTTTCCGCATCCTGGGGCCGAACGAGGTGGCTTTTCTCGATCTGGGCGGGTCGGGTGTGGAGACGATTGCGCATCTGCGCCAGAACGGGCGGATCACCTTCATGTTCTGCGCCTTCGAGGGCGCGGCGAACATATTGCGGCTCTATGGCACGGGCGAAGCAACCTGTTTCGACGATCCGGGCTTTGCGGAGAAGAAGGCCCTCTTCCCGGAGTTTCCCAAGGTGCGCGCGATCATCACGGCGAAGATCCACCGCATCGCCGACAGCTGCGGCTGGGGCGTGCCCTTCTATGACTTCAAGGGCGAGCGCGACCAGCTGATCCGCTATAACGAGCACCGTACCGACGAGGTCTGGCGCGAACGCCGCTATACCGGCAATGCCGAGTCGATTGACGGCCTGCCGGGACTCGTAAAGCCGGATGCAGCGGAATGACACCCCCGGCCGCGCCAGGTGACGCCGGTGTGATGCCGTCGTGCAGTGACGGCGAACGCGGCCAGCGCTAAAGGGTTAAAACCTCTCAGGAAGACCGATATGCGACTGATTGCTGCCGTGCTGGCCGGACTGGCCCTGTTTCTTGGACCCAATTTCGTGCGGGCCGCCTGGGACGAGGCGGCGCCGGCGCAGGAGCCGCGACTGGTCGCCGCCATGTTCCGCTCGTCCTGGTGCGGCGCCTGCCGCGTGCTGGAACCGCGGGTCGAGGATGTACGCGAGGCGATGGCGGGCGAACCGGTCGGCTGGGTGCGGTTCAACTTCACCTGGGGCGAGCGCGACGGTCTGCGCGATCTTGCCGAGGCGGAAGGTATTGCACCGCTCTATGACGAGCTGGCCGGACGCACCGGCTTTCTTGTGCTGATGGATCGCGAGACCGGGCAGGTCTTCGAGATCGTCACGATGGATTATGACCGCGCCCGCATCCGCGAGGCCCTGGAGCGCTGGCTGGTCGTTGTGGAGCGGCTGGAAAGCGTCGAGGGCTGACGCGCCTCCCCCGTCACGGGCGAGGCGCGTGATCGATCCCGCCCCTAGCCTTCGGCCTGGATCTGCTGGCGGGCGGTGGCGAGGAGATCGTCCATCTGCTTGCGCAGCAGGTGGTCGGACAGGTCGACATTGCGGGCATCGAGATCGCCGCGCACCTTGCGGAAGACGTCGTCATCGCCCGCTTCCTCGAAATCGGCGACAATGACCGACTTGGCGTATTCGGCTGCGGCTTCGCCATCGAGGCCCATCAGCTCGGCAGCCCACAGGCCCAGGAGCTTGTTGCGGCGGGCGGCCGCCTTGAATTCGAGTTCCTGGTCGTGCGCGAACTTGTTTTCGAAGCCTTTTTCGCGATCGTTGATGCCCGACATGGGTCTCTCCTTGAGGATGTCCATTTGCCCGAGTGACTAGCTCGGCAAGGGGTCTAAATCAATCTTCACCGCGCACAAGGCTGCGGCGATCTCAAAACAATCCTACCGCACCGCGGCAAGACGTTGCAGAGGGACGCGCACGCGGATATTTTCCCCCCTTCGATGCGCGGTCCGGTTCTCGATTCGGGCCGCGTCTCTCTTTTCGGGTCGACTGCCCCGGCTGCCGGGGCTGACCGCCAATGGAGCGTCCGCCCATGTCCCGCCGCAAGATGATCTACGAAGGCAAGGCCAAGATCCTGTATGAAGGCCCCGAACCGGGCACGATCGTGCAGTATTTCAAGGACGACGCCACCGCCTTCAACAACCAGAAGAAGGCCACGCTCGAGGGCAAGGGCGTGCTGAACAACCGGATTTCCGAGTATATCATGCTCGGGCTCGGCCGGATCGGCATTCCGACCCATTTCATCAAGCGTCTGAACATGCGCGAGCAACTGGTGCGCCAGGTCGAGATCATTCCGCTGGAAGTGGTCTGCCGCAATGTCGCCGCCGGTTCGATCAGCCAGCGCCTGGGCGTGCCGGAAGGCGACCAGCTGCCCCGCTCCATCGTCGAATTCTACTACAAGAAGGACGAGCTGGGCGATCCGATGGTGTCCGAAGAGCACATCACGGCGTTCAACTGGGCCTCGACCCAGGAGATCGACGACATGATGGCGATGACGCTGCGGGTGAACGACTTCCTGTCCGGCATGTTCTCCGCCGCCGGTATCCGCCTCGTCGACTTCAAGCTGGAATTCGGCCGCCTCTACGAAGGCGACATGGTGCGCACCGTGCTGGCCGACGAGATCAGCCCGGACAGCTGCCGCCTGTGGGACATGGAAACCAACGAAAAGATGGACAAGGACCGGTTCCGCCGCGATCTGGGCAATGTCACCGAGGCCTATGCCGACGTGGCCCGCCGCCTGGGCATCATGAAGGAACACGGCCAGGGCAGCGGCGAAAGCCAGAAATAGGCGCGTGCTCTGTCCCGGCGACAAGACAAGGCGCTGCTTGCGGGCGGCGCCTTTTTTTGTTGCTCGTTTTTCTTCGCCGCTCTCTCCGTCATCCTGACACCCGCTTTCGCGGGCGCAGGCTTCAGTCAGGATCCAGGCCGACCGCCCGCCTGGGTTCCGGCTTTCGCCGGAATGACGGTTTGGTGAGGTTTGGAACAACAAGCCTCGCTCGCAATCATCCTCAGGGCACGGGACGCGCCCACATCGTACTCCGATTTCCACAGGACAGGGCGGGCGCGATTTCGCGAAAAATCTCCTTGCAGACACTCGCAGCCATGCCCCCGCATCCCTGCCCTGCTGAATCACACGGGGCTATCAATTGCGCCCAAGGCCATGTCGCTTTATTGAGGGCGCGAATTTCAGGCCTTGAAAAGCGAGTCGAGCCCGTGAAAGCGAAAATCCACGTCTATCTGAAACCCGGCGTCCTTGATCCCCAGGGAGCCGCCGTCGCCGGCGCGCTGCACAATATGGGCTATGACGAGGTCGTCGAGGCCCGCCAGGGCAAGCTGATCGAGCTGGACCTGACCGGCGACGATGCCGAAAAGGCCCGCACCCGGGTCGAGGAAATGTGCGCCAAACTCCTCTCCAACCCGGTGATCGAGAGCTACTCGATCGAGCTGGAATAGCGGGGTCCGGCCGAGATGAAATCCGCCGTCATCGTCTTCCCCGGCTCGAACTGCGACCGCGACGCCCATGATGCGATCGCGAAAGTCACGGGCCACGCTCCCGCCATGGTCTGGCACCAGGAAAGCGAACTGCCCGAGGGCACCGATTTCGTGATGGTGCCGGGCGGTTTTTCCTATGGCGACTATCTGCGCTGCGGCGCCATGGCCTCGCGCTCGGCGATCATGCCGGCCATTGTGGCCCACGCGGCCACCGGCGCGCCGGTTCTGGGCGTGTGCAACGGCTTCCAGATCCTCACCGAAAGCGGCCTCCTGCCCGGCGCGCTGATGCGCAATGCCGGCCTGAAATTCGTCTGCGAGAAGGCGAAGCTGAAGGTGGAGAATGCCAATACCCGCTTCACTTCGCACTATGAGGGCGGTGCCGAGCTGATCGTGCCGATCGCGCACCATGACGGCAATTACTTCGCCGATGACGAGACGCTCGACCGGATCGAGGGCGAGGGCCAGGTGATCTTCCGCTACGGCAGGAACCCGAACGGCTCCAAGCGCGACATCGCCGGCATCACCAATGAGCAGGGTAATGTCATGGGCATGATGCCCCACCCGGAACGCGCCGTGGACGAAAAGCATGGCGGCACGGACGGGCTGAAACTGTTCGAGAGCCTGCTCGGGAGCGCGTAGGAGCGATGGCAGACGCTCTTGATAAACTTCTTGAGCACTCAAGCTCTGCCATCGGTCGGCCTTTGGAGGAAGTCGGAAGACTTCCCGAGCGCTATGCCCCCATTCGCCCGATACTCGAACGACGCAATGGTTTTTGGGCTGGGTTTTCTGCGCTACATGTCCTTCCGTATGACAATAGCTCACACCCAAATTTGGGCTTGTCTGAAAAGTTGGCCAGCGATCTCAGCCTGTTCGAGCAAGCCACCGATAGCGTCATCTTTGCCTTTGATGCCTACGGAATGCCTTTCATCTACCGGGATGACGAGTTCGGGCATCTCGACTATGGCACGGGGAAAATCGACCCCATGGGGCGTTCAGTCACTGACTGGGCCCGCATCCTGATCGAGGATTTTGCCCTCTTCACAGGGTGGCCGCTGGTCGAAGCATGGCAGAAGGAGCATGGTGGGCTCCCGGTCGGTAGCCGCCTGTTTCCGTGCCGCCCCTTCTTCCTGGGCGGAGACTACAAAACGTCCAATTTGCGGGCAGTTTCAATAGCCGATGGCTTTGGCGCTGCGGCACAAATTTACAACCAAACCAAAGACCTTCCCGACGGGGCAAAGGTAGAAATCGTGGTGGCTGACTAACATGACCCAATACGCTGAAGGCATCACCGCCGAGATCGTCGCCGAGCACGGCATCAATGACGAAGAATACGCCATCATCCTCGACCGTCTGGGCCGGGCGCCCAACCTCGTGGAACTGGGCATTTTCTCGGTCATGTGGTCGGAACACTGTTCCTACAAGTCCTCGCGCGCCCATCTGGGCCGGCTGCCGACGGATGGCGAGAAGGTGATCCAGGGCCCGGGCGAGAATGCCGGCGTGATCGATATCGGCGACGGTCAGGCCGCCATCTTCAAGATGGAAAGCCACAATCACCCCTCCTTCATCGAGCCCTATCAGGGTGCGGCGACGGGTGTGGGCGGCATCCTGCGCGACGTCTTCACCATGGGCGCACGTCCGGTGGCGCTGATGAATGCGCTGCGCTTTGGCGCGCCGGACCATCCCAAGACGCGCCAGCTGGTTTCCGGCGTGGTCGCCGGCATCGGCGGCTACGGCAATTGCGTCGGCGTGCCGACCGTCGGCGGCGAGACGAATTTCCACGCCGGCTATAACGGCAATATCCTGGTCAACGCGATGGCGGTGGGCCTGGCCGATGCGGACAAGATCTTCTACGCCCGCGGCGCCGAGCCGGGCCAGCCGATCGTCTATGTCGGCTCCAAGACCGGCCGCGACGGCATCCACGGTGCCACCATGGCTTCGGCCGAGTTCGACGATGCCTCCGAGGAGAAGCGTCCCACCGTCCAGGTCGGCGATCCCTTCGTCGAGAAAAAGCTGATCGAGGCTTGCCTGGAGCTGATGGCGACCGACGCCATCGCCGCCATCCAGGACATGGGCGCTGCCGGCCTCACTTCCTCCTCGGTCGAGATGGCCGACAAGGGCGGGATCGGCATCCATCTGGACATGGACAAGGTGCCCCAGCGCGAAGCCAACATGACGGCCTACGAGATGATGCTCTCGGAAAGCCAGGAACGCATGCTGGTCATCATGAAGCCGGGCCGCGAGGACGTTGCCCACGAGATCTTCCGCAAATGGGAACTCGATGTCGCCGTGATCGGCGAGACGACCGATACCGGCCGCATGGTGCTGACCCACAAGGGCGAGACCGTGTGCGACATCCCGGTGGCGCCGCTGGCCGACGATGCGCCGAAGTACGAGCGCCCCTATTTCGCACCGGAAGTGCGCGCCCAGATCCACGCCAAGGACATCGCCCAGCCCGATCATATGGGCGAGGTGCTGCTGAAGCTGATGTCCTCGCCGGACATGGCCTCCAAATCCTGGATCTGGAAACAGTATGACCGCCACGTGATGGCGGATACGGCGGCCTCCTCCGAGGATCCGTCCGACGCGGCCATCGTCCGCGTGCACGGCACCAGCAAGGCGCTGGCCATCACCACCGACTGCACGCCGCGCTATTGCTACGCCCACCCGTTCGAGGGCGGCAAGCAGGCCGTGGCCGAAGCCTGGCGCAATCTGACCGCCACCGGCGCCGACCCGATCGCGATCACCGACTGCCTGAATTTCGGCAATCCCGAGCGCGAGGAGATCATGGGCCAGTTCGTCGGCTGTATCGACGGCATGGCGATGGCCTGCGCCACGCTCGGCTTCCCGGTCGTGTCGGGCAATGTCAGCCTCTACAACGAGACCAATGGAGCTGCTATTCCGCCGACCCCGGCGATCGGCGGTGTCGGCCTGATCCCGGATATCGACAAGCGGGCCGGTTTCGGCGGCATGAAGGATGGCGATATCCTGCTCGTGGTCGGCGAGACCCAGGGCGTGATGGGCGCTTCGGTCTATCTCAAGGTCATCGAGGACCGCGAAGACGGCGACGCACCGCATGTCGATCTGGACGCGGAGAAGGCCAATGGCGATTTCGTGCGCGGCCAGATCCGCACCGGCCGCCTGACGGCCTGTCACGATGTTTCCGACGGCGGCCTCGCCTGTGCCGCGGCCGATATGGCCCTGGCCTCGGATTGCGGCATCAAGCTGGCCCATGAGGGGGCCAACCCGCCGATGCACGGCTTCCTCTTCGGTGAGGACCAGTCGCGCTATCTGATCGCCGCCCGGAAGGAAGACGCCATCGCCATCCTGCAGGATGCCAAGGCGGACGAGATTCCGGTTCAGGTGGTCGGCCTCGCCGGCGGCACTGCGATCAGCGTCAACGGCGCCCACCCGCTCGAACTCGACCGCCTGCGTGCGGCCTGGGAAGGCTGGATGCCCGGCCTGATGGACCAGCTGGTCGAAGCGGCGGAATAGTCCGCCGCTTCGCCGCGCACTCCCCCTCCACTTTCCCCGGCCTTGTGCCGGGGCCTGGAGGAGCCTGCGCCTGAAACGCCACCAGACCCCGGAATAAATTCGGGGAAAACGGAAGTATTCACTACAACCTCTTCAGTTTCTCCCGGACGCAAGCCTGCGAAGGCAGGCTGCAGATCCGGGACCGACCGAAGATCGTTTCAAGCGACGAGTTTCCCGTTGGTCCCGGCACTCCGCCCGGCCTTCGCCGGGCTTTCAGCCGGGAAAAGCGGAATGGTGTTTAGGGGGTAGCGCCTACTCTCCTTACAAGGGGAGAAGCGGAAAAAGAGCCTACCGCCCCGCGGCTTCGCCGATTTCGTCCAGCCTCTCATCCGCCTCCCGGGCGAAGTCAAGGATGGCGGCGGAGGCGTCCTGGAAGAAGTCCAGCGTCATGTTCTCATAGGTGTCGGTCGGCTGGTGGTAGTGCGGGTGGAAGTCGACGCCGAGATAGATGAAGGGGATGCCGGCGACGTGGAAGGCACCTGAATCCGTCAGCAGCGTCCAGTCACCGCCCGGCTCCTCGGTCGGCTCGTCATAGCCCATCGGCATCGACACATCGGCGCGCGCGGCGACCTCTTCGACCATCGGGACGAGGAAGGGATAGTGATAGGTGCCGACGGCCCACAGGATGCGGTCCTGCGACATCGCCACCATGTCCATGTTGAGATTGAAGGTGATGTTCTCCACCGGGATGGGCGGATTGGCGACGAAGGCGCGCGCACCCTGCAGGCCCCGCTCCTCGGCATCGACGAAGGCGAAGATCACGTCGTGCTCGGGCGGGTTGGCGGCAAAGTCCGCGGCAATGGCGAGCACCGAGGCCACACCGGACGCATTGTCGTCGGCGCCGTTCCAGATCTGTCCGTCGCGCATACCCTCATGATCGTAATGGGCCGTGACGACGAGGGTACGCTCGCTGTCCGAGGTCCCCTCGATCTGCGCCAGGATGTTCACACCGGTGATGTCGTCGTCCGGATTGCGCGGCAGGGAGAAGGTGAAGCTGTGCTCGTAATCGCCGTTCACCGGCCCCACGCCGATCCCCTCAAGCCGCTCGATGATATAGGCGCGGGCCCGGGCATTGCCCTCGGTTGCTACTTCGCGGCCTTCCATGTCGTCGGCGGCCAGGATGCGCAGGTCTTCCAGCAATTGCTCGCGATCGAGCGCCGGGCCCTCCTGGGCACACCCGGCCTGGGTAAGGACGGCAACAGAAACGGCAGCGCCGAACAGGATGGACCGCATGAAAACTCCCCCGGATTGATCAATCCGGGGGAGCTTGCCACGGCGCAGGCCGGGAACACACTGAATTTTCGGTCAGTATCTGCGGATCACCGGAACCAGCCGCGCGGCGGGCTGGCGGCCGGTTCGGCTTCCAGCTCCGGCCAGTTGGCCTCGGCCTGCGTGATGAAACCGTCGATGTCGCGCTCCCAGCGGCGCTGGATGCCGGCATCGTAATTCATGTAGAGCACGCCTTCGACAATCCGGTAAGCCTGCGGATCGGTACGCGCCTTGTAGCCGCGCGAGGCCGCCCAGGCGCAATGCCCGTCATAGGCCGGGATATAGCGCTGCGGATTGGCCAGGAAGGCCTCGCGATTGGCCTCGCTGGCGAAATGCCAGACGGCGCCATTATACGCGGCGCTGATATCGGCCAGACCCATCTGCGGGGTCTCGGCAGTGTGGTAGGAAACGACATCGAAACCGCTGACGGCGCGGCCCTCCCGGTCGACATATTGCTCGCCGGCAAAGGCCGCGCCGGCCAGCAGGAAGACCGCCAGCGCGAGATTGGCAGCGCCCAGCGACAGGCGAAGGCAGGTTTTGGCAGTCAACAGCAGGCCCATGGTCTTTCCCCTTGCGGTCGTGGCGATTAGCTTGGCCCCTGATATGCGCCCGACACCGGTCCGGTAAAAGGCACAACGCAACACGCCGGATCACACATCCGTCACCGCCCGGAGAGCCGCCATGCCCATGCCCGCCGAGGATATCGTCGCCCTGATCAAGGCCGGCATTCCCGATGCCCAGGTCGAGATGGAAGACCTGGCCGGCGATAACGACCACTGGAAGGCGGTGGTCACGTCGGAAAGCTTCCGCGGCAAGCTGCGCGTCGCCCAGCACCAGATGGTCTATGCCGCACTCGGCGACAGGATGGGCGGAGAGCTGCACGCCCTCGCCCTGGAAACCCGCGTACCGGCAGGCTGAGCCGGCGTGATCGACGACCCGGCCTTCTCCCGTCTCGGCTTCGGCGTCTCCGGCCCGCACGCAGGCTGGGCCATGCCCCGCCACGCCACGGAAGACCTTGTGCACCGGGCCGTCGGCCTGGGGGTCACCCTGTTCGACACCGCGCCCTCCTACGGCAAGGGCGAGGCGGAACGCCGTCTCGGTCGCGCGCTCCGGACCGTGCCGCGCGACAAGGTCTTCGTGGCGACCAAGGCGGGGATCGGTCCGGGCGGGCGCCGTGATTTCTCCGCTGGCGCCGTGGAAATGTCGCTGCGCGCCTCGCTGGACCGGTTGTCGATGGATCATGTCGATCTCCTGCTGCTGCATGGTCCGGCCCCGGCCGAGATGAGCGACAAGCTGATCCGCCATCTCGAAGCCTTCCGCGAACGCGGCATGGTGCGCTATCTGGGCGTTTGCGGGCGCGGCGGCGAGCTCGACGCCGCCATCGATACCGGGGCGTTCCAGGCGATCATGGCGCCGGTGAACAGCGGGCTTTCCGATATCGAGACGGCCCGGCTGGAACGGGCCCGCGCGGCCGGACTGCGTGTGCTGGGTATCGAGGTGATGGCCGGCACCACGCGCCGCCGTCTGCCCCGCTCGCGCGGCGATCTTTGGTACTGGGCCCGCCAGACCAGACGCAGTCTTCTGGGTACGGCACCGGTCGTGCCGGTCAATACGCCGCAGCTGGGCCTGAAATGGGCGCTCGAAAACGGACCGGCAGATGCGCTAGTGTGCCTGACAACACGCCACGCCAATCTGGCCGAGAATGCCCGGCTGGCGGCCCTTGAAGCCCGAGCCTCCGCTTCCTAGCTGAACGGACAGATCCAACAGGGAGTCCCGCCATGACCACTGCCCAGGACGTCATCAAGTCCACGATCGAGAATAACGACGTCGTCCTGTTCATGAAGGGCACGCCGGTGTTTCCGCAATGCGGCTTTTCCTCGGTGGTCGCCCGTGTGCTGGACCATCTCCAGGTCGATTTCGAGAGCGTCAACGTGCTCGAGGACGATGGTATCCGCCAGGGTATCAAGGAATTCTCGAACTGGCCGACCATCCCGCAACTCTACATCAAGGGCGAGTTCGTCGGCGGCTGCGACATCGTCAAGGAAATGTTCGAGACCGGCGAGTTGCAGACCTATCTGCGCGACAAGGGTCTGATCGAACCGGCCTGAGCCCTTTCAGGGCTCCGGCCAGCCTGCGTCAGCGCGCCGCGACCACGCGGCGGCCGGGTGCTGGCGGGGCGCTTTCCAGCGGATTGAGCACAACGACCTCGCCCTGTGCGGGCACGCCCAGCTCGTCGAGCGCAAACGCCAGCTGCACGCCCCAGGGCATCTCCCGGCTGCACCCGTCCGGCGTATCCCGGGACAGGCTGACCGCGTAGACGTCGCCCTCATAGCTGCCGACATCGACCGTGAAATCCGAGCGCGCGGTACAGCCGTGGCTGCCGGCATGCACAACGAGGATCTCGTTGTCGATCACCCGCCAGTGCATGACCGGTTCGAGCGACGGGTCGACCGCCGGCGCCCGGCCGAAACCGGGTACGCGCATGTCGGAAAAGCGGATGCGTGGAAGCGCCCGCATGGCGGGCATCGGGGGCAGTGACGGCAGGAATGCGGAACGCCCCTCATCGCCCGCACTCCCGGTCGTCGAACATGCCGACGCCATCACCGCCACGCCTGCGAAAACACCCCAAACTGCTTTCACTCTTGCCCCCGTCCGTGTTGCCCGACACGAATTCCGCACGACCGGCTAACTCCCCCAGCGACCGTGACGGAGATCACATGAAACCGGTTACGTCGCGAGAATCAACCCCTTGCTCCTCTCAAGCGAACCAGGTTCGCCGACTGCCCGCAGTCGTAGCAGGTCTGCCTGTCATTGCATCACCCTCTGTTCCCAACGGCAGTCGGCAATGAGCCAGCGACCGGCTAGAGTGTGATTTGCCCCATTTTTCCGACCTTTTCCGGCTCTGCTGACGCCCTTATGCTGCACATCCTGCTTCTGATCAGCGCCACCATCGCGCTGAGCATCATGCTGATCCCGCTTTCATCGCGCTTCCGGGCGCCGATCCTGCTTGTCTTCCTGGCGATCGGCATGGCGCTGGGTGAAGACGGTCCCGGCGGGATCGAGTTCGAGGACTTTGCGCTGACCTATTCGGCCGGCTCGATCTGCCTGGCCCTGATCCTCTTGTCCGGCGGGCTCGACACGCGCTGGTCGGACGTGAAGGCGGCAGCCCTGCCGGCAGGCCTGCTGGCCGGTCCCGGCGTGGTGCTGACCGCGACCTTCGTCGGGCTCGCCTACAGCCTCCTGCTGGGTGCCTCGCTGGCGGAAGGCCTGCTGTTCGGCGCGGTGGTCAGCTCCACGGATGCCGCCGCCACCTTCATGTCACTGCGCCATGGCGGGATACGGTTGCCCCAGCGGCCACGCCAGACCCTGCTCGTGGAATCCGGCGTCAACGACCCGGTCGCGATCTTCCTCACCATCAGCCTGGTGGAAATCGTCGACAGCGGCAGCGGGCTCTCGCTGAACGCCCTTGCAGGCGCACTGCCTCTTCTCGCCAGCCAGCTCGGCCTGGGATTGCTGACCGGTCTTGCCGGCGGCTGGCTGGCCTCCAGCCTGCTGAGCTGGCTCAGACTGCCCGCTGGCCTTGCCTCCCCCTTCCTGCTGGCGACGGGGCTCGCAACCTTCTCGGGAACAGGACTGATCGGCGGATCGGGTTTCCTGGCGGTCTATCTCTTCGGGCTTGTCGTCGCCAATCACGGTGCCAAGCCGCCGCAACGGGCCATCCATTTTCACGAAGGCCTGTCCTGGATTGCGCAGATCTGCCTGTTCGTACTGCTCGGCCTGCTGGTAACGCCGAGCGAGCTGGGCGGAGTGGCCGCCAGCGGGCTGATCCTCGCAGGCGCGCTTATCCTGATCGCGCGGCCGCTGGCCGTCTTCGCCTGCCTTTTGCCGGCACGCATGCCATGGCGCGAACAGGCCTATATCGGCTGGATGGGCATGCGGGGATCGGTGCCGATCTTCCTGGCGATCTTTCCGGTGGTCAGCCCCGGACCGATCACACCGGTCTTCTTCGACCTCGTCTTCGTGATCGTGGTGATCTCGCTGCTCGTGCACGGGCTGACGGCCGGTGTTTCGGCACACATGCTCGGCCTGGACGGCCGGCAGGATCGCAACGGGCCGGACGCCGGCTGACACGGCAATCTCCACGCCAGGAAAAAGGCCGCCCCGGAGATCCGGAGCGGCCTGTTTTCCAGGTCGGATTTCGTCCTCTTACGAGGAGTAGAATTCGATGACCAGGTTCGGTTCCATCTGCACCGGATACGGCACTTCGGAGAATTCCGGCATGCGCACGAAGGTGGCCTTCATGGCTTTCGGATCCAGGTCGATATAGTCCGGGATATCGCGCTCGGCGCTTTCCAGGGCTTCCAGCACCAGGGCCATGGAACGCGAGCGGTCACGAACCTCGATCACGTCGCCCGGCTTGCAGCGGTAGGACGGGATGTTGGTCTTGACGCCGTTCACCTTGACGTGGCCGTGGTTCACGAACTGACGCGCAGCGAAGACGGTCGGCACGAACTTGGCGCGGTAGACGATCGCGTCCAGGCGGCTTTCCAGCAGGCCGATCAGGTTTTCCGTCGTGTTGCCCTTGCGGCGCGAAGCCTCGTCATAGGTGCGGCGGAACTGCTTCTCGGTGATGGAACCGTAATAGCCCTTCAGCTTCTGCTTGGCGCGCAGCTGCAGGCCGAAATCGGACATCTTGCCCTTGCGGCGCTGACCGTGCTGGCCCGGGCCGTAGGAACGCGAATTGACCGGAGACTTCGGACGGCCCCACAGGTTTTCACCCATGCGGCGGTCAATCTTGTATTTCTGCGAATGACGCTTCGACATGTTCTCTCTATTCGATGCGGCCCGGCGCGCTCTCCCTCATCAGCACGCGATCAAAACGGCGGTCCACGCATCGTCCCGTTGAAGTGAAACGATCCAGGGTCTGGCCCCGGCGAGGGAAGCGGGGGTTTTACCTGCCAGGACAGGGAAGTCAATGGGCGCGCTGCCGGTGCCGGCGGCTGGATCGCCGCGGCGCTGCGGGTCCTTGATCACGATACCTTGCCTTGACCCCGCCCGCCCCCGGTTCTAGGCAGCCCTATGCGCCTGATTATACCGATTGTTTTCTGCCTGATCGCCGCACCAGCCGGCGCTGACGATCCGGCCCCCCTCGCCCTGTCCCGGATGAACGCCGCCGTCGAAGACGGCCAGGTACCGGGCCTGTCCGTCACCATCCGGCGGGCAGACGGCACGCGGATCGACCTGCACGCAGGCCTCGCCGATCCGCGCGAAGGTATTCCCGTGGGCAGCGACACGCGTTTCCTGTCCGGCAGCACCGGAAAGACGATCACCGCCCTGGTCGCGGTCCAGCTCGCCGAAGCAGGCACGCTCGACCTCGACGCGCCGGTCTCGACCTGGCTGTCGGACCGCGACTGGTGGGACGGTCTCGCCAATGCCGACGCGCTGACCCTGCGCATGCTGCTCAACCATTCCGCCGGTGTGCCGGACTATCTGGAAGACCTCGACTTCTTCCTCGCCGGCCTGATACGCGGCAATCGCGGCTATTCCCCCGACGAGCTGGCCGGCTTCGTCGCCGGGGATGCGGCGGAAGGCGAACCGGGCGCGCACTTTTCCTATTCCGACACCGACTACATCCTCGTCGGCCTGATCATCGAGACGGCGACCGGCGAGACCTTCTACGATCTGGCCCGGCGCCTTGTGATCGAACCGCTGGGCATGACGGGCACCGAGCCGCTGCAGGGCCGGACGTTCGAGAACCTCGCGGCCGGTCATACGCACGGCCTGTTCGGACGGCAGGCGACAGCGCGCCGCGGCACGCTGAAATCCAACCTCGACCATGAGTGGACGGGCGGCGGCTGGGTCACCACGCCGGGAGACCTCGTCACGCTCTATCGCGCCCTGGGCGATGGTGGATTTTTCGCTGCCGAGGGCGCCATCATGCGCTCGGATATCAATGCGTTCGACGAGGCCGGCACGCGCGGCTACGGCCTGGGCATCTATGTGCGCTTCCACGACGACGGCGCCTACCGCATCGCCCATGGCGGTGATTTCGGCGGCTACCGGTCGTCGGTCATCCATGACAGCCGCTCCGGCCTGACCCTCGCCGTTCAGGGCAATGACAAGGCATTCGAGGCGCCGGACTTTGCCTTCGAACTGCTCGGGGCGCTGACGGCGGATTAGTCCTCCCGCACCACCCTCGCCTTGCCGCGGCCCAGAGCCAGCGCTTTCACGGCACCGCGGAAGGTGCGCACCTCCTGCTCGGTCCAGCGGCCGCGAATGAAGGCATTGCGCAGATTCTGGACCATGAGCGGCGTCTTGGAGGGCGGATAGAAAAAGCCGGCCCTCTCCAGCTCGTATTCGAAATGCTCGAACATGCGCTCCAGGTCTTCGCGTTTGGCGATGTCCGAGACCGGCTCGAACTCGGCCGGCGGCGCTTCCTCGGCTTTCCACTCATAGGCAATCACGGCGATCGCCTGGGCGAGATTGAGCGAGGAGAAGCTGCGATCGACCGGCAGGGTGATGATCGCGTCGGCCATGGTCACCGCCTCATTGGGCAGGCCGGACTTCTCGCCACCGAACATCACGCCGACCCGTTCACCGGCGGCGATGGCGGCCCGCATCTCGGCTACCGCCTGGCGGGCGGTGAGAACCGGCTTCTCCATGCCGCGCGGCCGCGCTGTGGTGGCGTAGAGACGGGTAAAGTCGTGGGTCGCATCGGTCAGACGGTATTCCACGCGGGCATTGTCCAGGACCGGCGACCCCGCCGACATCGTGATCGCCTTGTCGTTCGGCCAGCCGTCGCGCGGATCGAGCACGACGAGTTCCGGCAGGCCGAAATTCCCCATCACGCGTGCGGCGGCGCCGATATTCTCGCCCAGCTGGGGCGTATGGAGGATGAAGGCGGGGGCTGTATGCCCGGTCTGGTACAGGTCCGTCATGGTGCGCGTCATGTCCCGTTGTGCACGACAGATCAAGTGGCTTGCACGCCGCTCAGGCGCTCAGCGCACGCACAGATAAACGCCCAGACAGACCAGGAGCAGGCCGACCGGATAAGACCAGGTCAGGCTCTCGCCGAACAGGACAACCGAGGCCGCCGGCACAAAAATCGCGCCGAGCAAGGCGAAAGGATAGGCGCGCGAGAGCGGTGTGTCGGTCAGGATCCAGACCCAGAGCGCAGTGGCGCCGGCATAGATCACCAAGGCGGCAAACAGGGGAAGCGATGCAAAAGCCCAGAGACCGCCGATTGCCTCGACCCGCGCCTTGATATCGATCGCGGCAAACTTGAACGCCACCTGCCCGCTCGCAAGCAGGATTGAAAACAGAAAAAGCACGGCGAGTTTCATGGCTGCCCCCTGGCCCCGACCCTGGCAGAGCCCCGGCCGTCCGCAATACAACTTCCAATGCCCTTCACGTCATGATAGCGCCTTTGGCCAGCATGAGAATGACCAAGGGATGGCCGTGAGTCTCCATCGCGATACAGGACCGGGTCCGCACCGTCATCCTTCGGCCGAGGATTCGGCCCCGTCGAGCATCGCCGTGATCATTCCCGCCTATCGGGTTCGCGATCACATTCTGGGCGTTATCGGGGACGTCGGACGCGAAGTCTCGATGATCATCGTGGTTGATGACGCCTGCCCCGAGAAAAGCGGCGACTTTGTCGAACAGACTTGTACCGACCCGCGGGTAACGGTCGTGCGTCACGACCGGAACCAGGGCGTGGGCGGTGCGGTGCTGACCGGCATGCGGGAGGCGATGGCGCGCGGCGCGGATGTGCTGGTCAAGGTCGACGGCGACGGACAGATGGATGCCACGCTTGCCGGCAACTTCGCGGCACCGATTGTCAACGGCCAGGCCGACTATGTGAAGGGCAACCGGTTCTTCTACCTGGAAGCGTCCGAGACCATGCCTTTCGCCCGGCGAGCCGGGAATCTCGCCCTCACCTTCATCAGCCGGTTCTCCACCGGGTACTACTCACTGTCAGATCCGACAAATGGCTATATCGCAATCGACCGCCGGCTTGCGGAATGCCTGCCAATGGAAAAGCTCTCAAAGCGGTATTTCTTCGAGACCGATCTCTTGTTCCGGATCAACACGCTGGGCGCCAAGGTCGTCGAGATCCCCCACAACGCGGTCTACGGCGACGAGGAAAGCAGCCTCGATGTCCGCTCGGAGCTGTTCCAGTTCGCCGGACGGCACGTTGTCACGCTCGCCAAGCGGCTCTTCTACCAGTATGTGCTCCGCGACTTCAATCCCGGCAGCGTGCTGCTCTTCCTGGGGCTCGTATTCGCGGTTTTCGGCACGCTGGGCGCAATGTCGGCGTGGACCCAGAGCACACTCACCGGCATCCCCCGCTCGGGCGGCGCCGTTGCCCTGATCGAGGTTCTCGTCATCCTCGCAACGATATTCCTTGTCGGCTTCCTGAACTACGACATCGGCAAGGAACCCAAGCAGCCGATTTCCTGGCTTCTCGGTATCGGTGTCGGCCGCCCCGCCAGCCAGTTCGAGACTGATGACTAGAGCGGCTGTCATTCCCGTCGCGACGGCAGCGCTCACCGGCGTTGTCGTTCTCGTTGCGGTCGCCGTTTTTGCCCTCTGGCCAGCGGAGTCTTCGGCGCGCTGGCTACCGGGCGTGGGCGGTATCTGGACATTTTTCCTGCCCGCCCTCGCGACGGTCGCGTCCGTTCTGATTGTCCGTCCTTTTCTCGACAGAACCCGCAAATGGGTCGCGTGGCTGCCCGTCATCCTGTTCATGCTGTTCAGCTGGGGCCCCGGTGTGGCTGCCGGACTGCTCGTGCAGCTGGGGGCATCGGCGCTGCTGGGGCTTGCCGTTGTCTGGCGGATCTCGACAGGCCTTTTTCCCCGCAGCGCGAAAGCCCGTCCCGGAGGCGGCCTGCTGATTGTCTGTACCGTCGCGGGGCTCGCACTGGTCAGCGGCGCACTCTGGGCGGCGTTCTGGATCCCGCTGAATACCGCTAACACACATTTTGCCGCATACCTGGCGCTGGGTGCTCTGGCCTGGGCTGCGCTCGGCCCTGACGGACGCAGGTTCGCCCGGCTCTGCCTTGCCAGCGCCGGCCGTTCGGTGCACCGTGCGCCGGCCGGATTCGCGCTCCTCGGCATCGCAGGCTTCCTGACCTTCGCATTGATGAGTCTGTTGCCTGAGCTCGGTCCCGACGCCCGGGCCGCATACCAGGGCTATTTCGAACATTTGCGGGTTCACGGCGAATGGCACCAGGCCCCCTGGCGCGCCGCCTGGGGGCTGCAGCCGCTGGGCGGGCTGCACCTCGCCGGCTCGGCCTATCTGATGGCGGGAGAAGGCGGCGCCCGGGCCCTGAACTGTGTCCAGGCCAGCCTCTATGCGGCATGCGCTGGCGTGATCGCACACACGATTTGCCGCTCCCGCATCGCCGGCTGGGCCGCGGGCGCAATCGTGATCACCACTCCGGTGCTGCTGAAGCTCTCCGGCGATTTCTATTATGACAATGCCGTCGCCATGTTCATTACGGGCGCGATGACGGCACTGGTTCTCGCGCTGAAGTCCCGCACGACGGCGGCCGCAGCGCCCTGTCTGCTCGGTTTCGGCCTGTGCCTCGCCGGCGCTGCCGCTTCCAAGAATTCGGCCTGGGTGATGAGCGTTTTCCTGTATGCGCTCGCCGTGGCGACGCTGTTCATGCGGCATCGCCGCCCGATCCGGTCCATCGCGACCCTGACCGCCGCGACCGCAATCGCGATGACCGCGCTTGTGGTGCCGGTCGTGCTGGCCACCTTCCTGCTGACGGGAAACCCGGTCTTTCCGTACTACAACCAGATTTTCCAGTCGGACTTCTACCCGCCGAACCAGCACCGGACCCCGCATGAGGGCTTTGCCAGCCTCGACATGTTTGTCCGCCTGGTGTTCGACACCCAATCCATATCGCCCCACGACCTGCGCGGATCGCTGGGCGCAGGCCTGCTGCTTGCCCTGCCCGCTGCGGCAGCTGCCCTCGTCAAACGATTGCGGGTATGGCTGGTCATTCTGGCCGGTCTTCTGGCCGCCGTCGGCACCCTGACCGCCCTGCAGAATGATCTGCGGCTGCTATGGCCCGTTTTCCCGGCGCTGCTGGCCGTTGCCACAGGGATCGTGCTTGCGGTTTCCGCACCGGTCCCCGCCGCATTCCGGGCAACCGCCCTTGCCCTGACGGCGCTTTGCGGGCTGCAGATCGTATTGCTCCCCACAGGCAGTTATCATCTGGCGGAATACAATATCTTCCAGGCCCTGCACCCCAAGAGCCGCGACACGCTGGCCGAGTTCGCCGCGACGTCAGCCAGGATCAACGCGATGCTCGACGGCCTGAGCCCGTCGCCCCGGCGGCGCCTGTACCTGTCGACCTCGATCGGCCCGTCAGGCGCGCTGAATTTCGAGGATGGCTGGTACACCATCAATGCCCGGCGCTATCTGCACCAGGCACGCAACAGCGAACACTTCACCACGGCCCTGCGCACCCTGGCGCCGGATGTGGTGGTTGTCGGGACGGAGGGGCGGCGCCATTGGCTGTACCCGGATATCTACCGCGTCCTCCGCACCAACAGCTGGGCCGTGTTCGACTTTCCCGGCCATCAGGTGTTCATGCTGGATAACACCCTCGCCTTCCCGGTTTCCGCGGCGAGCACGCCAGAACTGGCACAGCTTGTCGACCAGTCGCAGACTGTCGACGGACTGGCGGCGGACGAGACTTTGCGGATTACCTTCCCTGTTCCGCAGGACGATGCGGAGTCCGCGAGCGTCGGCTTCACCTATACCTGCCCGGCCGACGCCAATCTGATCCTGACATTCGGTGTATACAGGGACGATCGGGCCCTGGTCGCGCGGCACACGCAACGCCCCTGCCTCGGCGACGATCAACCGGGAACCGTCCGGATGGCAGAGCTTCTGCCTGACCTTCAGGGTCTGAATGTCACGCTGGAGGCCCGGCTCTCCGACGCGGACAGCACCTTTGTCATCCGCGAGCTGGAGGCCGGCATCAAGCCGCGTTTCACGCGCCAGTCCTATCTTGACCTGCTGGGCAACAGCCAGAGCGTGATCAGGTGAAGTGGAAACCGGTTCACCGGTTCGATCACGCGACCACTCAGGATTCTGGGGCAGGGGCGATTCCGCAGGAAACGATCCTGCTCTAGTTCTGCGCGCCGAAGCCGGTCAGCTGGCCGGCCTCGTCAAACTCAGGAGACAAAGGCGTCATTGCCATCGCCGCACGCAGTTCGCCGGCCGGGTCGACGACGCCCTCGATCACGATCCGGCGCAATGGCCGGACCAGGTCCGCATCCGCCCCCAGGCCCGACATGGCCGCGAAGAAGAGATCGGCGCTGACCGGCTCGTCCATGTCGAGCGCGGCGGACTGCATCGCCTGCCATATCGCATAGATGTCGCCGTCCGGTGCACCGGCCGCGGCGATCAATGAGACCAGTGACCCGCAGTCGTAATACGCGCCGAAATAGCCGCGAGCCCCCGCACCGCGCAGAGGACCGTCCTGCAAGGCAGGAAGGCAATTCGTCCAGGCCTGGGCGTAGGCGGTATCGATATATGCGCCAGGCTCTTCGGTCATGCCCGCAACCAGCGCATTCGCCATCGTGTTGGCGCCGCCTTCATGGATCCAGCTGTCCGCCGTGTCGCCATTGCGGGCGCCGCTGGCATTCTGGAACTGGTGCGCCACCTCGTGCGCGAAAAACCAGTTGAGATAGTTGCGCAGGCGCGGCGATTCTTCGCGCATCGCCTCACCGGACGTGTCCAGCATGATCACCGACCCGGAGACGCCGCCCTTGTTGGAAAAACCCGGATTATCGTAGCCGCCAAAGGCGAAGTAGAGCACGGCCCGCTCGTCGAGCGGACGCTGCCAGCGGGTTTCGTAGAGCGCGAAGATCGCCTCCATGTCCCGGTCGATGGATGCCAGCACCCAGTCCGGCAGGCCCCGGTCGATGACGCCGATATAGCTGCGCCCTTCAACGATCTCGCCATCGCCCAGATAGACGAAGCTTCCCCCGCCGAGCGACACGTCTTCGATCGCGCCCTCGCGCACGGCTCCTTCGAATACCATCCGCCGGTCCGACCGGACCCGGACCCCGAGCACGGGCTGTTCGCCGCGCCAGCGATCGAGACGGCCCTCCAGCGCCGCAGCGGCATCGGCGTCTGCCACAGGCATCAGGTCGAACTGGCCGGTGAACAGGGCGAGGCCGCCGTCGGAGAAGTCGACAAAGGGGCTGTAATCGCCCTCCGGATTGACGAAGCGCGGCTCGGCGACCAGCGAGACCTGCGATGCGGGCGCGTCGAAGACCAGCGTATCGAAACCGTTGAGACGCTCGAGACGCGCGCCCTCTCCTGCGACCTCCCAGGCGCCCACGCGATAATCGCCCGTGGACCGGCTGAAGATCATGGCGGTCTGCGGCGCCGCGAAGACATAGTCGACGTCGAACCGGCCATCGGCCCGCTCGGAAACCGTTGCGGTCACACCGGTGCCCTCGATCAGGGCCGCGCTGTCCATCATCGCACCGCCCGCCCCGTCACAGGCTGAAGCGATCATGGCGAGCGCCAGTGCAAACCCGATCCGAATGACTGTCATTATACGTCCCCATGCCGACACGCCCCCCGGCGCCAATGGCAGTTAACAATGTTCGTGGCAGGAGCGAAAGTTACGGCCGCGGACAGGCGCGCGCTTTTTCAGGCCGGGCCTTCCTTGACTCAATGACCGATGCTAGAGAGCGCGCAAATTCTCTCGTGCGCCCGCGGGCGCACGGTCCCGTACGTCCGAAAAGAAAGCAGAACACCCATGGCGAAGATCAAAGTCGATACCCCGGTCGTCGAGCTCGACGGCGACGAGATGACCCGCATCATCTGGCAGATGATCAAGGACAAGCTGATCCTGCCCTATCTCGACATTGATCTGAAATACTACGACCTCTCGGTCACCAAGCGTGACGAGACGGACGACCAGATCACCATCGACGCCGCCAACGCGATCAAGGAATACGGTGTCGGCGTGAAATGCGCCACGATCACACCGGACGAAGCCCGCGTCGAGGAATTCGGCCTGAAGAAGATGTGGCGCTCGCCGAACGGCACGATCCGTAACATCCTCGGCGGCGTTGTCTTCCGCGAGCCGATCGTGATTTCCAACATCCCGCGTCTGGTTCCCGGCTGGCAGCAGCCGATGGTCATCGGCCGCCACGCTTTCGGCGACCAGTACAAGGCGACCGACTTCCTGGTTCCCGGCAAGGGCCGCCTGACGATGACCTTCACACCGGAAGACGGCGGTGAGCCGGTCGAATACGAAGTGTTCAACTTCCCGGGCGCCGGCGTCGCGATGGGCATGTACAATCTGGACGAGTCGATCCGCGACTTCGCGCGCGCCTCGTTCAATTACGGCCTGCAGCGCGGCTGGCCGGTCTACCTGTCGACCAAGAACACCATCCTCAAGGCCTATGACGGCCGCTTCAAGGACCTGTTCCAGGAAATCTTCGACGCCGAATTCAAGGACGCCTTCCAGTCCAAGGGCATCTCCTACGAGCACCGCCTGATCGACGATATGGTCGCCGCGGCGATGAAGTGGTCCGGCGGCTTTGTGTGGGCCTGCAAGAATTATGACGGCGACGTGCAATCCGACACCGTCGCCCAGGGCTTCGGCTCGCTTGGCCTGATGACGTCGGTGCTGATGTCGCCGGACGGCAAGACGGTGGAAGCAGAAGCCGCGCACGGCACCGTCACCCGCCACTACCGCCAGCACCAGCGCGGCGAGCAGACCTCGACCAACTCCATCGCCTCCATCTTCGCCTGGACGCAGGGCCTGACCCATCGCGGCCGCATGGACGGCAATGAAGATCTGCAGAAATTCGCCAAGACGCTGGAAGACACGATCATCAAGACCGTCGAGGCCGGCTACATGACCAAGGACCTCGCACTTCTGGTCGGCGAGCAGCAGGGCTGGCTGTCCACCGAGGGCTTCCTGGACAAGGTCGACGAGAACTTCCAGAAGGCCATGGCCAACTGGGGCTGATCCTTCGATCGGACGAACCTCAAGAGGGGCGGAGCCGGCGGCTTCGCCCTTTTTTGTGTCCTCCCCTTGACGGGTGCGGTCTCAAACGACACCACTGGGCCGTGCAAGGGACCAGGATGACAAACGACCTGACCGGCGTCTGGTTCGGCGAGTACGGCTATCCGCTCGGCGAAGCGCCTGTGACGTTCATCGCCAGTATCGACGATCGCGGCGGCCTGCTGACCGGCCGGACCGACGAGCCCAACACGTTCGCAATGCCCGGCGCAGCGCGTCTGTTTGCCCATGTCCAGGGCGCCTGCAGGGACGGGATCGTCTCCCTCACCAAGACGTATGACGGTACGGGCGGCGCCATTCATTCCGTGGCCTATACGGGCGAATTGAGTGCCGATGGCAACATGATCGCCGGCATATGGCGGACGCGCGGATGGTCCGGCCGCTTCTCCATGTCGCGCCCTGTTGTTCCCGCGGCAGAATTCGACGAAGCGCTGGAAACCGTCGACGAGTAACGCGCGACCTTGATTTTGAGCGCCCAGCGCCGATACTCGGAAAGTTGTCATAAAGGACAGCCCGCTGCCGGGCACGGGGACGCAGGGTGAATTTCAGCATCGACTTCGAAGCCGAGAACGGTCTGTGCGTCTACCGCATATCCGGAAAGCTCGCGCCCGACGAACTCCTGTCCGTGTTCGCCATGGCCCGGATCCAGCCCGGCTGGTCGGACGATTATGACTTCCTGACCATTCTCGATCATGTCTCGCTGAGCGATATCCGGGCCGATTCCGTGACGCGCATGATGGACACCATGCGCGAGAATGACGATGCCAGACCGTCGCACAAGCGCCGCGCCGCCATTGTCTGCAACGACCCGTTTTCCAAGGCCACGCTGACCTATTGGGAGCTGGCCAGCCGCAACAGGCTGACCACCGAGGAACGTGTCTTCCAGCACGAAACGCAGGCCCGGGCCTGGCTCGCCGCCGCCCGCACCATGAGCAATGCAGCGAATTAGAGCGGCAGTTTCAGCGGGTTTCGCATGACATAGATCCAGCCGATGCGGGACGGATTGTCCACCGCCGGCGTAACGGTCATCAGGAAATCACTCGCGCCCCCGTCGAGAATACCGATCGCCGGACGGCCGTTCATCCAGACCAGATCCGGCACCCGGTCCGGCGGTTTTCGCGTCGCCAGGGCGTGCATGACCTGCGCGGTCTCTGCCGCCCCCATGAGCGGACGCAGGGCTGCGCGCGCCTTGCCGCCGCCATCGCTGATCGCGACGACCTCCTCGGACAGAAGCGCCGCAATCTGCCGGATATCGCCCCTGGCATAGGCCGTCATGATGCCCGCCAGCAATTCCATGATGGCCTCCGGCGCGCTTCCCGGGCGTGCCGGGCCCCCGCGCGTCTTGCGCCGGGCTCGCGAGACCAGCTGGCGGCAGGCCGCCTCGGTGGTATCCAGAACCCCGGCCAGGGCCTCGTAGCCGGTGTCGAAGGCCTCGTGGAGAATGAAGGCCGCACGCTCGCGCGGTGTCAGGGCCTCCATCGCCCACAGAAGGGCGAGTTCGGCCTGCTGCGCCGTCTCGATGCGCGCCAGCAGATCGTCTGCAGGGTCATGCAGCCAGGGTTCGGGCAGCCAGGGACCGGTATAGGCCTCCCGGCGCACCCGCGCCTTGCGCAGGGCATCGATCGCCAGCCGTGTGGTGGCAGCGGTCAGCCAGGCCTGGGGATTGGCGACCTCGCCGGTATCGGCACGGTCCCAGCGCAGCCAGACATCCTGAACCACATCCTCGGCGGCCGCCCGTTCGCCCAGCATGCGATAGGCAATCGAGATCAGGCGCGGACGTTCGGCCTGGAAGGCCGACAGGTCGGTTTGAAGAGCGGTCATGCGGCTGCCACTGTTTCGGTCTGGCCGGCCACGTCAAGCCTCTGGCAGGCCGCGCCGAAGCCCGTCAGCGTCTTCATCGTCGGATAGGTCCGCGAGACCACGACCGCCAGCGCGAGTTCCGACAACGCTGCCTCGCCGTACCGTTTGACGATCTCGTCGCGCATCGCCATGGCCTCTGCTTCACCAGCCAGGACCGCGGCCGTATAGCTGAATCCGAGCGCGGACACCGGATCGGCCCGCCCGAAGTCCCGCCGGATAAGCGCGCGCACCGTTTCCGGCTCGGCACCGTCGGCACAGACCTTGTCGATCGTGATCTGTGCGCAAGGCCCGCAATCCTCGTGCAGCGATGCGGCCAGCGAGGCACCATGAAGCAGCGCGGGCGGAGCCTGCCTGGAAAGACCGGAGAGGCCCTGCAAGGCTGTCAGGAAGCGCACGCTGTCCGGCACCGTATCGACAAGCCGGTGCAGATAAGCGGCATCGTAGGACCACTGCGCCTCGAAACGCCGCAGCCCCGCATGCACCAGGCGCGGCATGCCTGTACCCAGCCCCGCAAGCGGCACCCGCAGCGCAAGAACGACAAGAACCAGCGCCGGCAGGATCACCCCGCCGGTCTCGACCACCCAGGCGGCGTGTGACACCGCGCCGTGCATGGCGAGGCCTGCCGTGTGGAAAGCGGCATGCAGGACCGGCCAGGCCAGCCCGGCCAGGATCAGGCTGCGCTGGCGCAGCCAGACGCCGGCCGCCATCGCCCCGGCGGAGACCAGAAAGGCAAATCCGATATCGACGATGAAATGCATATTGTATCCGCCGGTCGCACTGACACCCGCCGTGCCGTCGAAAAAGCCCTGCGGATCCGCGATCATTCTGACGCCATTGAGCAAATAGAAGACGGCACCGAGATAGAGAAGACTGCGCTGGATCATCTGGAACTCCCTTGCTTTCGGGTTCCAGACGGACGGATGGCCTTCTTTGTGACAGTCCGGCCCTGAAAATTCCGGCTTCAAGCCCCGGCCGTGTCCGTTTTCAGCCGCGCATTGGCCCGATTTCCGCGCCACCCTCGCATCAGGGACAGACGATCGAGGGGATTTTCATGCGATATGGCCGCCTTGCCGTTGCCGCGATCGGTGCGACGGTGCTCGCCGCTTATCTGGGCAACGCATCCTGGCTGGCGCCGGAACCGGACCAGCCCTACTTCATTTCCCATCGCGGGGTGCATCAGACATTCGACCCGACCGGCGTCGGACCGCAGGACTGCACGGCCACGCGCATCGCCCCGATCACGCACACCTTCATCGAAAACACCCTCCCCGCGATTGGCGCCGCATTCGACGCCGGCGCAGAGATCGTCGAGATCGATATCCACCCCACCACAGACAACGAGTTTGCCGTCTTTCACGACTGGACACTGGATTGCCGCACTGACGGCACCGGCATCACCCGGGAGCACAGCATGGCGGAAATCCGCTCGCTGGATGCGGGCTGGGGTTATACGGCGGATGACGGCGCGACCTACCCGCTTCGCGGTACCGGCATCGGCCTCATCCCGTCGCTCGGCGAGGTTCTCGATGCCTTTCCGGGACGCCGTTTCGTGATCAATATCAAGAGCAATGACCCGCACGAGGCCGAACGCCTCGCGGTTTATCTGGATGCGCGGAACATCGACCCCGAACGCCTGATCGTCGTGGGAGCGCCCGCACCCCTGACCCGCCTCGCTGAATTGCGGCCGGGCATTCGCCAGCTGTCCCGGCGCGGACTGAAGGATTGTGCCCTGCGCTATCTGCTGACGGGGTGGAGCGGCTTTGTCCCGCAGGCCTGCCGGAACACCGTGCTGATACTGCCGAAGAATTATGCGCGCCTCGCCTGGGGCTGGCCCCGGCGGCTCGAACAGCGCATGGCGGATGCCAACACACTTGTCTGGGTGATGGGCGATCTGGACCGGGCGACGATGAACTCCACCGGCATCGATACGCTGGATGCTCTCGATGCGTTGCCGGACGGCTATTCGGGCGGCATCTGGACCAACCGGATCGAGCGCGTGAATCCGTCCGCCCTGGGTCGGCAGGAAGTCCGCTAGCCGGCTCCGCCGGTGCGTTTCATGGTCACGAAGGTTTCCGCCTCGATGCGCCAGGCGGTGCCGTCATGGCGCCATTTGGCGAAGTAGCGGCCGGAATAGCGCACCGACATCCCGTCCATCGACCAGCTGCCCCGCCAGCGGCCGGTTTCGGCGGCCAGCAATCCATCCTCGCTGATCTCGATGCGGGCCGGTGCGCGGACATAGGCGATGTCCGGCATGCTGGCGAACACTGCTTCCCAGGCGTCCAGCTGGGCCTGGCGGCCGGTGATCAGCTGGGCCTCGTCGCCTGGCACCAGCATCGCCTCCTCGCTCAGCACGTCAGCGATCGCAGGCATGTCGCGCGCGTCGAGCGCGGTGTTGAAGGCCTCCCGCGCCGACGCGACCTGCCGCGCCAACGCCTTGTCGCCGGTTAGCTGGACATCGCGGGACGCGGATGGTCTGGCCTTGCGGGACATCAGCCGGCCAGCGCCGTGCGGATGGCATCCAGCCCGGCCGCGGCATTGGCGCCATCCGGACCGCCGGCCTGGGCGAAGTCGGCCCGGCCGCCCCCGCCCTTGCCGCCGACAGCACCGGCCCCGGCGCGCACCAGCTCGACCGCGCTGAACTGTCCGGTAAGATCATCGGTGACGCCGACCGCCAGAGCCGCCTTGCCCTCATTGACGCCGATGAAGGCGGCCACGCCCGAACCCATCGAAGCCTTCGCCTCGTCGATCAGGCCGCGCAGATCCTTGCCGCCCACGCCCTCGACCACGCGGCCGATGAATTTGGTGCCGGCGATCTCTTCCGGACCGGCCGGCGCGGCGCCGCTGCCGCCGCCCATGGCAAGCTGTTTCTTGGCTTCGGCGAGCTGGCGTTCCAGCTTCTTGCGCTCTTCCATCAGGGAGGTGACGCGCGCGGCCAGATCGGCCGGTGTGACCTTCAGCGCATCGGCCGCAGCCCGGCCGAAACCGATCTGCTCGTCGACATAGCGGCGGGCGCCCTCGCCGGTCATCGCCTCGATCCGGCGTACGCCCGACGAGACGGCACTTTCCGACACGATCTTGAACAGGGCGATATCACCGGTGCGGTCGACATGGGTACCGCCACACAATTCAACCGAATAGGCCGTGTCGGCATCGGCCAGGGCACGGCCCATGGTGAGCACACGCACCTTGTCGCCATACTTCTCGCCGAACAGGGCCAGCGCGCCGGCTTCGATGGCCGCATCCGGGCTCATCTCGCGGGTCGACACGGCAACATTCTGGCGGATCACGGCATTCACCTGCGCCTCGATCGCCGCAATCTCCTCGGCTGTCACCGACTTGTTGTGGCTGAAGTCGAAGCGAAGCCGGTCCGGACCGACATAGGAGCCCTTCTGGGTCACGTGCGGTCCGAGCACGTCGCGCAGGGCAGCGTGCAGCAGGTGCGTGGCCGAGTGGTTCGCCTTGGTCGACACGCGGCGCGGCGCATCGACCGAGAGACGCGCCGTGTCACCGGCCTTGATCGCGCCCTTCTCCAGAACGCCGATATGGGCATGCAGATCGCCGGCGCGCTTTTGCGTGTCCTCCACCCGGAACACGGCACCGTTCTCGAACAGGATGACGCCGGTATCGCCGCACTGGCCGCCGCTTTCGCCATAGAAGGGCGTGCGATCGAAGACGAGTTCTGCTGTCTCACCGTCCGCCAGGCTGCCGGCCTCGGCCCCGCCGGAGACGATGGCGGCCAGACGGCCCTCGCCTTCGGTGCCGTCATAGCCGAGGAATTGCGTCGCCCCGGCTGTGTCGCGCACGCCGAACCAGACGGCTTCGGGCGCTGCATCGCCGGAGGAGAACTTGCTGGCGCGGGCATCCGCACGCTGCTTGTCCATCGCCTTGTCGAAACCGGCCTCGTCGACCGTCATACCCTTGGCGCGAAGCGCATCCTGGGTGAGATCGAGCGGGAAGCCGTAGGTGTCATAGAGCTTGAACGCCGTCTCGCCGGGCAGCACACCGCCCTCGCCCAGACCTTCGGTGGCCTCTTCAAGCAGGGACAGGCCGCGGCCGAGGGTGCGCTGGAAACGCTCTTCCTCGACTTTCAGCGTGTCTTCGAGCAGCGCCTGGGCGCGGCCGAGTTCGGGATAGGCATCGCCCATCTCGGCCTTGAGGGCCGGCACCAGCTTCCACATCACCGGTTCGGTCGCGCCCAGCAGGTGGGCGTGGCGCATGGCGCGGCGCATGATCCGGCGCAACACATAGCCGCGCCCCTCATTCGACGGCGACACGCCATCGGCCATCATGAAACAGGTCGAGCGCAGATGGTCCGCGATGACCCGGTGGCTTGCCAGGGCATCGCCCTGCGCCTTCACACCGAGCACGTCTTCACCGGCGTGGATCAGATTGGCGAACAGGTCGACATCGTAATTATTGTGCTTGCCCTGCAGGATCGCCGCGATCCGCTCCAGCCCCATGCCGGTGTCGATGGACGGTTTGGGCAGGTCGATCCGGGTGTCGGCATCGATCTGCTCGAACTGCATGAAGACGAGGTTCCAGATCTCGATGAAGCGGTCGCCATCCTCGTCGGGCGAGCCGGGCGGGCCGCCCGGAATGTCCTCGCCATGGTCGAAGAAGATCTCCGAACACGGACCGCACGGACCGGTATCGCCCATGGACCAGAAATTGTCGGAGGTGGAGATGCCGATGATCTTCTCGTCCGGCAGGCCGGCAATCTTGCGCCACAGCGCCCGGGCCTCGTCATCCTCGGAGAAGACCGTGACGAGAAGTTTGTCCTTGGGCAGGGCGAATTCCTTCGTCACCAGCTCCCAGGCATGGCTGATCGCGCGCTCCTTGAAATAGTCGCCGAAGGAAAAATTCCCCAGCATCTCGAAGAAGGTGTGGTGGCGCGCCGTATAGCCGACATTGTCGAGGTCATTATGCTTGCCGCCGGCGCGCACGCATTTCTGCGACGAGGTCGCGCGCGGAATGGCGCGCTTTTCCTTGCCGGTGAACACATTCTTGAACGGCACCATGCCCGCATTGACAAAGAGCAGGGTCGGGTCGTCCTGCGGCACCAGCGGAGCCGATTGCACCACTTCGTGATCGTGGCTCGCGAAATAGTCGAGGAAGGTGGCACGGATGTCGCGCAGGCTGGCCATGGATTACGGTCCGTCGTGTTGCGGGCGCGGGCGAGACCATGATGGTCGCAAACCCGCCGATTTTTCTGGATATCATATAGAAACGGGTGCCCGGCCTAGCCAAGCACCCGTTTACAATCAAGCTGCGATTGCCGGAGCGGTGTGTCGCTGGAGCCTGTTCCGCGCCGGCGCTTGCCGTTCTCCGGCCCTTTTCAACCAGCCAGACTGCCAACCCGCCGGCGCCAGAGACAATCAACAAAGACCGGCTTGCGCCTCATCCTTCCGCCAGTCCGGAACGATCAACCGGCTGCGACCTCGTCGTCCGCATCGGGACCGGTGAGCATCTCGTTGGCGATCAGGCCGGCATTGGCCCGCACCTTCTTTTCGATCTCGTCGGAGATATCCGGGTTGTCGAGCAGGAATTGGCGCGCATTCTCGCGGCCCTGACCGATGCGTTCGGAATTGTAGGAGTACCAGGACCCCGACTTCTCGATCACATCGCCCTTGACGCCGAGGTCCAGCAGCTCGCCCATCTTCGAGATGCCTTCGCCATAGAGGATGTCGAACTCGACCTCGCGGAAGGGCGGCGCAACCTTGTTCTTGACCACCTTGACGCGGGTCTGGTTGCCGATCACCTCATCGCGGTTCTTGATCGCACCGATGCGGCGGATATCGAGACGGACGGACGAGTAGAATTTCAGCGCATTACCGCCGGTCGTGGTTTCCGGAGACCCGAACATCACGCCGATCTTCATGCGGATCTGGTTGATGAAAATCACCAGGCATTTCGACTTGGAAATCGAGCCCGTCAGCTTGCGCAGCGCCTGGCTCATCAGGCGCGCCTGCAGACCCGGCAGACTGTCGCCCATCTCGCCTTCCAGCTCGGCGCGTGGCGTGAGTGCCGCCACGGAGTCGATCACGAGGACGTCGACAGCACCGGAGCGCACCAGCGTATCCGCGATCTCGAGCGCCTGTTCGCCGGCGTCCGGCTGGGACACCAGAAGCTCGCTGACATCAACGCCCAGCTTGCCGGCATAGACCGGGTCGAGCGCGTGTTCGGCATCGACGAAAGCGGCGACGCCGCCGGCCTTCTGGGCCTCGGCGACGGTGTGCAGGGCGAGCGTGGTCTTGCCCGAGCTTTCCGGACCGTAGATCTCGATGATCCGGCCTTTCGGCAGGCCGCCGATGCCCAGGGCAATGTCGAGCCCCAGCGAACCTGTGGAAATCGCTTCGATATCCATCGAGGGACGCTGGCCGAGCTTCATCACGGAGCCCTTGCCGAAGGCCTTGTCGATCTGGCTCAGCGCCGCCTCGATGGCCTTCTGCTTGTCGGTGTTTTTGTCGTCCTTCACGAGTCGAATCGCGCCCTTGCTCATAGCCTTCATCCCTTATTTCACGCCCCCGGGGTGCGGGCAACCGATGTCAGGCGTACCAGTTTTGTTCCGGGAACACAAGTGGAACATTTATGGTTAACAAAACGGAACAAACGGGTACATTCCGATTGCACAACGGCGCATTCGCGCTACAGTCCGGGATCATGGGACGTCCGTTTCTGTCAGTGGCGAAGGCGGTGCTGGCCGTCATTGCCGGGCTCATTCTCGTTCAGTGCGCGCCGGACCGGCAGGGTCTGGACGACACCTCTCTGGCCGATGTCCAGGCCCGGGGCGAGCTCGTCGTGCTCACCCTGGAGGGACCGACCAGTTTCGAGGCCGGTGACAGCATGCCGACCGGCTACGAGGTCGAGCTGACGCAGGCGTTCGCGGACAGTCTGGGGGTTGCCGCCCGGTTCGAACCGCGGCGCGACATCGACAGCCTGTTCGACAGCCTGGACGCCGGCGAGGGCCATATCGCCGCCGCCAATCTCACTGTCACGCCGGCACGGCGCACACGGGTCTCGTTCGGCCCGGCCTACAAGTCTGTCACCGAGCAGCTGATCTGCCGGCGCGGCGGGCGCGAGCCGACCACGCCGGACGCTCTGCCGGGCACCACGATCCGCGTGCTGGCAGGATCGAGTTACGAGGAAACGCTGGAAACCCTGGCGCGGCAGCAGCCGGGGGTGCGCTGGAGCGCGCGAACCGCCGGCTCGGCCATGCCGCTCCTGGAAGGCGTCGATCGCGGCACGTTCGACTGTACCGTCTCGGACAGCCATCTCGCGGACTTCGCGCGCCGCCGGCATCCCGAGCTCGATGTCGCCATGACGCTGACCGAGGAACGCCCGCTCGCCTGGGCCCATACGGGCCGTATCGAAGGCCTGGACCAGGCGATGGCGGACTGGTTCGCCTCGGCGCACGAAACCGGCCTGCTCGCCGATCTGGACGAACGCTGGTTCGGCCGTTTCGGCGCTTTCGACTATGTCGATGTGGCGCGCTTCGTACGCCGTGTGCAGAGCCGTCTGCCGCAATACCGCCCGGCCTTCGAACGGGCCGCCGCAGACCTGCCCTTCGACTGGGAGCTGCTGGCGGCGCAGGCCTATCAGGAATCCCACTGGGATCCCGATGCCGTCAGTGCGACGGGCGTGCGCGGCCTGATGATGCTGACCCTGTCGACCGCGCGCCGGGTGGGCATCGAGGACCGCAACGACCCCGAACAGAGCATTGCCGGGGGCACGGCCTATCTCGCCGATCTCTATGAGCGCGTGCCGGACGGGGTGACGGGCGAGGACCGGATCTGGTTCGCCCTCGCCGCCTACAATGTCGGCATGGGGCACATGTATGATGCGCGGGCCCTCGCCGAACGCCTCGGGCGCGACAAGAACTCCTGGGACGACCTTGCCCGCACCCTCCCCCTGCTCTCGGACCCGCGCTATTACGAGACATTGCGCCATGGCTATGCCCGCGGCCACGAACCAGTGCGCTATGTGGAGAAGGTGCGGGAATACCGGGCCCTGCTGGACGCCCAAGGCATCTAGGTTACAACACTATTCCACCGCCGGTGCCGGCGGCACATCCGGCAGGTAGTCGAGCGGATCGGCCAGTGTCAGCCAGGGCGAGGCCGCCACCAGATCGCGCAGGATCGCCGCATGCCCCTGGCCGACGATCATGAGAACGCGTTCGTCCTCTCGTCCCTCCAGCTCGTAGAGCAGATTCTGCAGCATCAGGATGTTGCGCGTGTACCAGTTGCCCACCGTATAGGCGCCAGCGGGACTGCCATCGGGCTCCCAGCGGCGGATCTGGTAGGCGAGATAGAAATCCAGGTTGGCGTCGAGCGCCGCGTCGGTATTCATCCAGGCCAGCACTTCCCCGACGGTATGCGCCGCCTGCCGCGCCTCGGTCTCGGCCGTGAAGCCGCGCCCGAGCGCATTGGTCGCCGCCTCGACAGCGGCGAGGTGCGGATCCGGCTCCGATCCCGCCAGCTGCTGGTAGGCGAGCAGCAGGTCCTCATAGGCCATGAAACGATGATCGGCATCGATCGGCGCAACCCGGTCCAGCCCCATGCGATCCGCCATGCGGAAGCCGATCTGCTGGCGTTCATTGACTGACAGCTCGGCCTCGCCCGCCCGCCAGGCGGCGTAGCCCTCATTGATGGGAGATGACCGGCCGGCCTCCACGGCGACCATGGTCGGCGCGAAAACGGCAAGACCGTCAAGCAGGTCTGCGATCTCGGCCTGGCGGCGCTCCGACAGCATGTCATCAGCACGCGCATTGTACTGGTCCCGCCCCGGATTGGAGAAATGATACGTCCCCAGGATCAGCACTTCGGCGACCGGTTCGGGCCGCGGTGGCGTCTGGGCAGGTGTTGCGGACGTGGCGGCTGCAAGCGTGACCGCGGCCATGATGACTGTTCGCAGCATGAGTAGCTCCCTCTCGTCTCGAACAGGAGATGCCCGGGGGCGAGCAAACAGATGCAACGGAACTCCACCGGTCCCGCGCCCGTTGCATGGGCACAAGCCGGCACAGAGCTCGCACGATGTCCCCGACTGCCCAACGCTATCTGAAGTTTGCTGCGATGATCCTCACCTCCATGGTGGTGATGTTCGCGATCAAGTATCTCAACACCTACACGGCCGACCACGTGCATTTCTCGCGCACACGCTTCTTCATGACCTTCATGATGGGGGCGGCCATGGCCGTGGTGATGCTGTCCTTCATGCTGTCCATGTACCGCAGCTCACGGATCAATCTGGCTATCTATGCCGGTAGTGTGGTGGTGTTTCTCGCCGCGCTCTGGCTCACACGAAGCCAGACCACGATCCACGACGAAGCCTGGATGCGGGCCATGATCCCGCACCACTCGATCGCCATTCTCACCTCCGAACGCGCCGAAATATCCGATGTCCGCGTCCGCGAGCTGGCTGACGGCATCATCGAGGCCCAGCGGCGCGAGATCGACGAGATGCACTGGCTGCTCGAGGACATCGCTGCCAATGGCGAAGCGCAAACGGCCGCGGAAGCGGCTGAACGTCCGGTGCCGGAATTCTCGGCCGGCAACGGGCCGTCATGAACCCCAACACCCGCAACGGAAAGGTCCCGCCATGCCACAGAGAGATCCCGGCCCCTCGGTCAAGGATGACGAACTCTACGAAAAGCTCCGCGACGAGGGCATGAGCAAGGAAAAGGCCGCGCGTATCGCCAATGCAAAAGCGGCCGGCGACCGGCCGATGCAGGCCGGCGGCAAGTCGCCGCCCTACGAGGAGTGGACCAAGGAGGAGCTTTACGAACGTGCGCAGGAGATCGGCATCGAAGGCCGCTCCGGCATGGACAAGGCAGCGCTGATCGATGCCCTGCGCAACCACTAGAAATAGAGGAGGTGTGTCATGACCCGCCCCATCACGATTGCCGGCATTTCCGGCAGCCTGCGGCAGGATTCCTTCAACACGGCGGCCCTGCAGGCCGCGGCCGAACTGGCCCCGGACAAGGTGACAGTGAACCTGCTCACACTGCACGATATCGAACCGTTCAGCGAGGACACCGAGGCCGGAGGCTGGCCGGACGGCGTTGCCGCGCTGCGCGAGAAGATCGCCCCGGCAGACGGGGTGCTGTTCGCGACGCCGGAATACAACTACTCGATCCCGGGCGTCCTGAAGAACGCCATCGACTGGCTGTCGCGCCCGACCGGCGAGGGCCCGATCACCGGCAAGCCCGCCGCGATCATCGGCGCCTCGCCCAGCCCCTTCGGCACCGCCCGCGCCCAGGCGCATCTGCGCCAGGTCGTGTTCTACAATGCCATGCCGCTGCTGCCCTATGACGAAGTGCTGGTGATGAAGGCCGGCAGCAAGATCGAGGACGGCCGCCTCGTCGACGAGGAAAGCCGCGATTTCGTCAAGGAATTGATGGCCGACTTCGCCGACTGGGTGCGCCTGCACACGGAGAGGAAGGCGGGGTAGGGGCCGGGGCAGCACAGGCGGCCGCTATCTGCCGACAATTCTGTAGCGACCGCGTGAGACAAATTCCAGCCAGCCATTATCACGCAAGACCTGTAGCTGCTGGCGAATTTTCTCTTTCACGTGGCGGTTGTTGGGATAGATCGCCTGGAGTTCACCCGCGAACCCATAGGCATCGTCCGTCGTGAACTCCTGACGCTCCAACGCATCCACGCAGCGCATGACGTTAACGAGCCATCCCCGCGACGCTTCATTCTTGTCCGCTAAAAAAAGGCTGCGCCGCCAACGGGATATAACCTCGTCCTGCGGAAGCGGATGCCCGTCTTCGACAATCGGTATGCGCCCTGCTTTGGGGACGCGGTCGTACAGGATATTGCAGCCAACCCAGCCGGCACGCCGTGCATTGGGACCGAGCGGCCTTCGCTTTTCGATGATCCCCATTGTGAAGAAGTGTTTGGGAACCACGATCAGGTTCTTTACCGCCAAGCGGTCCCGGTCATAGGCAAGCAAAAGCAGACTTGGATTGCTCCCGCTCGACAGCCTTTCGGACATAGCCGAATAGGCACCGTCGACAACCTTCTTTCCGAATGATCGCTTCGAACTCTTTAGCTCGAATTCCTCAGCGCACCCCCCGCAATGGAGGTCGGCAACCGGCCGATTGTTCTCATACCCGGTGAGAGGACGAGACCCGCATCCTGGACAATATAGTTCCGTCGCCGCCCATTGTTCCGTCCAGACGCGAGCGGACTGGGCGCCGCTTTGGTACGGCGTCTGCGCTTCCTCGAACTTCAGCTTCAATGCGTGTCTCTACTATGGAGCGATTAATACGCGTTGAAACTAGCGATGCCCCTCTCCGGGGCAATCGAAAACTTGTTCAAATAGCGACAGGCGCTCATGCATTCCTGCGCGAGATACCCTCCACCTCATCACCACTATTGTCGATGACAGCTACCCGTACGTCATCGAATTCGGTCACGCCGTCCCGCTCCCAGTCATAGCTGCCACCATCGTCATATGCCCAGTCAACCGCTGTTTCGGCGTCTGGGGCATCAATAAAGGCAACGTAGTTCACATATGCATCGACCTGCTTGCGCACCCGGAACGTCGGCATATTCGCCTCCACAATCTACTTATAATTGCATGTTTATACAAAACAATCAATAGCGACTGCAGGGGATTTATCTGCCAAGAGAGACGATCCACCGAAGCAAGAAGCTGCCAGTGAAGTTAGGGGGTCGCCCCTACCCCGCCTGCTCTCCCAGCTCTTCCTTCACCTTCTCGGCCAGCTGCGTCAGCGTGAAAGGCTTGGGCAGGAAGCTCACATCCTGTTCCTTGGACAGCGTGTCGGAGAACTGCTCGGCGGCATAGCCGGAAATGAACACCACGCGGGTGCCTTCCAGCATGTCACGGGCCTTTTCCAGGAGGCCGGGACCGTCGAGGCCCGGCATCACGACGTCGGAGATCAGGAGGTCGAACCCTTCTTCGTCATCCTCGAGGATTTCATAGGCTTCCTCGCCGTCACAGGCTTCCACCACGTCATAGCCGCGCTTGGCGAGCGTCTTGGCCGCGATGGCCCGCACCGCGTCCTCGTCCTCGACCAGGAGGATGCGGCCACGGCCGGACAGGTCCTCGGGCGCCTTCTCGACGGTCTTCTCGGCTTCGGCTTCGCGCAGTTCGACCGTCTCTTCCTCGGTCGGTTCGTGGCCTGGCAGGTAGATGGTGAAAGTCGTGCCGACACCGACCTCGGAATCGGCGAACAGGAAGCCGCCGGACTGTTTGACGATGCCGTAGACGGTGGCGAGGCCAAGCCCCGTGCCCTTGCCCGCCTCCTTGGTGGTGAAGAAGGGCTCGAAAATCTTCTCCATCGTCGCCTTGTCCATGCCGTGGCCCTCGTCGGTGACGGCAATCGACAGCCAGTCGCCCTCGCGCGGATTGGGAGCGCCGGCATTGCGCACGACATCATCGCTGACACGGGAGGTCTTCACGGTCAGCGTGCCGCCGCCCTTCTCGCGCATCGCGTCGCGGGCATTGGCGGCCAGGTTGATGATGGCCGTTTCCAGCTGGCCCTTGTCGGCCTTGATCATCGGCAGGTCACGGCCATGGATGATGTCGAGCCTTACGGTCTCCTCGACGATCTGCCGCAGGAGAACGGAAACGTCGGACAGGAGATCGCCGATATCCAGCGTCTCCATGCGGAAGGTCTGCTTGCGCGAGAAAGCCAGCAGCTTGCGCACCAGGCCGGCAGCGCGGGCGACGGTCTGGTTGATCGCCTGCAGCTCGGAATAGTCCGGATCGCCGACCGGATGACGATTGAGCAGCTCGTCGGTATTCAGCCGGACGGCGGTGAGCAGGTTGTTGAAGTCGTGGGCCACCCCCCCGGCCAGCTGGCCGACTGCCTGCATCTTGTTGGACTGGGAGAGCTGGCGCTCCATCTCCTTCCACGCCGTCACGTCGATAACGTAGGCAACGCGCTTGCCGCCACGGGCGGGCGCAAAGGCGAGATGGACATAGAGTTGACCGTCCGGCGTCACCAGCCGGGCTTCGGCCGGATCGCCACTGCCGGCCATGGCGGCTGAGAAGGCATCGACCGGCGAACGGCCGTCATCCCAGTTGAACAGGTCGCAGAAACGCGTGCCGGGGATGGCGCGGCCGCCGGTGAGCTGCATCAGCGCCGGATTGGTATCCTCGATGATGGCGGTTTCCGGATCGGCACCGTCCAGGCGCACCACGCCGAACGGCGTGGTGGCGAACATGTCTTCCATGGCCGTACCCGCCGCCGTGCAGCTCTCGGCCATGGACTGGGCCACGCCCGGAGGCGCACCGGTCCGCGACAGGCCGTACATCACGGCCCGCCCCAGCGCGCCCTCGCCGGGCAGCCATTCGACCACGATCGCGACCGGGCTCTCGATACCGTCGCGTGCCTTCAGGCGGGCGTCGATCCGGGCAGCGCCCTCGCCGCCGCGGCTGTAAAGCACGCTGCGCGCGCCGTCGCCGGCCAGGATATCGCGCAGCGACGGGAAAGGCGCGCCTTCAGTAAGGCCCAGCCACTCGCGGAAAGTGGCATTGCCGCCGACGATGTCGCCATTGGCGCGCAGGGAGAACAGCGCCACCGGTGCATGCAGGCTCCAGTCGGCGGACACCGGCTCCGCGCCGGCTTCGCCACCGCGTTCACCGGCGCCGACGAGACGCCACAGGATCAGCCCGTCGGCCTGTGGCGAAGCCTCCAGGTGGAAACGCCGGATATCGCCCTCGCCCAGATCGAGCGGCGGCATCCTCTCGCAGGCCCCCTCGCCACGGGCCGCGGCCCGCGCCAGACGGTAGACCGTGCCGTCGCCGCCACCGGCTCCGGCCCAGAGGCGGTCAATGGTCGGCAGACCGAAACTCTGGCCGAAACCGCCCGCCTTGCGTGCCAGCGCATGATAAGCCGCATTGCCCCAGCGCGGCGCGCCACGCCGGTCGGAAATCAGCACGGGCTCGGGAAAGGTCTCGATCGCCCGGAAAGCCAGCGCCGCGGGCGTGGGAGCACGATTCTTCTCGATCTTGCGGCGCAGATTGCGCCCCGCCGTCTCGCCGGCGGCGATGGCGTACAGCACCAGGAAACCGACCGCAGCCAGGCCCGACAGATAGACAAAGCCCTGCCAGCCATCCTCGCCCGCAGCAACGACCGCCGCCCCGAAGGCGACCACGGCGATGGCGCCGCAGACCCAGAAGGCCACCCGGCCGATCGGCCGCGACCAGAGCGGCTTGCGGGATTTGGGTTCGGGGGCAGACGTCTCGGCCATGGGATGCTCCGGCACGGATCGGTGGAAGGCGTGAGCCTATTCGGTCGACTCGCTCGGACGATAGCGTGCGCGGCGTCCCTGTGCGAGCGAGAGAACATAACCGATCACCTTGGCGACTGCCTGGAAGTGCTCGGTGGGGATTTCCGTATCGAGGTCGGCTGTCGCATGCAGGGCGCGCGCCAGCGGCGGATCCTCGACGATGGGAATGGAGTGCTCGGTAGCGATCTCGCGGATACGCAGGGCCACGGCATCGACGCCCTTGGCGACACAGATCGGTGCCGGGGTCACCCCCTGCTCGTATTTCAGCGCGATGGCATAGTGGGTCGGGTTGGTGACGATCACCGTCGCGTCCGGCACCTGGGCCATCATGCGGCGCTGTGAGCGTTCCTGGCGGATCTGGCGCAGCTTGGCGCGCACCATGGGATCGCCTTCGGACTGCTTCAGCTCGTCCTTGATCTCGCGCTTGGACATGCGGTTGCGCTTCATGAAGCTCTGCCGCTGGAACATGTAGTCGAGCCCGGCAATGATCGCGTAGACGATCAGCGCGGCCAGCATCAGCTCGATCGCCGACTGGCGAACGATGGCGAGTACCGAGGCGATGTCGAGCGCCGGCAGGCCGGCCAGCATTTCGCGCTTGGGATAGAGCACGACGAAGGCTGCCGCCGCGACCAGCGCCATCTTGCCGATACCCTTGAGAAAGTTGGCGATGCCCTGGGGACCGAAATTGCGCTTGAAGCCCTCGATCGGGTTCAGCTTGTCCAGCTTGGGCTGGATCTTCTCGGTGGTGAACAGCATGCCCTGCTGGACGTAGTGACCGGCGAAACCGGCGACTGCCAGAAGCGCGATCGGCAGACCGACAATGCCTGTCACATGCCAGGCCGTATCGCGCATCATCCGCATGACGGCATTGGGATCGACATCGAAATTGTGCGGCTCGGCGAAAAAGACCTGCATGTCCGCCGCGAGCGCGCGGGCCATGGGCGGGAAAGCAAAACTGATCAGGGCCAGGCCGGAGGCCAGCACGAACCAGCCCGGGATTTCCTGGGATTTGGCAACATCGCCCTTCTCGCGGGCGTCATCGAGACGCCGCTGTGTCGGTTCTTCCGTTTTCTGGCTGTCGTCTTCGCCTTCCGCCACACCAGCCTCCCTAGTTCATGTCCGTCGCGAAGCGCTGCATGCGCTCCAGCCAGACAGCACTCATCGCCCCGAGGGATATGGCGAGGATGAACAGGCCGACGATGATATTCGACGGCATGGCGATAAAAAAGATCTGCGCCTGGGGCATCAGCCGCGAGAGCACCCCCAGCGCCAGATAGAAGACCAGGCCGAACACGATCAGCGGCGCGGCCAGCTGGACGCCGATATTGAAGGCATCGATGAAGGCGTTGAGTGCCCATTGCGCGCCGTCCGCCATCGACGGCATCTGGCCAGGATCGAACACGTCGTAGGAATTCACCATCATCGCGAGCAGGAGATGATGGGTATTCGTGGCGAAGAGCAGCAACAGGAAGGTGAGATTGAGGAAGGTCGCGACCAGCGCGCCCTGCTGGCCCTGCGACGGGTCGAAGCTCTGCGCCATGGCCAGGCCGGACTGCATGCCGATCACCTGGCCTGCTACGGCTGCAGCCGACATGAAGATGCGCGCCACGGCACCGATCATCAGCCCGGTCACCACCTCACCCATCACCAGACCGGCCAGCATCAGCGGCTGGTCCGGCAGGGCCGGCAGGCGCGGCGCGATCAGCGGTCCGATAACCACGCACACCAGGAGCGCGAAGGACAGGCGGATGCGCATCGGAATGCTCGGCTCGCCGAAACCCGGCATCAGCATCAGGATCGCACCGATCCGTGCAAACACGAGACCGCCGGCAAAGACGAGTTCGGGCGCCTGCGGGATCATGGCGTGGAGATCCGGTCGAAGATCACCGTCATGAAGCCGGACATCAGACCACCCATCAGCGGCAGGAAGATCAGCAGCGCAATGAAGATGGCGATGATCTTCGGCACGAAGACGAGCGTCATCTCCTGCACCTGGGTCAGCGCCTGGAACAGGGCAATGGTGACGCCGACAGCCAGACCGACCAGCATGATCGGGGCCGACATGGCCAGCATCAGCCAGATCGCTTCGCGCGCAAAATCGAGGACTTCCGGTCCGGTCACGCCTCGCCTCACCTTCTGCGGGGAGAATCGGGTTTACGGTTAATTATGTTTACGAATGCGCGCCGCGCGTTAAGAAAGAGTCAATTCAGCTTAATCGGGGGAGTTATCCACTATGCGTCTTCGCAGCTTTCTGATCGGTACGTCCTGCCTGGCCCTTCTGGCCGCCTGCGCACCGACCGACGACACCGCCGAAACCGCGACGCCGGCCAGCGAAACGGCTGCAGCCGGGACCACAGCGCCGGACACGCAATCCGCCGAACAGGCCGATGCCGGCGAGCAGACCGAGACCGAGCGTCTCTTTGCCTGGTTCGACGAACAGTTCCAGGAAGAGCTCGACCGCTCGCCCCTGTTCAAGACCTATCTGGGCATGATCGACGATGTCGAGGCCTATGGCGAATGGGACGACGTGTCGGAAGAGGCCTTCCGTGACACCCTCTCCCGCGAGGCTGCCCGCACCCGCTACATGCGCGAGAATTTCGACTATGACGCCCTCACCCATGAGGGCCAGGTCGCCTGGCGCTTTGCCGAATTCATCGCTGCCAACAACGCCCAGCAGGGTGAGTTCTGGGATCACGGCTACATCTTCACCCAGTTCTTCGGCCCCCACACCCAGCTTCCGACCATCCTGATCGGCTATCACCGTGTCGATACGGTCGAACATGCCGAGGCCTATATCAGCCGCCTCAACGGTCTGGGCGATGTGATCGAGACCTATACCGCCCAGGCCGATGCCCGCGCGCAGGACGGCGTGCTGGCCCCGGCCTTCGCCTATCCGATCGTGGTCACCGCCGCCCGGCGCTTCATCACCGGCGCGCCCTTCGACGACAGCGGCGAGGACAGCCCGCTGCTGGCCGACTTCCGCAGCAAGGTGGAGGCGCTTGAGATCGACCAGGCCGAGAAGGACCGCCTGATCGCCGAAGCCGAAGCGGCCCTGATGGCCGAGATCGGCCCGGCCTACACGGCGCTGGTCGAGACGATGGAGCGTCATGGCGAGATGGCCGACGGCCGCAACCAGGGTGCCTGGGCACTGCCGGAAGGCGAGAGCTTCTATCGCAGCCAGCTGAACAACTACACGACCCGTACCGACCTCTCGGCGGCCGATATCCACCAGACCGGTCTGGACGAGGTTGCCCGTATCCACGACGAGATGCGCGCCATCATGGAAGAAGTCGGTTTCGAAGGCACGCTGCAGGACTTCTTCGTCCACCTGCGCACCGACGACCGGTTCTACTATCCGGACACCGAGGAAGGCCGTCAGCAGTATCTCGACCAGGCCACCGCCTATGTCGATCACGTGATGGAGATCGCGCCGCAATACTTCAACACGCTGCCGGAAGCGGATCTGGAAGTCCGCGCGGTCGAGGAATACCGCATCGAGACGGCCACCGGCGCCTTCTATGAGTCCGGCGCCCTCGATGGCTCCCGTCCCGGCGCCTACTACGTCAATCTCGCCCACATGCGCGACAATCCGAACTATCTGATCGAGACTCTGTCGTATCACGAGGGTGCGCCGGGCCATCACTTCCAGATCGCTCTCGCCCAGGAGCTCGAAGGCGTGCCGATGTTCCAGCGGCTGCAAGGCTATTCGGCCTTCTCCGAAGGTTGGGGCCTCTATGCGGAAAACCTCGGCAAGACGATGGGCGGCTTCACCGATCCCTACCAGGATTTCGGCCGCCTCTCCTACGAGGTCTTCCGGGCCGCGCGCCTGGTCGTCGATACCGGCATCCACGCGATGGAATGGAGCGAGCAGGACGCGATCGACTACATGGTCGCCAATACGCCGATGCCGGAAGGCGATATCGTCAATGAAGTGCGCCGCTACATGGTCTGGCCGGGCCAGGCCGTCTCCTACAAGGTCGGCATGCTCACCATCCTGGAACTACGCCAGCGCGCCATGGATGCCCTGGGCGATGATTTCGACATGGGCGAGTTCCACGATGTGGTCCTAACCAATGGCTCGATCCCGCTCACCCTGCTGGAACAGCTGGTCGACGACTATATTGCGGCGAACCAGGCCGCCGAATAGACGAACCGCGTTTGACAGGCAGGGCCCACACGGGGCTATGCTGCCGGACAGGACGTGACAGGGGTCAGCCGCTGCCGGCGCAGCGGCTGACGTCTGTTTGATCGTAGCCAATTCGGATAATGGCGCCGGCCTGCGACCCAGCCGCCGCCGGTCTGGGGAGACCGACATGAAGTATTCGATCCGCACACCGCTTGCTGTCTCGCTCGTCGCCCTGCTGGCGGCCTGTTCCCAGCCCGACGACAGCGCCACGCCGCATAACGAGCTGTCCGGCGCCGCCGTTGAAGCGGCCCGGGCCGCCCAGGCCGAACAGAGCGAAAGCGAACGCCTCTATGCCTGGTTCGACGAGCTGTTCGAGGCCGATCTCGTCCGTTCGCCACAAACCCAGACCCAGCTCGGCCGGATCGGCAATCTGGACGCCTATGGCCGCTGGGACGCGGTGACCGACGAGGCCGCCGCCGCCGACCAGCAACGCCGCATCGACCGCCTGGCCTATCTGCGTGACAGTTTCGACTATGACGCGCTCGACGCGGATGCCCGCGTCTCCTATCGCGTTTTCGAATACCTGCAGGAAACCGGCATCCGGCAGTATGAGTTCCGGGACCAGAACTATGTCTTCACCCAGATGTTCGGTCCGCACACCGGTATGCCGACCCTGCTGATCAGCCAGCACCGGATCGAGAATGCCGATCACGCCGAGGCCTATATCCGCCGCCTGGAAGGACTGGGCCCGGTTCTCGACACGCTGATCGTGCGCGCCGACGAACGCGCCGAGGCCGGCGTCCTGCCGCCGCGCTTCGCCTTCGACTACCTCATCGGCAACACACAGGCCCTGATCACCGGCGCGCCCTTTGACGACAGCGGCGAGGACAGTCCGCTGCTGGCCGACTTCCGAAGCAAGGTCGAGGCACTGGATATCGACCAGGAGGCAAAGGACGACCTCATCGCCCGCGCAACCTGGACGCTGGAGAGCTCTGTCAGCCTGGCCTATCGCCGCCTGATCGACATGTTCGAACGCCATGCCGGGATGACGGATACGCGCGACGGTGCCTGGAAGCTGCCGCGCGGCGAAGCCTATTACGAAAGCCAGCTGGCCAGCTTCACCACCCTGCCCGACCTGTCGCCCCAGGAGGTCCATGATATCGGCCTTGCCGAGATCGACCGCATCCATGGCGAGATGCGCGCCATCATGGATCAGGTGGGTTTCGAAGGCTCGCTGCAGGACTTCTTCGAATTCATGCGCACCGACGAGCAGTTCTACCTGCCGAACACGGATGAGGGCCGCGCCGAATACATCGCCGGTGCCAATGCCATTTTCGATCGCGTGCGCACCGTGCTGCCGGACTATTTCGACACCATGCCGGAAGCGCCGCTCGTCGTCCGGGAAGTCGAGGCCTTCCGCGCCGCCGGTTCACCCAGCGCCTTCTACAACTCGCCGGCGCTCGACGGCTCTCGCCCCGGCATCTACTACGCCAACACGCTGAACATGCGGAACCTGCCGACCTACCAGATGGAAACGCTGGCTTATCACGAGGGCATTCCCGGCCACCATTTCCAGCTGGCCCTGGCCCAGGAACGTGAAGGCACGCCGATGTTCCAGCGCCTGCTCTACCTGTCGGCGTTCGGCGAGGGCTGGGCGCTCTATGCCGAAAGCCTGGGCAAGGAGATGGGCCTGTTCACCGACCCCTATCAGGACTTTGGCCGCCTCGCCTACGAGCTCTGGCGCGCCGGACGCCTCGTGGTCGATACGGGCATCCACTACCTGCAATGGTCGCGCGAGGACGCCATCGAGTATCTCATGGCGAACACCTCCTTCACCGAGGAGGAGATCGTCCGTGAGGTCGAGCGCTACATCGTCTGGCCGGGCCAGGCGACCTCCTACAAGATCGGCCAGATGCGTATCCGCGATCTGCGCGACTATGCCCGCGAAGAGCTGGGCGATGATTTCGACTGGGGCGAGTTCCACGATGTGGTGCTGACCAACGGATCGCTGCCGCTGCCCGTGCTGACCGAACTGGTCAATGACTACGTCGCCGGGAAACGCGGCGACGGCCAAGAGTGAGGGGAAGAGTTATGACGAAGACCGCAATGACCTGGCTGGCCGGGGCGTCGGCGCTGGCCCTGCTGGCCGCCTGTTCGCAACCCGCCGGGGATCATTCCGCCGCAGGACAGACGCCAGCCGGCGCCGACCGTCCGGAGTCCGGCTCCACGAACGCTGAAGCCGCTGGCGAGACGTCGCAGACGGCCGATGCCGCCGAAACCGAAAGCGAGCGCCTGAACGCCTGGTTCGACGAGGTGTTCGAGGCGAATCTGGCCCGCAGCCCGATGTACCAGACCTATCTGGGCCGCAAGACGGATTACGAACGCTGGAACGATGCCTCGCCGGAATTCGAGGCCGAGAGCTATGAGATCGGCCAGGCCAATCTCGCCCATATGCGCGAGAATTTCGATTTTGACGCGCTGGACGAGAGCGCACAACTCTCCTGGCGCCTGTTCGAATATGATGCCGAGCGAAGCGAAGCCGGCTGGCGCTGGCGCGATCACGGCTACACATTCACGCCGCGCTCGGGCCCGCACATGAACACGCCCACCTTCCTGATCAACAATCACCGGGTGGACACGCTTTCGGATGCGGAAGCCTATGTCGCACGGCTGGAAGGCATGGGTGACTATCTCGACCAGAATATCGCCAATTCGCGCCGCTCGGCCGAGCTGGGCATTCTCACGCCGCGCTGGACCTACGAGCCGATGATCGCCACCGCGCGCAATGTCATCACGGGCGCGCCCTTCGATGACAGCGGCGAGGACAGCCCGCTGATGGCCGATTTCCGTGGCAAGGTCGAGGCGCTGGACATCGACCAGGCCGAGAAGGACCGCCTGATCGCCGAAGCCGAGGCGGCCCTGACGAGCGTCGTCGAACCCGCGTATCAGCGGATCATCGCCCTGTTCGAGGAACAGGCCGAGATCGCCACCGACGATGACGGTGTGTGGAAACACCCCGACGGCGGCGAGTTCTACAACTACCTCCTGAACAACTACACGACGATGGATCTGTCGGCCGAAGAGATCCACCAGCTCGGCCTCGCCGAGGTCGAGCGCATCCATGGCGAGATGCGCGCCATCATGGACGAGGTCGGCTTCGAAGGCTCCCTGCAGGACTTCTTCGAGTTCATGCGCACCGACGAGCAGTTCTACTATCCCAACACCGATGAAGGTCGGGCCGACTATCTCGCCGACGCCACCGCGCTGATCGACACGATGCGCGAGACGCTGCCGCAGATGTTCAACACCTTCCCGGAAGCCGAGCTGGAAGTACGCCGCGTCGAGCCCTTCCGCGAGAACGCGGCCGGCAAGGCCTTCTACCAGCGCCCGGCCCCGAACGGCACGCGTCCCGGCGTCTACTACGCCAATCTGCGCGACATGGCCGACATGCCGACCTACCAGATGGAAGCGCTGGCCTATCACGAGGGCATTCCGGGCCATCACATGCAGCTGGCCATCATGCAGGAACTGGACGGCGTGCCGGCCTTCCGGCGCTTTGGCGGCTACACCGCCTATACCGAAGGCTGGGGGCTCTACACCGAATACCTGCCCAAGGAATTCGGCTTCTATTCCGACCCCTATTCCGACTTCGGCCGGCTGGCGATGGAGTTGTGGCGGGCCTGCCGCCTCGTGGTCGATACCGGCCTGCACTATCACCAGTGGACGCGCCAGGAAGCGGTCGACTACCTGCTGGAAAACACGCCCAATCCGGAAGGCGATGTGCGCAATGCCATCGACCGCTACATCGTCTATCCGGGCCAGGCCAATGCCTACAAGGTCGGCATGCTGGAAATCCTGCGCCTGCGCGGCGTAGCCGAAGAGGCCCTCGGCGAGGCCTATGACATCCGCGACTTCCACGATGTCGTTCTGACCCAGGGCGCCATGCCTCTGGCCGTGCTGGAAGAACGCGTGAACAACTGGATCGCGGAGACCCGAGCGGCGGAATAGACCACTTCGGCATCGGAACAAAAAAGGCCTCCCGGTCAACCGGGAGGCCTTTTTCTGTTGCGGCAACAAACCGAAATCAGATCGGCATGCGCAGGATTTCCTGATAGGCGCGGACCACCTCGTCGCGCACGGCGACGACGGTCTCCAGCGAGATCTCGGCGGCGGACACGGCCGTGACCACGTCCAGCAGCTCGGCTTCGCCGGCGGCAGCGGCGGCGGTCATCTGTTCGGCATTGGCCAGGGCACCGGACGTATCGGCAATGGCCGAGGAGACCATATTGCCGAAGTCGAGCAACGGCGTCGCTTCGGCTTCCTTGGCGCCACCCACCGATTGCTGGGCGGCACGGACCGCAGCCTGATAGGCCTGGACGGCGGAAAGATCGGCAGCCATGGGCTCACTTCCTCATTCTGAGAGCGGCGCGCGCAGTTCTAGCGGCGCAGCAGGTCCAGCGTACGCTCCTGCATGCGCCGGCTGTTTTCGATCATGTTCAGATTGGCTTCGTAGGAGCGCATCGCCTCGCGCATATCCATCATCTCGACCAGGGTCTCGACATTGGAGGTGCGCACATAGCCGGCTTCGTCCGCGGCCGGATGGCCCGGATCGAATTCCAGCGTGAACTCGGTCTGGTCGTAAGCGACATCATTCATGCGGACATGGTTCAGCCCCGTCACGCGATCCAGCTCGGCCTCGAAGACCGGGATCTGGCGGCGATAGGGATCCCCGCCCGGCTCGCGCGCCGTCGAGTCGGCATTGGCCAGGTTCTCCGAGATGATGCGCATGCGCGCTGCCTGGGCCCGAAGGCCGGCTGCAGAGATCGACATGGCGTCAGATGCGTCGCTCATCCTCTAGCTCCTCACTTAGCGCCCGGCCGGCTTGATCGCCATGCGGATCAGCCCCAGGCTCTTCTGGTACAGGGTCAGCGCGCTCTCGTACTGCATGCGCGTTTCCTGGGCCCGGACCATCTGTTCTTCCAGCACGACCGAATTGCCGTTGACCGTGGTTTCGGAGTCCGGCGCGTCGGTCGTTTCCCAATTGCGCGATGCCGAACCGCCGGCAGAACCGGACATGTGCCCGGCCTCGCTGGTCAGCATGCGCACGCGCGACGGGCCATTGCCGGCCTCGTGGCCGCGCATCTGGCGCTGTACCGCGCGATTGAATTCGCTCTCGTCGAGATCCTTCGCGGTGTAGCCAGGCGTGTTCGCATTGGCCACATTCTCCGAGATCACCCGCTGGCGCTCGGTGTTGAAGCTCATCGACTGTCGAAGAAGTGCCAGAACCGACACGTCGTCGGGCCGCATCCGCGAATCCCCTTTTCTACCGTTAACGAAGGTGCGCCGTCACAGTTAACGCGCACTTAACCGCATCACCGGACAAGCGGGTAATCTCTTATGAGGCAAAGGCCCGATGACCGATATCGTCGACTGGACCCACTATTTCTTCGCCGTTTCGGTGCTTGCCGTGCTCGTCGGCGCGCTCGGCCTGTTCGGCTATGCCGTGCGCCGCGGCTGGATCCTGCAGGGCATGACCGGCCTGCGCGGCTTCGGCGCCGGCATGGAGCGCCGGCTGAACCTCAAGGAAACCCTGGTGATCGACCCGCGCCGCCGCGTGGTCATCGTGCAGGCTGACGACACCGAACATGTGGTCCTTCTGGGCGCGGAAGCGGAAACCGTGCTGGCCAGCCGGCCGGCCGCTGCGCCCCGGACATCCGACATCGAAACGGAGGATGCGGCATGAAAAAGGGCTTCTGGTTCTGCGCCGCGCTCTTCGTCCTGGGCATCATCACCCTTCTGGGTGCGGGCGCCGAGGCACAGAGCATCACGATCGATACCGGCACCGAGGGCGATCTGACCGAGCGCGTGCTGCAGCTGGTCGCCCTGCTCACCGTCCTGTCGCTGGCGCCTTCCATCGTCATCATGACGACCAGCTTTGTGCGGATCATCGTCGTTCTGTCCCTGCTGCGCACCGGGCTGGGCCTGCAGCAGAGCCCGCCGAACGCCGTTCTCGTCTCGCTGGCCATCTTCCTGACCGGCTTCATCATGGCGCCGGTCTTCACCCAGTCCTACGAACAGGGCATCCAGCCGCTGATGGAAGACGAGATCGAGCTGACCGAGGCTTTCGACCTGTCGACCGGCCCGCTGAAGACCTTCATGCTGGCCCACACGCGCGAGGACGATCTGGCGCTGTTCATCGAGATGTCGGAACAGCCCCTGCCCGACACGCCGGAAGCGACCTCATTCTGGATCGTCGCGCCGGCCTTCATGATCTCAGAACTGCGCCGCGCCTTCGAGATCGGCTTCCTGCTCTTCATTCCCTTCCTGATCATCGACCTCGTCGTCTCCTCCATCCTCATGTCGATGGGTATGATGATGCTGCCGCCGATCGTGATCTCCCTGCCCTTCAAGCTGATCTTCTTCGTCCTGATCGACGGCTGGCGCCTCGTCACCGGCTCGCTGATGCAGAGTTTCGGGACGATAGGCGGGGGCTGACCCGAGCCGGTCGCCCACGACGCATCACGCTCCGCGGCTCGTCCGCGCAGGCCAGTGTCGTTCCGATGAGAGATATGTCAGCGCAGCCGGAGCAACAGCCCTAGCTCGGACCGCCGCTGTTTGTGAAGCGGTCGCGGAAGGGCTCCATGAAAGCGTCCAGCGTGTCGATGCTGGCGATCCGCGTGGCGAGATCGGAGAAGCGGGCATTGCCCGCCGGCGCGCTCTCGTCGGTCAGCAGCTCGAACGCTGCGGCCTGTTCCGTCCCGGCCATGGCATCGCCATAACGCTCGCCCAGCCGCACGGCGGCTTCGGTGTCGCGGGCCAGCGAATAGGCAATCGCCGCACGCATGACATCGGCCTGTTCGGACGCATCCAGCGGCTCGGTATCGGCAAAGCGGTTGCCCAGCAGGGCCTCGAGCCGCCGGCCGGCCATCGGCCAGTCGCGCTGGGTCCAGGCAATATCGGCACGCAGCCGGTTGGCGGGGGCCGAGCGATCGGACGCGATCAGTTCCAGCGCCTGCTCGTGGCGGCCCAGCTCGGAATAGGCACGGGCTTCGAGCAGATAGCGCTCATTGCGCAGCTCTTCGGACAGGCCGGCTATGCGGGATGTCCGCAAAGCGTTGATCGCGTCCTCATAGCGCCGGTCCATCAGATAGACGACCGCGAGATCGGTCGCGACACGAGCCCGGGCGAGCGGCTCACGCAGGCGGTATTCCACCTGGTGCTGCAGCAGTTCGGAGGCCGGATCGAGCAGGTCGAAGGCGATCAGGCGTTCGGCCAGGCGGCGCACCATGCGGTCGCCATCGGCCCCGATCGGCACGAGGTGCTGGTATTCGTAGAAGATGGCGACGGATTCGACCGGATCCATACGATCCGCTTCGCCGTCGAGGAAGAGACGGCGGAAGATCGCATCCATGTCTTCACCGATCCGGCGGCCGGCTTCGGTATCCGGGAAACGCGCCTGGGCGGTGTCCATCGTTTCCAGCCCGCGCGCATATTCGCCGGCGCTGACATAGAGCTCGCCCAGCGCACGCACCGTATCCAGTTCGATCGTGTCGCCACGCCAGCGGAAGCGCAGGTTTTCCAGCGCGTCGATCGCCTCGGTGCGGGTGATCTGCCCCGCGGCCAGCTGCAGGCGATAAAGGTCGGACAGCGCCTTGGCTTCCATCTGCGCATCGCCGGAATCCGACAGATCCTGCAGCAGCGCGATCGCCTGCTCAATCTGGCCGTCGGCCTCGGCCAGGCGTGCCTGGATGTACTGTGCCTCCCGACGCGTCCGCGCGTCCGGTTCACCGGCCTCGGCACGGTAGAGCAGGTCCTGGGCGGCCGCATAGTCTCGCAATTCCATCGCGGCCCGGGCATGCGCGACCTGGAAGCGCGACTGCCAGACCGGCGGATAATAATAGATCGTGCTGTCACCGGACGCGAAACGGCGGCGGGCATCGGCCCAGCGCTCCTCGCCGACGGCCGTCATCGCACGCCACAGATCGGCTGCCGGATCAACGGCCAGCGCGGGGTGCGAGAAATAGGTCTGGGCGTCCGTCAGCCGGTCCATCATGTAGCTGGCCACACCCTGCAGCGAGCGCACATGGGGATCGTTTGCCAGCGAGGCGTCCTGCTGGATCGCAAGGTCCAGCATGCCCAGCGCTTCCGGTGCGAGCTCGTTGGCCAGAAGAAAGCGCGCCAGCGCGACCTTGCCGTCCGTGCCCTCTTCCAGCGCCGCACGGCGCAGACGCGCATTCCAGTCGCGGCGGAAATACCCGTCGCCATCCCAGGCGTCGAAATAGACCAGAGCCGGCGAGGAAATATTCGCGAGGACCGAGCTTTCCGCGCCCGCGGCAGCGGCATCCGATGCCGGCGACAGGTTGAGCCCTTCCGGACGGCTGATCGCCACGCCCGAGGTGATGAGGCTGATCTCGATATCCTCGGCGATGGCTTCCACGGCGCCGCCCTGGGCGCTGGGCAACAGCGCACCGCCGACAAAGTCGCGCCGGGCGGTCAGGCCCTGTACCGGCGCACCGGCCGTGACCACGCCGATCCGGTCTCCCACAACGGGGTCCTCGATCCAGCGGATGGCGCGCGGATCGGCGATATCCATCAGGATCCGCCCCGGCCGGGTGCGGCGGGCATCGCGGCGGACATTGATCGGGCGCGGCGGCGAGTCGATCCGTTCGGAGAACACCACCGTCCAGCGCGCGCCTTCGATCCGTGCCTCGGCCTGCGAGGTCGAGGGCACGGCGATGCGCGCGGCCGACCAGTCCTCGCCGCGCACGGCCGTGTAGTCGCGCACATGGCGGCGATTGGCCATTTCCATCTCGCGCAGGTCGATATCGGCAGCAGCGTCAAAGACAATCCAGACCGCCTCGCCGCGGCGGAAGACGGCCGCTCCGAGCGGCGCTGCCCAGTCGAACTCGACCCGCAGATCGCCGTTGAACTCGGAGACATTCGCGCGCACCCGGCCATCGGCCGGCACGGGGTCGCCGCCTTCAGCGACAATCGGGGCGTCGGCCGAGACGTACCGGGTGTCTGCAACCGGCTCGTCTTCAGCGGGCTCGTCTTCTGCGGGCCGGGGCTCGGACGCCGGTTCCGGTTGCAGCTGTGCAGGACCGCGAGCGGGCGTCTCTGCAGCATCCGCGACGGACACTGTATCGGCCCCCTCTTCCGGTACGGTCTCTTCCGGCTCGGCTTCGCCACCCGTTTCGGCTGACAGATCGCCGAGCTGGGCCAGCAGGGCGGCCGCGCTGGCCACATCCGGATCGGGCAGATCCACAACGACCCGTCCGCCCTCATTCCAGGCCCGCACCTCGACCCCGTCCATCACGTCCAGCGTGAGAACCCAGTCATTCACATCGCGTTCGCCGCGGACGTTTTCCAGGAAGCGCGGCGGCGATCCGCGCAGACGGCCCAGCTCGATATCGGCCGGGGCGTCAAAACGGATGGTCGCGATATTGCCGGTCTGCGCGAGTTCGAAACCGACCTCGCGAGGCCAGAGAAACTCGATGCGTGTGTATTCGGTCGCCTGCCCGACGCGGTATTGCACCGGCAGTGCGTCAACCAGCGGCACGGGGGGCGGATTGGCCGCGCGCTCGGCAGCCAGGCGCGCCTCTTCGCGCTCACGCGCCTCGCGCGGCGACACGATGGGTGCAGGCGCCGGCGCGCCGACGGGAACGATATCGATCGCCACCTGGTCATAGCTCGACGACACATGGGCGTCGGCGGTCTGGTTGAGGGCGATACGCAGGGTCGAACCGTCGCGGTCAAGACGCGCACGGGCCGCCAGATTGCCAAGCTGGTCGGCCAGACCGGCGACATCCGCCTCCAGCGGTTCGCTCAGGCGGACGATCAGGACTGTGTGTTCGACATCAGCAGCGGCAGACGGGCGCGCATTCGCGATCGCATCGTCATAGTCAATGACGATGCGCGCGCCCGCACCCGTGCGCTCGACGACAAACGCCCCGGCCGTCTGGGCCAGGGCTGTCGAACCGAGCAAGGCGAGGGTCAGCCCGCCGGTCAGGGAGGCGATATGTCTAGCCGCCTTCGGCAAGCCGGGCCTCCAGCTCCGCAACGGTATCGGGCAGGTCGCTGCGGGTCGCCATGCGCTGGGTCACGGCGGCGGCGGCGTCCGGCGTCATCTCGGCCAGGATCGGCCCGAATTTGCGCTGCGACATCCGCGAGGCGATCTGGATCTGGGTTTCCATATCCAGGCTGGCGATCCGCTCGGCGGCATCGCCCGGATCCATGGCGCCATACCAGTCGACGATCACCTGCATGTCCTGACCTTCGCGTTCGGACAGGCTGTCGGTGAGCTCCATGATCTGCGTGCGCAGCGTGTTGAGCTCCTCGATCTTGCCGTCGACGCGCTGTTCCATGGCCAGCATCAGGGCTTCGCGGGTTTCCAGTTCCTGTTCGCGGCGATCCAGTTCGGCAGAGCGTTCGCGCAGGCGATAGAAGACGCGGTCTTCCTCGGCCGTGCGCATGCCGCTGGCAATGCGTTCGGCGAAGGCGGCAGACACGTCACCGGCCGGCTCGAACGCCGTGTCCGGAACAGGCGATGCGGCCGGCGTCTCCGCCGCATGCTCGCCCTCTTCGGCATCATGTGCGGCCTCCGCATCGGCAGGCGCGTCATGGCCGTCACCGCTTTCCTGCGGCGCCGTCTCTTCGGCGATCAGGGTGGCGGCATGGGCTTCCCACCAGTCGGCGGCGCCATTGGCGACCGACAGGGCTTTCAGACCGAACAGGCCGCCCATCAGGACGGCGAGAACGGCGAGCAGACGAACCGGTTCGCGCATGACCTATCTCACATCCTTCAGATCGTTGATGACGCGCGAGCCGGCGCCTTCGGGAAAAATCTCGCTGGCGCGGCGGCGGCCCGGAGCCGGCGCCCGCCGCGACGACAGGCTGTCCGCCCGGCGATCGGCCTCGCCGGTGATCAGCCGCAGCTCGTCGGCCAGCTTGCGGGCCTCGGCGACGCGGGTCTCGAGCACATCGCCGGACTGGCTGGTGGCGCGCTCGAGGGCAGCCAGGCTGGCCCGGGCTCGGTCAGTTGCCTCATTCAGGGCGATCACAGACGCCTGCACACCGTCCTGCCCCTTCTTCAGGGCATTCAGGCGGCGGTCGACACGCCAGCACATCACGACGGCAACGACGAGAAGCGCGGCCACCAGGCCTTCGAAAACCAGAGCTGCGAGCGTCATGCGAACCTCATCATCGCTTTCTTGGCCCCCGGCGAGAGCGGTCCGCTCAGGCGCAGGGCAACACTGTGTCCGATACGGCCCATACGGCCGCGGGTGAGCGGCACCTGGCCGCAGCGCAACTCCACCTCGCTGTTCGGGGTGGCGTCGAGGAAAAGCGTGTCGCCGACCTTGAGATCGGCAACCTTGCCGAGCGGCAGGCGCTGTTCGTCCAGAACGGCCTGGACTTCCATATTCGTCGACCACAGCTCGGTGGCCAGGTGGCCTTCCCAGATATTGTCGCGGCCGAACTTCTCGCCCATGAACTGCTGCAGCAGCATCTTCCGGATCGGTTCCAGCGTAGCATAGGGCAGCAGCAATTCGATGCGGCCGCCGCGATCTTCCATGTCGATGCGCAGCTTGACGAGGATGGCGGCGTTGGCCGGACGGGCAATCGCGGCAAAGCGCGGATTGGTCTCCACACGCTCCAGATCGAAATCCACCTCGGTGAGCGGCTGGAAAGCCTGTTTGGCATCGCCCAGCACAACCTCGATCATGCGCTGCACCAGCATGCGCTCGATCGTGGTGTAGGGACGGCCCTCGATGCGCATGGCCGAGGTGCCCCGGCGGCCGCCGAGCAGTACGTCCACGATCGAGTAGATCAGGTTGGAGTCGACCGTCAGCAGACCGTAATTGTCCAGCTGCTGGGCGCGGAACACGGCCAGGATCGCCGGCAGCGGGATCGAGTTGAGGTAGTCGCCGAAGCGGATGGATGAAATATTGTCCAGCGACACCTCGACATTGTCCGAGGTGAAATTGCGCAGGCTGGTCGTCATCAGCCGCACCAGGCGGTCGAAGACAATCTCCAGCATCGGCAGGCGCTCATAACTTACAAGCGCCGAATTGATGATCGCGCGGATGCCGGACTTGTCGGCCGCATCGTCATCGGTCAGCGAGAAGCCGAGCAGGCTGTCGATCTCGTCCTGGTTGAGGATGCGCTCGGGTCCGCCGCCAACGGTCGGCAGATCGTTGTCGTCATCGTCGCCGCCGCCGACCATCGCCTCCCATTCGGACGCCAGGTCGAGGTCGTCACCGTCCTCGGCCATTGCCTCCCATTCGGCGGCCAGCGCGTCTTGATCCAAGTCGTCAGACATCGGTATCCGTCCAGTTAAGCGTTAGTCGACAATCAGGAATTCCTGGATGAGCACGGCATCCACCTGGGCCGGCTCGATCGCCAGATTCACCCGGCGCAGCAATTCCAGCCGCACGCGGTGCATGCCCGCCGACCCGTAGAGATCGTCCTCGCGCAACTCGCGCAGGAACATGATGAACTGGTCCATGATCGGGTCCACATGGGACTGAAGAATGCTCTCCATCTCCGGATTCGTGGACTCGAAGGACAGTTTCAGCTGCACCAGCACCGGCCGGCCATCCGACGACCGGATGTTGGTGGTGATCGTCTCCACCTCGCCATCGCCCTCGCGCAGGTCGAAATAATGCGGTTCGGCATGCTGTTCGGCGGCGGCATGCGTATCGCCGCCATGCCCGTCGCCACCTGATTCGCCGTGCAACGAATCGGCTTGCTCGGCCGCATCGTCGCCGCCACCGGAGAACAGAAGAAAGCCGCCGACACCCGCGAGCAGCAGGATCAGCACAGGCAAGCCAATGAAAAGAATGAGCTTTAGCGGGCTTTTCTTGGCCTTCTCTTCGCCTTCGGCGCCGTCTTCGGTTTCGGTTTCTTCGTCGGCCATTGCGGGCTCCAAACGGGGGAATCGTCCTGACGCTATTAACGGTCACTGCGGTTAACGTTTCGTAGTGCTCCCCCCGCCCCGGCAACTTCTTCCCACCCGCCCGGACAGGATTGCCGGACCCGGCAGGCCTGCCCCCCAAGGCGGTCCGGCCAAGTGGCTGATAACCAACAAAATTAACCTTGGCACGCTGCGTGCACCTTGTCGGGCAATCGCTGCGACACGACGGCGAACACCAGGTATCCAGAAAGGAAACCGCCCGATGGACAACGCAATCATGATCGGCCTGACGCGCCAGATGACCCTTCGCCGGGACATGGACGTCATCGCCAACAACATCGCGAACGCGAACACGGCCGGCTTCAAGGTCGAGTCGCTGCTTCTCGAAAACCAGCCCGCCCGCACCGCCGAACACGCCGACGGACCGTCAGAGCTTCAGTACGTGACGAACTGGGGCATGGGCCGCGACTTCAGCCAGGGCGCGCTGGACTTCACCGGCCGCCAGTTCGACGTGGCGATCGAGGGCGAAGGCTTCTTCGCCGTCGATTTCAACGGCACCGAGCAATATACCCGTGACGGCCGCTTCCGCACCGATGCCGACGGCCAGCTGGTCGCCACCGACGGTGCCCCGGTGCTCGACGCCGATACCCGCGCCCCGATCCTGCTCGATCCCAACGCGACCGAGACCGTCATCGTCGACGGCGGCGTGATCATGCAGGACGGCCAGGCCGTCGGCCGCATCGGCGTGTTCGAAGTGCCCAACCGCTCGCTGATGACCAAGGAAGGCAATGGCCGCTACACGGTCGCCAATGCCGACGATCCGGAAAACCAGCCCCAGCCGGCCTTCGATCCGGTCGTGCGCCAGGGCTATGTCGAGCGCTCCAATGTCGAGTCGATCACCGAACTGACCGACATGATGAGCATCATGCGGACCTACCAGTCCGTGTCCAAATTCCTGAACGATGCCGAAGATCTGAACAAGCGCGCCATCGAGCGCCTCGGCCGCGTCTCTTAAGGAGGAGTTGAACCATGCGCTCCCTCACCACCGCCGCCACCGGCATGCAGGCCCAGCAGCTGAATGTCGAAGTGATCTCGAACAATCTGGCCAACATGAACACGACGGCCTTCCAGCGCCAGCGTGCCCAGTTCCAGGACCTGCTCTACCAGAACGTCCAGGCCATGGGGATGAACTCCTCCGATGCCGGCACCATCGTGCCGACAGGCGTCCAGGTCGGTCTCGGCGTGCAGGCCGACTCCATCTACCGGATCACCGAACAGGGTCCGCTGTCGAACACCGGCAATACCTACGACCTGGCGATCTCGGGCCGCGGCTATTTCCGCGTCCAGCTGCCTGACGGTTCCGACGCCTATACCCGCGCCGGCAATTTTGCCCTGAGCCCGGAAGGCGAGATCGTCACCTCCGACGGCTATACTGTCGCACCGGGTATCGCCATCCCGCAGGGCGCCCGCGAAGTCTCGATCAACGCCCAGGGCCAGGTCCAGGCGCTCATCGACGGCCAGACCGAACCGTCCACCGTGGGCCAGCTGGAACTGGTGACCTTCTTCAACGAGGCCGGCCTCGAGGCCACGGGCGACAATCTCTATCTGGAGAGCGCCGCTTCCGGCACCGCCTCTGTCGGCACGCCGGGCTCGCCGGGCTACGGCATCATCCGCCAGGGCTTCGTGGAAGGCTCCAACGTCAACTCGGTCGCCGAGATCACCGCCCTGATCCAGGCGCAGCGCGCCTACGAGATGAATGCCCGCGTCATCACGGCATCCGACGAGATGCTCGCTGCTTCCTCGAACCTGCGCTAACGGAGCGAATAGATGACCCGCACGTCTCTCCTCGCCCTCACCTGCCTGGCCGCCTCGGCGCTGATTGCGCCGCAGGCCCTGGCCAGCGACGCGGTGGTGCTGCGCGAAACCCTCCTGGTCGATGGCGCACACATCACGCTCGGCGACCTGTTCACGGTCGAGGGCGAAGCCGCCGGCGTCGTGGTCGCCCGCGCCCCGGAACCGGGCGGCCGCACCTCGCTGACGGTGGAATATGTCCGCCGCATCGCCGCCGACAACGGTCTGGACTGGGCCAATGCCGCCAGCGTCCGCCGCATCACGGTGGCCCGCGACAGCCAGGTGATCGACGCCGCCACGCTGACCGATCTTCTGGAAGGCGAGCTGTTCGCCGAAGAAGGCCGCGTCCACGAAGTGCGCCTGTCGAACACCGCGATGGCGCTGCACGCCCCGGTCGATGCGACCGGCGGTCTGCAGATCGAATCCCTGAATTTCGACCCGCGCTCGGGCATGCTCGTCGCCGACATCACGCCCTATGACGGTGCCCAGCCGGTGCGCATCACCGGCCGCGCCTACGTCACGGTCGACGTTCCGGTCCTGGCCCGCGCCATTCCGGCCGGTACCGAGATCTCCGACGCCGATATCGAATGGGTGTCGCTGCGTTCGGACCGCCTGCGTCCGGACTCGCTGCTGGATCCGGACTCCATCATCGGCCTGGAAACCCGCCGTGCCCTGCGCCCGGGCGAGCCGCTGCGCGGCTATGATCTGCAGCGTCCGCTGATGATCGAACGCGGTGAACTCGTCACCCTCGTCTTCGAAGCCCCGGGCATCCAGCTCTCCGTGCGCGCCCGCGCCATGGAAAACGCTGCCGACGGCGAGGTGGCCCGCTTCGTCAATCTGCAATCCAGCCGCACGGTGGAGGCCCTCGTCGACGGGCCGGGCCGGGCCCGCGTCGGTGCCTCGCCGGCTGCCAGCTTCTGATATCCAGGGAGAACCCCCATGATCCGCAAAATCGCAATCCTCATCATCGGCGCGGCCACCCTGCAGGCCTGTGCAGCCACCGACCGCCTGTCCTATGTCGGCCAGACGCCGCCCATGACACCGATCGAGAACCCGGCCGTCCTCGCCGGCGCCGGTCCGCAGCAGATCCCGATGCCGCCGGTCTATGCGACGCCGCGTCAGCACACCTCGCAGACCAACTCGCTGTGGAACGCCAACTCGCCGACTTTCTTCGGCGATCCGCGCGCCGCCCGCGTCGGGGACATCGTCACGGTCAATATCGACATTTCCGACCGCGCCCAGCTGCAGAACTCGACCAACCGGACGCGCTCCTCGGCGGAAGATGCCGACCTGACGCAATTCTTCGGCGCCGACCTGACCGGCTTCTTCAACGACAATATCGACCCGTCCTCGCTCGCCAGCCTCGGTTCGTCCTCCTCGACGCAGGGCGCCGGCTCGGTCAACCGGACGGAAAGCATCTCCCTGACCGTGGCCGCCCTGGTCACCTCGGTTCTGCCGAACGGCAATCTGGTGATCGCCGGCCGTCAGGAAGTGCGTGTGAACAATGAAGTGCGCGAACTGCTGATCACCGGCATCGCGCGCCCGCAGGACATCGCTTCGGACAATACGATCGCCCACACCCAGATCGCCGAAGCCCGTATTTCCTATGGCGGCCGCGGACATCTCACCGACGTCCAGCGCCCCCGCTACGGCCAGGAGATCTACGACCTCCTGATGCCGTTCTAGGACCAAAGACCCCGCCACCATCGGGTTCCACTGAGGCCGTCGCGTTCACTCGCGGCGGCCTATTTTTTTGTGCGAGAAGATACGCCCTTCTCCCCTCGCGGGGAGAAGGCGCCCGCGGAAACCGCTACACCCCCCAAACACCACCCCGCATTTCTCCCGGCCGGAAGCCCGGCCTTGAGCCGGGCGGAGTGCCGGGACCTGCCGGAAACTCATCGCTTGAAATGACCCTCGGCAGATCCCGGATCAGCAGCCTGCCTGCGCAGGCCTCCGTCCGGGAGAAATTGAGAAGTTGGAATGAATAGTCGCACTTTCCCCGGATTTATTCCGGGGCCTGGCGGCGGTTCAGACGCACACTCCACCAGCCCCCGGCACAAGGCCGGGGAAAGCGATGCAAAAAGGAAAACAGAAGCCTGCAGATACGCGTCCGCGAGGAATCCTACTCGTCGCGGTGGACGCGTTCCTTGCGCTCGTGGCGCTCCTGGGCTTCCAGGCTGAGGGTTGCCACGGGGCGGGCGTCGAGGCGGGCGAGCGAGATCGGTTCGCCGGTCTCTTCGCAATAGCCGTAATTGTCTTCCTCGATGCGGCGCAGGGCGCTGTCGATCTTGGAGATCAGCTTGCGCTGGCGATCGCGGGCCCGCAGCTCCAGGGAGCGGTCGGTCTCGGTCGAGGCACGGTCGGCCAGATCGGGCAGCGAGCCCATGTCTTCCTGGAGATTGGAGATGGTCGAGCGGCTCTCGCGGAGGATCTCCTCCTTCCAGGCCATAAGCTTGCGCCGGAAATACTCTTTCTGCCGGTCATTCATGAACGGCTCGTCGTCCGACGGGAAATAGTTCTTGGGCAGTTCGATGCGTTCGGATTCACTCATCGCTTTCCACTCACCACAATACGGTTTCCCACGCTCCCCTGAAAGCGGGCCGGAGAATATGCGCCGATCCCCGCAAGTCAACGCGCAGGCGCTGTTGGCAGCACTGCAATTCAGCGGCCGCACCGGAAAGCATCAGAAATAGTGTGAGTTTTCAGGCCCGCGCGAGGCGGTCACGATCAGGAGAACTTGGCCAGTTCCACAGCCGCACGCGTCTCGACCTCGTCCAGCGCGGCTTCCAGCCGGGCATCGTGAGTCTGGTCGCGGCGGGTCTGAAGGAGGTTCATCAGGGCCACCAGCTTGGCGCGCGGCAGGCCGCCTTCGAGCAGGGCAAGCTTCAGCTCATCGAGCACATCGAGCAGATCCATCGCCCGCTCGGTCGCCTTTTTCCTGGCCTGGGTCGCGTCTTCCACGCCCTGCAGGGCGAGGATCGCATCGACCGACTGGACCGCCGAGGTCGCACCCGCGGCACCGGTCGAGGCCGTGCGGCCCGCCGGGCTGCCTGTATCGACCGAGAATCCCTGGGAGGACGCGCCGGACGTGGTCTTGCGCTTGCCGGCCGAAACGGCGGAGTTCGAGCTGGGTCCCTGGATCTTCATGGCGAGAATCGATGCCTCTCTGCGATGCGTTAATGGATGAACCGGGCCACTTAATAGAGGCTTAACCGACGCGATTTGCCCGGCAATTTATGCCCGGCAATCGGCCGCACGGGCCAGGTTTTCCGCCCCCGGCGACGCCAACCCGGCGTCAAAGCCTATATTTTTCAGTGTTTTATTATATTAACCAAGTTTGCCAGACTGGCACGGTCTTCGCAAGGACGTGTGCGAACCCGTTCCGGAGACCGCAAAATGCGCATCTTGACCGCCCTGATCGCCGCCCTCGCCCTGGCCACCCCGGCCCTGGCCAATTCGCGCATCAAGGACATGGTGGACGTCGAAGACGTTCGCGAAAACCCGCTGGTCGGCTACGGCCTGGTCGTCGGCCTCGACGGCTCGGGCGACAGCCTGCGCAACTCGGCCTTCACCAACCAGTCGCTGAACGCGATGCTGGAACACTTCAACGTCAACACCCGCGACGCGAACCTGAACACGCGCAATGTCGCCGCCGTGATGGTCACCGCCAGCCTGCCGGCTTTCTCCGGCCAGGGCTCGCGCATCGATGTGACGGTCTCCGCCATCGGCGATGCCGACAGCCTGCAGGGCGGCACGCTGATCGCCACGCCGCTGTTCGACAGCCATGGCCGCGCCTGGGCCGTCGCCCAGGGCTCGCTGACCGTGGGCGGTTTCGAGGCTGGCGGCGACGCCGCGACGATCACCCGCGGCGTGCCGACCTCCGGCCGGATCGCCAATGGCGGCATCGTGGAAAACCCGTTCGACGGCACCGGGATCGACCCGTGGGCAGAAATCGCCAATCGCGACAGCCTGCGCCTGTCCCTGCGCAATCCGGATTTCACCACGGCGCGCCGCATGGCCGACGCCATCAATGCCTATATCGGCCGCGGTGCCGCCCGGGCGGAAAACCCGTCCACGGTGCGCCTGAACCGCACGGCCAGCTATGACGGCGACATGATCGACCTGCTGGCCGAAGTCGAGCAGTTGCGTGTGCAGCCGGACCTGCCGGCGCGCATCGTGATCGACGAGAATACCGGCACCATCGTGATGGGCGAGCATGTGCGCGTCTCCACCGTCGCCATCGCCCAGGGCAATCTGACCATCACCGTCTCGGAAACACCGGTCGCCAGCCAGCCCTCACCCTTCGCCGAGAATGGCGAGACGGTCGTGCTGCCGCGCACGAATGTCACCGCCGAGGAAGACACGATGCAGCTGGGCGTGCTGGACCGCGGCAGCGTCTCGCTGCGCGAGCTGGTCGACGGCCTGAACGCGATGGGTGTCAGCCCGCGCGACATGATCACCATTCTCCAGGCGATCAAGGCCGCCGGCGCCCTGCAGGCCGATATCGAGGTCCTGTAAGCACAATGGACAATCTGTTCGAACTCCAGATGGCCAATGCCGCCGCGGCGGGACGCTCCCAGGGCGCCCCGAACACCGCCGCTGCGCGCACCGAGACCGAGGCCCGCGCGGCCGCGGAAGAGTTCGAAGCCTTCTTCCTCTCCCAGATGCTCGAACAGATGTTCTCGGGCGTGGGCGAGGACAATCCGTTTGGCGGCGGCCCGGGCGAAAAGGCCTTCAAGGGACTGCTGCACGAGGAATACGCAAAAGTGATGGCGCAATCGGGCGGGCTGGGCCTGGCCGACCGGCTGACGGCCGAGATCCTGCGCTATCAGGAAGCCGGAGGAGGGAATTGACATGACGGAACTGGCAGCCGCAAACGGGTCGGAACGCACCCAGGCCCTGCTCAAGCTGACCCAGCGCCTGACCGCGCTGATCCAGGAAGAGACGCGCCTGTTCAAGGCCCGCCGTCCCCATGAGGCGATCGAGCTGCAGACCGAAAAGTCCGAGCTGGCCAATATCTACCGCGCCGAAGTCGCCCGTGCCCGCCAGGAGCCGGGCCGTTTCTCCGGCGCTTCCGAGCAGGCCAAGGCCTTGCTGCGCGAGGCGACGAAGGCCTTCCACACCGCGCTCGACGAGAACGGCCGCGTGGTCAACGCCATGAAAGTGCTGACAGAAGGCGTGGTGAAGGCCATCGCCGACGAGGCCGCCCGCCAGCGTCACGCCGGCTCGGGCTATGGCGCCAATGGCAACCGCCCGTCCGCCCCCACCGGCAGCTTCGCGATGGCGGTGAACCACACGGCCTGACCCCGGAAGATCCGCCGCGCCCCGGCCCGGCCTTTACTTGCCGGGCCAATCGCGGCAAGCGGTCATACGGTGAAGGAGCCGATCATGACCGAGCCGATTCCGACCCGCGACGCCTATTCTGAATGGGCGAAGGTCTATGACAGCAACGAGAACCGTACCCGCGATCTCGATGCCCTGGTCCTGCGCACCACCGAACTCCCGCTCGACGGCGCCGATGTGATCGAGCTCGGTGCCGGCACCGGCAAGAATACCGAGTATCTCGCCTCACGCGCCGCCTCGGTGCTCGCCCTCGATCTGTCGCCCGCCATGCTGGAACGCGCCCGGGCCCGCGGGCTGGGCGATCATGTACGCTTTACCGAACACGACATCACCCGCCCCTGGCCCTGCGCCGATGCGGTGGCGGACCTTGTCGTCGGCAATCTCGTGCTGGAGCATGTCGACGACCTCGCACCGGTCTATGCCGAGATCGGCCGCGCCCTGAAGCCCGGCGGCCTGCTCTTCATCTGCGAACTTCATCCGGACCGCCAGATGCGGGGCAGCCGGGCGCAGTTCGAGCGCAATGGCAAAGCCGCCTTCGTGGAGGCCTATGTGCATTCCGTGTCTGATTATGTGGCGGGCGCCGAGGCTGCAGGCCTGGTGCTGACCGGGCTCAACGAGGCCATCGAGGCAGGCGCCGAGGTCGACGAGGACACCCCGCCGCGCCTGCTGGCCCTCACCTTTTCGAAACCGCTTTGACCGTGACCGGTCAGGACTAGAGGAAGAGACCGCCGCCCTGCGGGCCGGCGCTCAGACGTGACAGGCCGGCCTGGTAATTGGCCAGCTGGGCGCTGTAATAGGCCGGAACCGTGCCGCCCTTCTTGCCCGCCTGCGGACCTTCCAGCAGCGCCTTCAGCGCCGGATCCATGGTGATCTCGCGATAGGCGCGCTGCACCTTGGACATGGCATCCTGGATCGCCTCGAAGGCAGATTCCGCGGATTTCTCGTCAGCCAGCGACATCGACACCGGCAATTCCAGCGCGAAGAGCGGCGGCGCGTCGGAGGTCTTTTCGTCATCGTCCAGCAGGGAGCCGGTATTGACGATGGCGCCCGGCTGGATGCCCAGCGATTCCAGCAGATCGCGGCCATCGGCGCCGGCGAACAGCTCGATCGTCTTGCCTTCGGCCGCCTTGATCCGCAGCTGGTCGCCATCGGAGGAGCGGCGCACGTCCGCCGTGCCGTTGAGCACCAGGGCCGCATTGATCTTGAAGGTCAGCGATCGCATCGTGTCGTCGCCGTCGATGCTGATCTTCTTGCGGCGACCGCCATCGACGGACACGTAGAAATGATCGCCCTCGCGCGCCGAGCTGCGGTCGGTCACCACGCGCGTGTCGGAATAGGTCAGCGTGCCGGACGGCAGGCCCAGCGCGTCCAGCACCGAGTCGTCGCCCGCCCCGATCGCCAGGCCCGTGGCCTGGGACAGCCCGTTGCGGCCGGACATCTGGTGCGACCAGTCGAGCGCGCCGGTCGCCGCATCCAGCTGCGCCGCGAAGGCATCGCGCTCGCCGTTCAGCGTGTCGCCATTGATCCCGCCCAGCGTCTTGCCGGCGATATAGACCTTGCCGTTGAACACCTCGATATCGGCCGCGCCGTCATCGGAGTCGGAGCCGACAAAGGTTGTGTAGTCGACACTGGCACTGGCGCCATCGGTCAGCTTGACAACGAAGGCATCGCGAACGCCACCATTATGGGCGCCCACCGGCGCGCTCGGCGCAAAGGCGCTGCCGGCCGCGCCGGTGATGTAGACATTGGTGCCGTCGACCGCGATACCGCCGATCGAACCGTCGTCCAGATCGCCCAGCGACTGTTCCCACAGGGCCGGCGCCGTATTGTCGGACGCATCGAACTTGCGCAGCACGGCCGTGCCGCCTTCATTGCTGGCGACCAGGATATTGCCGTCATCGGCGACCGCGATCGCGGACACCGTCTCGTCGCCGGCATCGCCGATACGGCGGGTCCACAGCGTCTGGCCATCGGTGCCGATAGCGCGCAGATAGCCGTCGCTGACCCCGCCCTGGTGCGGCTGATTGCCGAAGGCCGAGGCCGCCTTGCCGGCGACATAGACCGTGCCGTCATCGCCGACCGCAACGGCCGTGCCCTTGTCGTCGCCGGTGCCGCCGAAACGCTGCACCCATTGCTCGACACCGGCCGCATTATACTTGGCCACGAAGCTGTCGGAGCCGCCGATATCGGTCGTGTCGCCCAGACCGCCGGTCACCTGGCCGGTCACGACGACATTGCCGTCCGCATCGACGGCGACGCTGGCGCCCTCGGCATCGTCGGCCGCGCCGAGCACACGGCTCCAGACACGGTTGCCGGCGGAGTCATACCTGGCCAGGACCAGGTCCTGCTCGCCTTTCAGCGTCTGCCCGTCGGTCGAAGCCGTCGTCTTGCCGACCACGAAGATACCGCCATCAATCGCCGCAGCGGTCGCCTGGATCTCGAGCGGATTGTCGACCAGCTTGGTGCGGGTCTCACCCTCCTCGCCGCCGACAATATCGACCTCGCTCTTGGTCGGGTCGGCCGAGAAGCGGGTGGAATAGCCGATCGACGGGTCGCCGCTGGCCAGATCCGTCAGCTTGACGATCTGGCCGCCGGCCGTCTCGTTGATGCCGGACACGCCGGCAAAATAGAGCGCAGGCTGGGCCGCCGGGGCGGAGAAGGAAATCTGTTCCGTCGATACACCGCGCACCAGGAAGCCGTGATCGTTTCCGGGGATGACGCCGATATCGTTCTTCTCGCCGATCTTGGTGCGCTCGAAGCGCGTCACCATGCCGGCCGCTTCCAGCTCGGTATTGATGTGCGCGACGATGTTGTCGAGATTGCGCGTCTGGCCGCCCATATCGGCGAGATTGATGGCGACATCTGTCGTCACGCCATTCTTCTTCACCGAGATATTGAACTGAACGTCACCGGTCAGGCCGGGCACTTCGGCATCGAACTCGCCTGTATGGATGATGCCGGACTTGAATTGCGACAGACCGCGCGACACGGCAACACCGCTCTCGACCTTGCGCAGCTCCTCGCCCTTCAGCAGGGTCAGCTCTTCCAGGCGCATGTCCTGGAAGTATTCGTCAAGCTGGCCCAGACCGTTCTGGAAAGCTTTCTCCAGGATCATCCGGCGCGCATCATTGGTGGTCTTGTCACGGGCTTCCTCGGCCAGCGAGACCAGGCGCTTGAGGCCCTGGTGCAGGGAGAACAGGGTCTTGTGATCGTCCGGCGCATCGACATCGGAGAATTCCCGGCCCGGATCGAGGAAGAAATCCTGCGTCGCCATCACGCGGCGCCGCATCTCCTCGAGGGTCTGCAGGTTTTCGGACTCCAGCTCCCAGGGCGCAGCCACATCCTCGCCCGCCTGGCTGCGGCCGGCAGCCGACTGGGCAAGCGGCGACGAGCCCACCGTGGCGGTGGTGACCCGAGCCGAATACCAGCTGGTCAGCAGTGACTGGTTGATCCCGACGATCGCCACGATCCGATACCCTTTTATCCTGGTTGCAGAGTGTCGCCGCAGAACGCAAACAAAGTGTTGCCACACAGCGTAAACAACTTGCTCCCAAACACTTTTTTCGGCGCCGGACACCGGTTTTCCGGCCCGCGAGGCGAAAACCTGCTAGGATCGCCGCTCCGGCAGGGCCTAACGCGCCGTTAACCCTGTCGGCGCAGCGTCGGTCATCGAAATCGAATCGCGAGGCCATGCATGTCTGACAGGACTGCGCCCGAGACGCCCCTGGAGAAGCTGCTGCCCCAGCGCAGCTTCCTCGAGCCGCGCATGCCGCTGGACGGCAAGACCATCCTGATCACCGGCGGGACCGGCTCCTTCGGGCGCCAGATTACCGCGGCGATCTGCGACGAGTTCAAGCCGAAGAAGCTGATCATCTTCTCGCGCGACGAACTGAAACAGTATGAAATGGCTCAGGATTTTTCGCCCGGCGACTATCCCTTCCTGCGCTATTTCATCGGCGATGTGCGCGACGAGTCACGGCTGGACCAGGCGATGCGCGATGTCGACATCGTCATCCACGCGGCCGCGCTGAAGCATGTGCCGATCGCCGAATACAACCCGTTCGAATGCATCAAGACGAATGTCATGGGCGCGGAAAACGTGGTCCGCGCGGCGATCAAACGCGGCGTCTCGAATGTCTGCGCCCTGTCCACGGACAAGGCGGCGAACCCGATCAATCTCTACGGCGCCTCGAAACTGGCCGCGGATAAAATATTCACGGCGGCCCAGCACATGGGCGGCGATGGCGGACCGGTCTTCTCGGTCGTGCGCTACGGCAATGTCGTCGGCTCGCGCGGCTCGGTCATTCCCTATTTCCGCAAGCTCCTGAAGGACGGCGCCCGCGAACTGCCGATCACGGATCCGCGCATGACGCGTTTCTGGATCACGCTGGAGCAGGGTGTGAACTTCGTCATGTCCAGCCTGGCGATGGCGCGCGGCGGTGAAGTCTTCGTGCCGAAAATCCCCTCGATGAGCACGGCCGACCTGGCCCGCGCCATGGCGCCGGACCTGCCCCATCGCATCATCGGCATCCGCCCGGGCGAGAAGCTGCACGAGATCATGATCCCCGAGGACGACTCGCGCACCACGGTGGAGCTGGAAGACCGCTATGCCATCCTGCCCGCGCACAGCGCCAAGCTGATGGCCCGCTATCTGGCCACCGGTGCGCATCTCGTGCCCGACGGGTTCAGCTATGCCTCGAACACCAATCCGGAGCAGCTGGACGGCAAGGCCCTGCGCCGCCTGATCGGACAGGCCGAAGCCGCCTGAAGCGCGATCAGGTGAAGTGGGAACCGGTTCACCGGTTCGATCACGCGACCGCTCAAGTCGAGCGTGATCAGGTGAAGTGGAACCCGGTTCACCGGTTCGATCACGCGACCGCTCAAGTGAAGCGCGATCAGGTTCCGCAGGAAAGAATCCTGTTCTAGAGCCCCAGCACCTGCGCCAGCCGGTCCACGACCCGTTGCGGGTCGTCGTCCGCCATGCCCACGAACAGCGGCAGCGACAGCGTGCGCTCGTAATAACGGCGCGCGCCGGGCAGGTCCTGCCGGCCATAGCGGTCCTGGTAATAGGGCTGCTCGTTGACCGGGATGTAGTGCACCTGGGTACCGATACCGTGTGCCCGCAGCCGGTCCATCACGGCGCTGCGCGAGCGCCCGGCCGCCTCGAAATCGATCCGCACCGGATAAAGATGGAGACAGGGATTGCAGGCGCGCGTGCGCGCCAGCGGGCGCACCGTATCCGGCAGGTCCTGCAGCGCCGTGTCATAGGCCCGCGCCAGCGCCTGGCGCCGTTCGATGAAGGCCGGCAGGCGTTTCAGCTGGGAATGCGCCAGCGCCGCATGGATGTCGCTCAGCCGGTAATTCCAGCCCAGTGCGTGCATTTCGTGCCACCAGGGCTCGCCCTCCTGCCGGCGATGCCGGGCCGGATCGCGCTCGATGCCATGGCTGCGCAGAAGACGAAGCCGTGCGGCGACCGCATCGTCATTTGTCGTCACCGCCCCGCCCTCGCCGGCCGCGATCGTCTTGACCGGGTGGAAGGAGAAGGTGGCCGCGGCCGAATAGCGGCCATTGCCCACCGGTTCGCCCCGGTAGAAGGAGCCCGCCGCGTGGCTGGCATCCTCGACCAGAACCGCACCGGCCAGCGTCGCCGCATGGGCCAGCTCGTCCAGCGCGCCGCACTGGCCGGCCAGATGCACCGGCAGCACCACCCGGGCCGTGCCCTCGGCCCGCGCCAGCGCCGCATCGAGCGTTTCCGGCGTCATCAACCCCGTATCCGGATCGACATCGGCGAAGGCCACTTCCGCACCGCAATAGCGCGCGGCATTGGCCGTCGCCATGAAGGTGATGGCCGGCACCACGCAGGTATCGCCCTCTTTCACACCCAGCGCCGCCAGCGCCAGATGCAGCGCCGCCGTACCGTTCGAGCAGGACACCGAATGCCGCGCACCGACGGCTTCGGCAAAGGCTGCGTCGAAGGCATCGACGGCCGGACCCGTTGTCAGCCAGTCGCCGCGCAGCACCTCCGCAACGGCCTCGATATCGCTTTCGTCAATGGCCTGGCGGCCATAGGGCAGGAAGGTTGCGGACATCGGCGGGCCTCCTTGAAGCCGCGATCATGAAATGAGTCGCCCGAACGGAAACGGCCCCCGGAAATCCGGAGGCCGCGCCGTGGTGGTGGAGAGTGTTGCCAGAGCGGGTTAGCCCTGGAAGAGGCTGAGAATGGTCTGCGGCTGGGAGTTGGCGATCGACAGCGCCTGCACACCCAGTTGCTGTTTCACCTGCAAGGCCTGCAGCCGCGCGCTTTCCCGGGCGAGATCCGCATCGACGAGATTGCCGACGCCCTCGGTCAGGCTGTCGCGCAGCTTGTCGACGAAGCCGGAATGGGCTTCCAGCTTCTTGACGTCCGAGCCGAGATTGGCGAGCGCCTGGTTGACGTTTTCCAGGCTGGTCTTGATCGCGGTCACCGCGGCCGTGGCCAGGGTCACCGAGGTCAGGCTGGCCGTCGCGGCGAGCGTGATGATCGTGCCGCCAACGCTCAGATCCTGGGATTTCAGCGTAACCGTGCGGGCTGCGTCGGCGTCGGCGAGGAATTCGATGCCGCCGGTAATCGAACCGTTGAGGATGTTGGCGCCGTCGAACTCGGCGTTCTGGATGATCACCTGGACCTGGTCGAGCAGGGCCTTGAAGTCAGAGTCATAAGCCTGGCGGGAGAAGGCATCGAGCGAGGGGTCCATCGCCGCCGTCGCCTTTTCGCGCATCTCGACCAGCAGGTCCGAGATCGACTCGCCGGCCGCCAGGGCGACGTCACCGATGGTGGACGCCCGGTCGAGACCGTTCTTGACTGCATCCAGTGCGCCGATATCCGAGCGCATACCCTGGGCCACGGCGTAGATCGCCGAATTGTCCTTGGCACCCGAAATCTTCAGACCCGTATTGATGCGGTTCTGGACGTCCTGCATCTCGTAGGAGGTCTTGTTCAGGTTCTGCAGGGCGATCATGGCCCCGGTATTGGTGTGGACGCTCATCGTCATGCGACATTCTCCCGCGTATCCAATTCGCCACCTTCAGCGGCGGTTCGAACACACAAGCGCAAATGCCGTGCCGGTTATGGTTAAACCGGCAAGACAATAAAAATCAGCAGGTTACAAAAAGGCCTGCCGGTGAGTGTTTTTCGATTTGCGGAATTTGCCCAGCAAGGTCGGCCGGACCGGTCAGTTTTTGCCGGGTCGCCGACCTGCCGTTCAGGCTCAGGCGAGACGGTCGATCAGACCGGCCTGGCGGGTGCGGAGGTATTCGAGAAGGTCGCCATGCTTTTCCGGCGGCCAGCGGCGGACGGTCTCTCCGGTGTCCTGGTCGACCATCAGATAGATATACTCGCCATCGGCTTCATCCTGGAGGATTTTCAGGCGCGAATTGCTCAGCGCCGATTCCACCATGCGCGCGATCTCCTCGGCGCGCTGTTCCTGGCCGATATCGGCCTCGGCCGGCTTGTCGGCTTGCTCAAGCGGTTCGACCCGCCGCACGCCTTCACGTGGACGGTCGATGCTGAAGTCCCTGTTTTCGGTGTAGCCGGACACCGGAACAGTTCTTGGATTGAACCCCGTTTCTGCCATTGTCCTAATCGTCGACGCGGAGGCGCCGACGCCTCCTAATCCCTCACGTCAACCGCGGACGTGGATGGCGGAGCGAGGCTCCGCCATCCCAGTTCCCGCGATTAACGGAAGTAGCCCAGGATCGTGCTGGGTGCCGAGTTGGCGATCGAGAGCGCCTGCACACCCAGCTGCTGCTTGACCTGCAGCGACTGAAGACGGGCACTTTCTTTGGCCAGGTCCGCGTCGACCAGGTTGCCGATACCCTTTTCCAGGGCGTCAGACAGCTTGCCGACGAAACCCTTGTGAACTTCCAGAGACTTCGACGCCGTGCCGAGCTTGGCCAGCGAAGCGTTCAGGTTGTCCAGCGAAGTTTCGATCGTGGTGACCATCGTCGCCGCATCGCCTGCAGACGAGAAGGACGCCGTCGCGGCGACCGTCACGGTACCGCCGCCGAGCGTCAGGTTCGCGTCGGAGATGGTGATCGTGTTGGAGCCGTCAGCATTGGCCAGGGCCGAGATCGAGGTCACGGTACCGTTGATCAGGTTCGTGCCGTTGAATTCGGCGTTCGACGTGATCGTGGAGATCTGGTCGCGGAGCGCCTTGAAGTCTTCGTTCAGGGCGGTGCGCGAAGCCGTGTCGAGCGAGGTGTCGGAAGCGGCCAGGGCCTTTTCCTTCATCTCGACCAGCAGGTCGGAGATGGCTTCACCGGCGGCGAGGGCCACGTCAGTCGTCGACTGCGCGAGGTCCAGCGAGTTGCGGACAGCGCCGTAGCCGGCAACGTCCGAACGCATTTTCTGGGCGATCGCGTAGATACCGCCATTGTCCTTGGCGGAGGAAATCGCCAGACCGGTGTTGATGCGGCTCTGGACAGTTTCCAGGTCACGGTTGGTCTGGTTCAGGTTCTGCAGCGCAACCATGGCGCCGGCATTGGTATTGATGGTAGCCATTTCTTGGCCCTCTCCATTCTAGTGATGTAACGAGCGTTTTGCTCGCCAGGTCTTCTGACCCATCAACGTAGAGAGCAAGGCCGGGGCCAGTTTTCCCTTGCTATATCTGGTTAATGCGGCCGCCCCTGATTCGGCTGGCGCTTTTCACCCGGCAAGGCCTGCCGCGGTAACCATTCACCGGGAAAAATCTGCCGGGCAAACCGGCAAAAATGACCGGCAAATTTTGCCGATCGGCAAGAATTTATGCTTAAAAATGAGTTAATTCCGGAATTCGGGCACGCGAATGCGCCAGCGCCGGCGATGCAGAAAAAAAGTCGGGACCGCCAGAAGGCGGTCCCGACGGGCGAACTTAGCCGAAGAACGACAGAATGGTCTGCGGGGCCTGATTGGCGATCGAGAGCGCCTGGACACCCAGCTGCTGCTTGACCTGCAGCGACTGGAGCCGGGCGCTTTCCTTCGCCAGGTCCGCATCGACCAGATTGCCAATGCCCTTTTCCAGCGAGTCGGACAGCTTGGACGTGAAGGTCTTGTGGACCTCCAGCGACTTGGACGCCGTACCGAGTTTCGCCAGCGAGGCATTCAGGTTGTCGAGCGAGGTCTCGATGGTGGTCACCATCGTGGACGCGTCGCCAGCCGAAGCGAAGGAGGCCGTGGCCGCCACCGTCACGATACCGCCGCCGAGCGTAAGGTTCGCATCGGAGACCGTGATGGTGTTGGAGCCATCGGCATTGGCCAGAGCGGAGATCGAGGTGACGGACCCGTTGATCAGGTTCGTACCGTTGAACTCGGCATTGCTGGTGATGGTCGTGATCTGGTCCCGCAGGGCCTTGAAATCTTCATTCAGGGCTGTGCGCGAGGCCGAGTCGAGCGACGCATCGGCTGCAGCAAGAGCCTTTTCCTTCATTTCGACGAGCAGGTCCGAAATCGCCTCACCGGCAGCCAGGCCCACATCGGTCACGGAAATCGCCAGGTCGAGCGAGTTGCTCACCGCACCATAGCCGGCGACCTGCGAGCGCATACGCTGGGCGATGGCGTAGATGCCGCCATTGTCCTTCGCGCTCGAGACCTCGAGGCCGGTATTGATACGGTTCTGGACCATTCCCAATTCCGAGTTCGTCTTGTTCAGGTTCTGCAGGGCCACCATGGCCCCAGCGTTGGTGTTGACAGAAAGTGCCATTTTGTCAGTCCTCCATTCTGGAAGTATCCAAACCGAATTTTTCGGCCGTGGACGTTTTGTCCTGCGCACGGCTTCGCAAGCGGCGTGCCGCGCAGGCCTGACAAATCACCTCGAAATTTCAGTGGGTTGAAAAAGAAAAAGGGCACCTCCTCACCGGAGACGCCCTTTCCTGCCTGTCGTTTTTTGCCGGGGCGGCAATTCCTACCCGACGGCCTGGCCCTCGGCGCCGGCATTGGCCTGGGGCATCAGCCCCTGCATCACGGTGCGATTGATATCGACCAGGTCGTCGACCGCGTCCGGACTGCGCAGCGCCACGCTGGCATGCTTGGACACGAAGATGGAGAGCGAGATGATCGCGGCGCGCAGGCTCTCCGGCAGCTTGTTGTCCTGGCTGGCGCAGTCGATCGCCAGATTGCTCCAGACGCGTCGGTTCCAGTCGAGCGCCTCGGCCCGGCCCTTCACGTCTTCCTTGGGAAGCGACTTGGACGCCATCAGCGCCCGCGTGACCTGGGCGAACAACCGGTATTCGGTCGCCCGCGGGTCCTCGCTGCGCTGGCTCGCCTGCTGGTAAGCTTGAAGTGACATCAGGCCAGTCTCTCGGCTTCGTAGGTCATCAGTTTGCGGCAGCCCATCAGGGCCTTGTAGTGCTCGCCCGCCATGACATCGCGGCTGACCGATACACAGATCGACAGCACGCCCGGATCCGACACGACGCCCATGAACTCGTTCATGCGCAGCACGAACTCGTCATAAAGGGAGTCATCCTTCCTGTCGGACAGGTACATCATCATGATGGGGAAATAGATGCGGCGGACCGGCGTGGTGACGTCGCCTTCCTGGAGGATGTCCTTTTCGCGCAGGACGGCGGCCTTGTTCTTGAGCACCAGATTGGCACGCCGGTCACCGTTTTCGATGACGGCCCCGTTGAGGACAAACTTCTCGCCGGGTTTGAGCGAGATCTTCAGGGGCATGAGCAAACTCCGTTGCGCAGGACGGCGGTCACAGCCGATCTGGCGGCAGGTTGGCAAGTCCGGGTGAAGAAATCGTTTCCGCCCTCAAAGCCTGCCGCGCCGGCATCGTTAGCAACTTCTTAAAGCGAATCCCGGCCCTGATGCGAGGAAAACAAGGACAGGTTTGTTGATCATGACCCACGCGCCCGCGCTGGATCTGGATGCGGAACTCGCCGCAGACGCCGAAGTCGAGAAGAACGAGGCCCGCGATGCCGTCCCGCTGGACGCCACGTCCCTGCAGCTCGACAAGACCGCCCTGCGCATCCCGGCGAGCCGCCGCCGCGACTATCAGAAGGTCGTCGCCCAGGCGAAGCGGGCCCTGAAACTCTCCGCCGAGAACCAGCATTCCGAAGCGGCGCGTATCGCCTACAAGGCGGTCACGCTCGCGCCCGACCTCGCCCTGACCAATCACGTCATGGGTCTGATGCTCTACCGGCTGGGCCGCCTGTCGCGCTCGCTCGATTTCTTCGAGGCCGCCTGGAAGATCGACCCCCAGGATGCGGAAATCTACCAGAAGCTCGGCCTGGTCGCCTGGAAGCTGGACATGCTGCCGGCCGCCGAGAAATTCTACCGCCTCGAATGCCAGCTCGCGCCGGGCAATCCCAACGCGATCATCAACCTGGCCGGCGTGCTGCGCGACCAGGGCAAGTTCGAGGAAGCCATCGAACTCCTGCGCACCGCGATCTATGCGCACCAGGAGAATTACGAGCTGTGGAACTCGATGGGCACAGTGCTCAACGATGCCGGACGGCCGCTCGAGTCCATCACCTTCTATGAAGAAGCGCTGCGCCTGAACCCGGGCTATGGCCGCTCCCACAACAATATGGCGAACGTCTACGAGCTGCTGGGCGAGCCGGAAAAATCCCTGCCGCACTACGAGATGGCGCTGAAGGATCCGGCCGACGAGATGGAAGAGGCCTCGATGCGCCACTCCCGCTCCATGGTGCTCTTGGCCTGCGGCAGGCTGGAGGAAGGCTGGGCCGCCAATGCCGCCCGTCTCGACCCGAACCGTGCCCAGGCGACACTCTTCACCATCGACGCGCCCATGTGGGACGGCGTCGACCCGGCGCAGATCCGCGGCAAGACCCTCGTCCTGGTGGGCGAACAGGGTCTGGGCGACGAAGTCCTGTTCATGAACACGGTGAAGGACCTGATCGAGGCCATCGGCCCGGATGGCGAGCTGCGCATCGCCTGCGAATACCGCCTGATGCCGATCGTCAAACGCTCCTTCCCGCAGGCCGTCGTCGGTCACCACATGTCGGCCACCGTCGAGGGCCGCGAAGTGCGGGCCGTCCCGAAGATCGGCGACGGTGCCGATTTCTGGACGCCGATGGCGACGCCTCTGCGCGCCTTCCGCAACCGTATCGAGGATTTCCCGTCCGAGCCCGGCTTCCTGAAGGCCGATCCGGCCGACCAGGCTGCCTTCCGCAAACAGCTCGACAGTTTCGGCGAGGGCCTCAAGGTCGGCATTCTCTGGAAGTCGCTGAAAATGGATCCGCGCCGCTCGCGCTTCTTCTCGGCCTTCGATGCCTGGGAAGGCGTGCTGCGGGTGCCGGGCGTGCAGTTCGTCAACCTGCAATACGGCGAGGTCGAGGACGAGCTCGAACTGGCCGGCAAGCGCTTCGGCATCACCATCCACCAGCCGCGCGATATCGATCTGAAGATGGACCTCGACAAGGTCGCCGCCCTGTCCAGCGTCTGCGATCTGGTGATCGCACCGATGAACGCCACCTCGAACCTCGCCGCCGCTTGCGGCGGCAAGGTGTGGTTCGTCCATGCCCGCTCCAGCGCCTGGACCCTGCTCGGCACCGGCCAGCAGCACTGGTATCCGCAAAGCCGCTCCTTCTTCGGCACCGGCTTCCAGGACTGGGACAACACCATGCGCAAGGTCGAACAGGCCCTTGCCGAAGAGGCAGGAGCCCGCTGATGAACCCGTCCCTCCCAGGCCGCACCGCAATTCGCGCCGATGGCGGCGGGGAGATCGGCCTGGGTCATGTCATGCGCTGCAGCGCGCTGGCCGGGGCCTTCAACGCACTGGGCCAGCGCCCGCTCTTCATCACCGCCACACCGGAATACCTGCCGGCCGGGCTCGACGCCGTCGCCGATATCCGCTGCCTGGACGGCGATGAGACCGGGGCCAGCCTGACCGGCTATCTCGCCAGCGCGGGCACCGCGCTGCTCGTCGGCGACTGGCAGCAGGTCGATGCCGCCCTCGTCGCGGCCGTGCGGGCATCCGGCATCCTGACCGTTCTGGTCGGCGGCCGCACCGATGGCGCCACGCCCGACCTCCTGATCCGCCAGACCCTGGTCGCAAGCGCCTCCGGGCCGGCCATCCCCGTGCTCGACGGTCCCGAAGTCCTGCTGCTGCATCCCGATTATGCCGGCCTGCCGCCGCGCGAGATCGCGCCGCAGGCGCGGCGCGTCCTGGTCAGCCTGGGCGGCACCGACACGCCGCTTCTCGGCACGATCGAACACGTGCTCGACCGCCTGTCGATCGCGCACGGCCTGCAGGTGGAAATCCGCCGCCCTGCCGCGCGGCCCGGCATGCCGCCGCGTCTGCGGCCGGCGCTGGAGAAGGCCGATATTGGCATTCTTGCCGGCGGCACCACGCTGCACGAGGCGGCCGCCACCGGCCTGCCGGTGATCTGCGTGCCCATTGCCGGCAACCAGGCAGAGCGCGCAGGCCAGGTCGAACCGCTGGGCCTGGGTCTCACCATCGCGCCGGGCGAGGCTTTCGACGAACGCCTGTCGGCGGCGCTGGAGGCCCTGATCCCCGATGCGGAGCGCCGCGGCGCCATGGCACGCGCCGGTCAGGCGCTCGTCGACGGACGGGGGGCCGAGCGCGTGGCACGCCAGCTGATCGAACGCGTCCTGCCGGCCGGTGCGGCGATGCAGTAGTTTCTCAAGATCCGACGGGCGCTCCCGTGCCCGGTTCCACCCCTGATCCGACCGTCCTGACCAAGCCCATCGAAGAGCCCCGCGTGACCGACCCGAGCGATAATCAGACCGACAAGCCCCGCGAGGTGTGGCCGAACTTCCTGGTGATCGGCGCGCCGAAATCCGGCACGACCTCGCTCTACCACTATCTCAGCCAGCACCCGGACATCTTCCTGTCCAGGGTCCGCAAGGAAGGCCGTTTCTTCTCCGGCGTCGGCGACGGTTCGGTCTACTGGCCCGGCTTCTATCATTTCGACACCGCGCCGACGGTCGAGGCCTACCAGGCCCTGTTCGCGGACTATGACGGCGCGGCGCGCATCGGCGACGTCTCGCCGGACTATTACGCCTACGCCCCCATCGCGGCACCGCGGGTGATGAGCTATTGCGGCCCCGCCACGAAGATCATCGCCATCCTGCGCAACCCGGTCGACCGGGCCTATTCCCACTATCTCCAGAATGTCCGCCGCGACGCGGAATTCCTGTCCTTCGCGAAGACGCTGGAGGTCGAGCCTCAGCGCGTGGCGCAAAACTGGGGCTTCCAGTGGCTCTACACCGGGACCGGCCGCTATGCCGGCCGCCTGCGCCATTATGCCGGCCGGTTCGACACGCTGATCCTGCTGCAGGACGAACTCGACCGCGACGGCGAGGCCGTCATGAAACGCATCTTCCGCTTTCTGGAACTCGATCCCGTGCCGGTGGCGATGGAGAAGCGCTATAATACCGGAGGCATCCCCGCCTCGAAAATCCCGATCCTCGAGGGCCTCTGCGACGATCGCGCGGACACGCCGTTCGAAACCCTGCACGCCGAACTCGTCGCGCCGGTCAGCGGCATTTCGGGCGCGACCTCGGCCGATGGCGTCTATCCGCCCATCCAGCAGGACAAGGTCACCGTGCCGCCCATGGCCCCGGCCATCCGCGCAATGCTGGAAGACCGTTTCGCGCCGGAAATCGCCGCCCTGGAAGACCTGATCGGCCGGGACATCCCGGACTGGCGGCGCGCATGAAACTGTCCGAACTCTCCACCGGCGTGCTGGTCACCGGGGTCGGCGCACCGCCGGGTCTGGGCACGCTGCGCTCGCTGCGCCAGGCCGATGCGGATCTCAAACTCGTCGCTGCCGACATCAATCCGCTCGCCGGCGGGCTCTACGAGCCCGGCGCCGGGCGCTGCGTCCTGCCGTCGGCCGGCAATCGCGAGGCCTATCTGCACGCCGTTCGCGAATTGTGCGCCCTGCAGGGCCTGGACACGATCATTCCCGGCTCCGAGGCCGAAGCCGCCGCCCTCGCCCCCGTCGCCCGCCAGTGGGAAGCCGAGGGTCTGCGCGTGCCCGTGCCCGATCCGGACGTGCTCGAATTCGGCATCGACAAGGGCAAGCTGCTGGCACGCGCTGCCGAAGCCGGCCTGCCCTGCCCCGTCACCCTGCAGCCGGAAGGCCCGGCCGATCTGGACGCCTGGACCGGCGGTTTTCCCTGTGTGGTCAAGCCGCGCTGCTCGCGCGGGGCCCGCGGCGTCTCCTATCCGCAGGATATGGACGCATTGCGCCGGATCTGGGCCGATACCGCTGAGGAACACGGGTCCTGTGTGGTCCAGACCTATATCCCCGGCGGCGCCGACACGGTCTACACGATCGGCTCGCTGTGGGATCGCGGCGAACTGATCGTGTCCACCCTGCACCGAAAACTTCAGACCAACCCGCCCACGGGCGGCGTCGCTGTCGCGGGCGAAACCGTGGTCGACGAGGCGCTGCGCGATGCCGGCCTCGCCGTGCTGCGTGCCAGCGGACCCTGGCACGGGCTCGCCGCCGTCGAGCTGAAACGCCCGGCGCCGGGCGAACCGGCCTTCCTGCTGGAGATCAATCCGCGCATGTGGGGCTTCGGCTATCTGATGACCCTGGCCGGGCTGAACGTGCCGGCCCTGCTCGTGCGCATGCTGGCCGGCCGGGAACACCTGGCAGGCCATATCCCGTCAACCTTTCCGCCCTACGCTCCCGCGCGTATGGTTCGTACCTGGCAGGACATTGCGCTCCCGCCGCTCCAGGAGGGTGATACGTGACCCGTACCGTCGCCGTCATTCAGGCCCGCACCGGCTCCAACCGGCTGCCGGGCAAGGTCCTCGAACCGATCGAGGGCGCAACCTCGCTGCTCGCCTATCAATGCCGCCGCCTGCGCCATATTCCCGGCATTGACGAGCTGGTGATCGCCACTACGGAAAACCCGGATGACGACGCCCTGGTCGCGCTGGGCGAGGCCGAAGGCCTGCGCGTCTTCCGCGGCTCCGAGCATGATGTGCTCAGCCGCTTTCTCACCGTCGCCGACGCCACGCTGGCCACCACGCTGGTGCGCATTACCTCCGACAGCCCGTTCCGCGATCCGGCGGTGATCGAGGCCTGTGTCGCCGCGCATCGCGCCCACGGCGCGGAATATACCCGCCCGGCCGACGGGCATCTGCCCAAAGGGCTGCGCGCCGAAGTGGTCGAGACCGCCGTGCTGCGCCAGATCGCCGACGATCCGGCGACCACCGACCGCGACCGCGAACACGTCACCCTTCGCATCCGGGAAAACCGCGAGGCCTACCGCATTCACACCGTCACCTTCCCGGAAAACCTTCATCGTCCGGAGATCGACCTGTCGGTCGACACGCCCGCCGATCTGGCCAGTGCCCGCGCGGTCCTGGCCGAACTCAACGCCCGCAACTGGCCCGTCGACACGGTGCATATCTGCCGCCTGATGGACGAGAAGCGCGGTCCGAACGCCAGCCTGGAAAGCCTCGCCTCCTGATGCCCCATATCGATATCATTGCGGAAATCGGCTCCAATCATGGCGGCGATCTCGACACGGCCAGACGCTATATCGAGGCCGCCGCCCGCGCCGGCGCCGATGTCGCCAAATTCCAGACCCTCACCCGCGACGGGTTGATCGCCCGCTTCGTGCGCGATCCGCAAAGCGGCGAGATCGTCGCCAATCCCAGGCATGCCGCTTTCTCCAATGCCGGCCTGCCGGACGCGTGGCACGCCCCGCTGAAGGCCTGCTGCGAGGACAATGGCATCGAATTCATGTCGACGCCCTTCTCGCTGGAGGCCGTCGATCTGATGGAGGGTATCGGGGTCAAGCGCTACAAGGTGGCCTCGGGCGACCTCACCTTTGTCCCGTTGCTGGAGAAGCTCGGCCGCACCGGCAAACCGGTCATCCTGTCGACCGGCGCCGCCTATCTCGACGAGGTCGAGGACGCCGTCGCCACGCTCAAGCATGCCGGTTGTCACGACATCACCGTGCTGCATTGCGCCGCCAGCTATCCGCCCGGCTGGGACGACATGAACCTGTCCGCCATCACCAAGCTGAAAACCGCGCTGGGCCGTCCGGTCGGCCTGTCCGATCACTCGCCCGGCCACACCGCCCCCATCGCCGCCGCCGCGCTGGGCGCCACGGTGATCGAGAAACACGTCACCTTCGACCGCTCGCTCGACGGGCCGGATCATCCTTTCGCGATGGAATTCGACGAACTCGCCGCCATGATCGCCGATCTGCGCATCCTGGAAGCCGCCCTCGGCGATGGCGAGAAAAAGCCCGCCCCCGGCGAAATCAACCGCCGCCGCAACCTCCGCCGCGGCCGCTACGGTTCCGACGGCAAGCCCGACGCCGAAGGTGATGTCTGGCTGCGCCCCCAATGGGAGCCGGACGAGCGGGCGGGGAAGTAGGCCCAGACCTCGCCAATCCCCCTCAATCGATGGGCGCCCACATCTGGATGCTCTCGTAGATATCCTCCCAGTCGGGATTGCTCGCTTCGATGAGATTGATTTTCCAGGCCCTGTGCCAGTTCTTCAGGCGCTTCTCGCGCTCGATGGCGCACCCGAAGTCCTGGTGGAACTCGCACCAGACCAGGCGATGGACCTTGTACTTGCGAACGAAGGCCGAGCCCTTGCCCTGCTTGTGCAGCATGACCCGCGTCGCGATGTCGCCCGTCACGCCGACATAGAGCGTCCCGTTGCGCTGGCTGGCCATCATGTAGACACACGGATGTCTGGCCATGCCCCGTTTGCTCCCGGTGATCGTTGTTACGATGGTAGGGGGTGGCGAACGGCACCGGCGTGACCGGCATCATACTGACCCCGCTATTTTTCCGTCATCCCGACGCCCGCCTTCGCGGGCGCAGGCTTCCGTCGGGACCCAGTTCATAAAGCGAGCTGGAGCCAGGTCTGGCGCTATCCCGCCTTTCGATCTGGGCCCTGACCTTCGTCAGGGTGACGCTCTTTGGGGGCGAGGTTCAACACGGTTGCGGCAGTCGCTGCGGCTTCAGGATCAGCGAGACCGCCCCCCCACACACCGTCATCCCGATGAAGATCGGGACCCAGTTCACAAAGCGAGCTGGAGCCAGGTCTGGCGCTATCCCGCCTTTCGACCTGGGCCCTGACCTTCGTCAGGGTGACGCTCTTTGGGGGCGAGGTTCAACACGGTTGCGGCAGTCGCTGCGGCTTCAGGATCAGCGAGACCGCCCCCCACACACCGTCATCCCGATGAAGATCGGGACCCAGTTCACAAAGCGAGCTGGAGCCAGGTCTGGCGCTATCCCGCCTTTCGATCTGGGCCCTGACCTTCGTCAGGGTGACGGACGTTGAGGGCGAGGTTCAACACGGTTGCGGCAGTCGCTGCGGCTTCAAGATCAGCGAGACCGCCCCCCCCACACACCGTCATCCCGATGAAGATCGGGACCCAGTTCATAAAGCGAGCTGGAGCAAGGTCTGGCGCGACCCCGCCTTTCGACCTGGGCCCTGACCTTCGTCAGGGTGACGAAAGAAGAAAGGTGAGGATCAATGCCCCCTACTTCGTGCGGATCGCGTCGATCTTTGAAGCAGACACACCCTCGACCATGGTGCGGTTGATCATGGGGTGGTTTTCGTCCTGCGGACCGAAATCGCTGTCGGGGTGGTAGGCGATGACGCGCATCTCGCTGCCGGCGGTGCGGAATTTGTGGTGGCCTTCATAGGGGATGCGGAACATCACGCCGGGTTTCAGCGGGATGATGCCTTCCGGGGTCTCGCATTCGCCCTCGCCGGAGAACACCACGCCGATCCGGTCGGACGGGTGGGTGTGCGAGGTCTGGTCGATGCCCGGCGGGAAGTAGAGAAGATTGAGGCAGGGATCGCCCATCTTCACCGGCGCGATCAGCAGGCTGTCCGTGCAGCCATCGATGTATTTCAGACGCCCCTGCGGCTCGACCGGACCGCCGACCATGAAGAAGGCCTGGTGGTGCTCGCGCGCCATCACGATGCCCTGGCCGCCTTTGACCGAGAGCACATTGTTGGCTGAGAAATACATGCCCGTGCCCAGCGTGAAGGTGCCGGACGCCGTCGTCAGCTCGGCCGGGCCTTGCTGGACGAAGCCGAAGAAGGCCGTATCCGTCGCATCGAGCGCCAGCCTTTCACCGTCCCAGGCATAAAGCGTGGTCGGGAAATTGGGATCGCAATCGGCGACCTTGCCGGTCGTCCACTCGAAGGCGAAGAAATTCCGGGTCCGGGCCATCCCGTCAGCCATCGCTGCACCTCGTCGGTTCGGCACCCCGAATCACCTGGCGCCATATCTAGAATTGCCAGCAGGGTCGGGTGTGTCGGTGAACAAATCCTTTCGCCCATGCTAGCGCACAGGCGGCGTCGCACCAGCGGGCAGATAGTCGCGGACAATGGCGGCAGGACGCCGGATATCCGGGCGCGCCGGATCGGCATGCACGGCATTGATCGCCACCAGGTCCGGCGCCTTGCGGCAAAGCTCTGAAAGCGCGGGAAAATCCAGCTCTGCCGCCGCCTCGCCCGCCCGTTCGAACACGGCCCGGCAAAAGGCGAGATCGGCCGGATAGTCCAGCGTCCAGCGCCAGTTCGCGGCCTCGCCGCCAGGCCCTTCCAGACAGGCGAGTTTCAGGCCCGGCCGGTTGCGGATCCAGGCCGTCACATGTTCACGGTCGGCCGGATCGGTCGCTTCCGCATCGGCCCGCTCCAGCCAGGCCGTGGAGACGATCTCGCAATCCAGCCCGCGCGGAAACCCGGGCAGCAGCGTGTTGTTGGCATAATCCGCCCCGCTCTCGCGATAGAGCGCGATCAGCTGGCCGGCCATGTCCGGATCGATGAAGGGGCAGTCGCTGGTGATCCGAACCACCGCGTCCGCATCGACCATTTTCGCGGCCCCCAGATAGCGCGCCAGCACGTCCTGCTCGGAGCCGCGGAACACCGCGACACCGGCCCGGCGCGCCGCATCGGCGACGGGATCGTCGGCCTCGCCTTCGGGAATAGCACAAATCACATGATCGGCAGCCGCGATACGCCGGCAGCGGTCGAGCACCCGGTCCAGCACGCACTTGTCACCCAGCGGTTCGAGCACTTTGCGCGGCAGCCGGGACGAGCCGGCGCGGGCCTGGACGATGACGGCGAGCGTCATGGCTTATCCTCCATCCGGACCACCCAATCTTCGCGCCTGCACCTAACGGCGCATTAACGCGTCCGCCCCCATTCTGCACCATGGTATTATCGGGCTCATCATGACACGCCACGCCCCCCGCATCCTGTTTCGCGCCGACGCCTCGCCCAGCCTGGGCGGCGGACACGTGATGCGTTGCCTGGCACTGGCGCGCGCCCTGTGTCACCCGATGTCGCACGAATGGGGCACCAATGTTGCCTTTGCGTGTTGCGAAGGGACGCTGGATGCAGCACCTGCGCTGGCCCGTTCGAACCTTCCCGTCACTACCGCACGAAGCGAAGCGGACTTCGATTTTCCGGCCGACTGGGGCGGCCGTGCCGACGCGATTTTCGTCGATCTCTACACCTCGACCCGGGCCGACGAGACCCGCATGCGCGACCGCGCCGGTATCATCGCCGTGATCGAGGACCTGCCCGAACGCACGCATGATTGCGACCTTCTGGTCGACCCCATGCCCGGCGGCAGCCCGTTCGACTATGCCGGACGCGTCCCCGGCGATTGCAACATCATGGCCGGCGGCGCCTTTGCCCTGGTGCGCAGCGAGTTCGCCGAGCAGCGCCAGCGCGCCCTCGACCGCCACTTCAACCCGGGCCCGGTCAAACGCATCCTGGTCTCGATGGGCCTGACCGATCTGGGCGGCATCTCCGAACCGGTTGCCCGCCTCGCTCTGGACACCCTGCCCGAAGCGTCCGTCGAGGTGATCCTGGGGCCTCGCGCGCCCAGCCGGGCGGCGCTGGAAGCCCTGTGCCGCACCGAGCCGCGCCTGACGGTTCATGTCGATATCGACGATATGGCGCAGCGCATGGCGAAGGCCGATCTCGCCATCGGCGCAGGCGGCGGCACGGCGCTCGAGCGCTGCGTCGTCGGCCTGCCCAGCATCGCTGTCGTGCTGGCCGGCAACCAGCAGGAGATGACCGGTCTCTTGGATACCGACGGCGCCCTGGCCGCCATTGCCAGTCCGGAAGACGTGCTTGCCGAACTGCCCGGTCTTATCCGCCGGCTGGAACGCCCGGCCGCGCGGGCCCGCATGGCCGAACGCGCCGCCGCCGTCTGCGACGGGCGCGGCGCGCAGCGGGTCGCCCGGGCCCTGGTCGAACGGATCGAACGCCAGCGGGAGGCCGGTCATGAACCCGTTTGATCCGCTGCCGGAAAAGCCTGTCCTCACAGACGGCGCCATCACCCTTCGGCCCGCCACGATGACCGATATGTGGCCTGTCCATGGCTGGCGGAACGGGCCGCATGTCCGCCGCAACATGTATACCGACCATCCGATCGAGCCCTGGGAACACCAGACCTGGTACCGCATTGCCCTGGGCGACCCGGAGCGGGAAATCCGCATCATCCAGTGCGATGGCAGGGATATCGGCGTCGTGATCCTGTCCGGGATCGATCCGCGCCAGCGCTCGGCCAGCTGGGCCTTCTATATCGGCGAAGCGGACCTCACAGGACGCGGCGTCGGCAGCGCGGTGGAACGCCTGGTCATCGACCATGCCTTCACCACGCTCGGCCTGGAGACCCTGCGCTGCGAAGTGCTGGAATTCAACGCACCGGTGCTCGGCCTGCACCGCAAGTTCGGCTTTGAAGAGACAGACCGCATCGAGAACCGCGTCCGCCGCGACGGCCGTCCGGTTGCGGCGATCTGTCTGGAACTGCAACGCGACCGCTGGGCCGGTGATGCCCGGCAGCAGGCAACGGGCTGAGCCGATGAAACCCACCTCCTTCGATATCGCCGGACGCCTGGTCGGCCCCGACCATCCGCCCCTCGTCATCGCCGAAGTCTCGGCCAATCATCTCGGCCGGATCGACCGCGCGCTGGAAACGATCGAGGCGGCCGCCGCCTGCGGCGCACATGCGATCAAGATCCAGACCTATACCGCCGACACGATCACGATCGATCATGACGGCCCCGGTTTCCGCATCGAGGACGGTCTGTGGAAGGGCCGCACCCTGCACGAGCTTTACCGCGAGGCCGAGACGCCGTTCGAATGGCATGAAGCCCTGTTCGCCCGCGCTGCCGAACTGGGCGTGCCGATCTTCTCGACACCCTTCGATCACACCGCCGTCGACCTGCTCGAAAGCCTGGGCGCCCCTGCCTACAAGATCGCCAGTTTCGAGGTGACCGACCTGCCGCTGATCGCCCGCGTGGCGCAGACCGGCAAGCCGATCATCCTGTCGACGGGCATGGCAAACCTGGCCGAGATCCACGACGCGGTCCGCACTGCGCGCGAACACGGAAATACCGGCCTGGCGCTGTTGCACTGCCTGTCCGCCTATCCCGCGCCGATCGAGGAAGCCGACCTGCGCACCGTGCCGCATCTGGGCGAGAGCTTCAGCGCGATCCCGGGCCTGAGCGACCACACACCCGGCACCGCCTGCGCCGTCGCGGCCGTCGCCCTGGGTGCCCGGGTGATCGAGAAACACTTCACCCTGTCGCGCGCCGATGGCGGACCGGACAGCGCCTTCTCGCTGGAGCCGGACGAGATGAAGCGCCTGGTGGAGGATTGCACCGCCGCCTTCCAGGCCCTCGGCCGCGTGCGCTACGACCTGGCCGGCTGCGAGCGTGGCTCGGTGATCTATCGCCGCTCGCTCTACGTGGTGAAGGATATCAAGGCCGGCGAGACCCTTACGCCGGACCATGTGCGCTCGATCCGGCCCGGTCACGGGCTGGCGCCGAAATGGTATGGCGAGGTGATCGGCCGGCCGGCGACACGCGCCCTGAAGCGCGGCGAACCGCTGGCCATGGACATGGTCGACTGGAACCGATCTGCATCCGCATCAAAATAATCGGTATGGCGGGACTACACGGCGGCGCCCAGACGCGCTAAGTCGGCAGTCATGCGTTTCGAAGGTACAGATCAATACGTCGCTGACGACGAACTGAGCGCTGCGGTCAACGCTGCAGTGGCTCTCGAGCGTCCGCTGCTCGTCAAGGGCGAGCCGGGCACGGGCAAGACCGAGCTGGCCAAACAGGTCGCGCGCGCCATGGGCATGCCGCTGATCGAATGGCACATCAAGTCGACCACCAAGGCCCGCCAGGGCCTCTATGAGTACGACGCCGTCGCCCGCCTGCGCGACAGCCAGCTGGGCGACGACCGCGTCCACGACATCAACAACTACATCCGCCGCGGCAAGCTGTGGGAAGCCTTCACCGCGCCGGAGCGCTCGGTGCTGCTGATCGACGAGATCGACAAGGCCGATATCGAATTCCCCAACGACCTCCTGCAGGAACTCGACAAGATGGAGTTCCATGTCTACGAGACCGGCGAGACGGTGAAGGCGGAGACCCGCCCCGTCGTCATCATCACCTCGAACAACGAAAAGGAATTGCCGGACGCCTTCCTGCGCCGCTGCTTCTTCCACTTCATCGCCTTCCCGGACGAGGAAACGATGAAGAAGATCGTCGAGGTCCACTTCCCCGGCCTGAAGGGCCGTCTGCTCGCCGACGCGCTGAAACTCTTCTACGACATCCGCGACGTGCCGGGCGTGAAGAAGAAGCCGTCCACCTCGGAATTGCTGGACTGGCTGAAACTCCTCCTCGTCGAGGATGTCGACCCGGCCGTGCTGACCGAACGCGATCCGCGCAAGCTGATCCCGCCACTCCACGGCGCGCTCCTGAAGAACGAGCAGGACGTCATGCTGTTCGAAAAGCTCGCCTTCATGGCCCGCCGCGGCCCGGGTGGCGCCGGCGGCGGCCCGCGGGGTCCGGGCGCGGCTTAGACCGTACGGCCAAACGGAACGCCTCCCCCTCGCGCGCGTTGCTTGCATATCGATCAACACGCGCGAGGAGGTTTTTCATGACCGATATTTTCGACCGGATCAAACAGGACCACGACAAGGCCCGTGAGCTGATCGGCCAGATCGAGGACACGACCGACCGCGCGGCCAAGACGCGCCAGGAGCTGTTCGACCGGTTCAAGCTGGAACTGTGGACACACAACAAGGTCGAGGAAGCCACCTTCTACGCCAGGCTGGAGCAGAAGGGTGACGAGGACGAGAGCCTCGAGGCCAAGAACGAGCACCACATGATCAACTCGCTGATCGAGGAGCTCGATACCATGCCCAAGGACAATACCGAGTGGGGCCAGAAGTTCCACGCCCTCGCCGAACTGCTCGACCACCACATGGAGGAAGAGGAAGGCGAGTTCTTCACGCTTGCCCGCAAGGACCTCTCCGACAAGGAAGCCGAGGATCTCGGCCAGCGCTTCGACAGCCGCAAGAAGGTCGTGAAGCCGGCCCTCACGCCGGTCGACTAGGCTTGGACTGGCGGGCGGAGGAAGACGCCGGACGCGCGGCCTCCGCCCTTGCCTATTGAGCCTGCCCCGGCGCGCGCCTAGTTTGCACGGTATGTTGCATCACTTCTTCACCGAACTGCGCTCTGCCCGGATTCCCGTCACCACACGGGAATATCTCACCCTGCTCGAAGCGCTCGACAAGGGCGTGATCGAGCCGGAGATCGGCCATTTCTATTCCGTCAGCCGCGCCGCGCTGGTGAAGGACGAGAAGGATTTCGACAAGTTCGACATGGTCTTCTCGCACGTCTTCCAGGGCGTGGAGACGCTGACCCAGATGTTCGGCGAGAAGGAAATCCCCGACGAGTGGCTGGAAGCCATGATGCAGCGCCTTCTGACCGAGGAGGAAATGGCCGAGCTGAAGGCCATGGATTTCGACGAGCTGATGGAGACGCTGAAGAAGCGGCTCGAGGAGCAGGAAGAGCGTCACGAGGGCGGCTCCAAGTGGATCGGTACGGGCGGCACCTCGCCCTTCGGCCATTCCGGCTATAATCCGGCCGGCGTGCGGATCGGCGGCAAGAGCCAGCACAGGCGCGCCACGAAAGTCTGGGAGCAGCGCCGCTACAAGGATCTGGACGGCGACCGGGAGATCGGCACCCGCAATCTGAAAGTCGCCCTGCGCCGGCTGCGCAAGTTTGCCCGCGACGGCGCCCATGAAGAGCTGGACCTGGACAACACGATCAGCGCCACCGCCCGCCAGGGCTGGCTGGATGTCGTCATGCGTCCGGAACGGCGCAATGCGATCAAGGTGCTCGCCCTGTTCGACGTCGGCGGCTCGATGGATCCCCATGTGAAGCTGTGCGAGGAGCTGTTCTCGGCGGCGCGCTCGACCTTCAAGAACCTGGAATATTTCTACTTCCACAACTGCCCCTATGAGGGCGTGTGGCGCTCCAACCTGCGCCGGCGCACCGAGACCGTGCCGACCATGGATGTGATGCACAAATACCCGCACGACTGGAAGGTGATCATTGTCGGCGACGCCGCCATGGCGCCCTACGAGATCACCCATGAAGGCGGTTCGGTGGAACACTGGAACGAGGAAGCCGGCGCCACCTGGCTGCAGCGTATCGTCGACACCTGGCCCCACCTGATCTGGATCAATCCGACGCCGCAGAAATGGTGGGAGCATTCCTACTCCACGCGTCTGGTACAGGAAATCATCGGGGCCGACCGCATGTTCCCGCTGACGCTGGAAGGCGTCGACGAAGCCATGAAGGAACTGGCGCGCTAGGCCTGCGCTTGATGCCGTGGCTCCCCTGTGCAATCCAGACCGCTGCCTACAGCGCAAGGGGGGCGCTTCATGACGATCTCAATCATCCGCATCCTGCCCGCACTCGCGGTCACGGCATTTGCCGCTGCAGCCTGCAGCAGCGGTGAAGCCGCGGAACGCTGGAGCGTATCCAACAGCCAGATCGGCCCGGTGACAGCGCGCACCGCGTTTGACCGCGACACGCTGGCCGGCCTCCTGCCCGGCTTCGACGTGGCCGAGGCGGAAGCCTGGTCGGAAGGCATGGCCTATCCGGTCATCGAGGCCCGGCGCAGCACCGGCGGCGAGGCCGAGATCGTCTTCGACGGTGAAGGCGAGCGCCTGCTGGCTGTACGCATACGCGCCGGCGGGCTGGTAGAGGCCTCAGCCGATATCGGCGATACCGCCGGCGAAGCGGGCCTTGTCGGCCCACTCTGCGTGGCCGGCATGGAAGAGCGGTCCGGCGATGTGCATTGCGACGACCCGGACATGGCAGGCCTGTCCTACTGGATATCGGTGGACTATGCCGGGCCCGACGGAACGCTGCCGCCGGCCGACATCATCGCCGGCGGGAGCGTCTACGAGATTGTCTGGCGGACAGTCGGGAAATGACGGCCGATACGTGGATGTGGTCGCGCGCGGCGCTGGGCCCCTTCACGTATGAGACGCCCTTCCGCGAAGAGCGCTTCGCGGCACATTTGCCGGGCTACACCTTCCGGACCGTCGATCCCGAACCCGGCAGTCCGCCCGGCGCGCGCCGGATTGCGGCCACCCCGCCCGGTGAAGAAGCTCCGACCATCGACTTCCTCGGCCATGACGATGTGCCCGGCCTCGTCTCCATCCGCGTCCGGGAACCGGGACGCATCGCCAATGCCTGGCATGTCGGCAGCCGCTTCGGTGACACGCTTCTGCGTCCGGACGACTGCTTCGCGACCCATGAGATCCCCGGCCGTGAAGCCGACCTTTTCTGCAAGCAGGCCGGCGAACCGGACGGGCCGGTCTACTGGTTTCGCACCCGCATAAGCGATCTGGAGGGTCTCGTTCCCGACGAGGCCGTCATACGGGACAGCACCCTGTATGAAATCGGCTGGGTCGCCTTCGGTCCCGGCTGATCTCTGTTGACTTTGAAAGTCATTCGCATAAAAGAGGCACACTGAATGTCGCCTGTTGAGCGCGCGTGGATTTTCCGGACCTGCCCCCAGACAGGGCCGGAACGGGTGCCGGACCGCGTCCGAGTCCGGTCCGGCACCCGCAAATCCGGCATTCCAGCCTAGCCCAGCGGGCTCATGCGGCCGTCATCCATATCAATGCCGATTTCCTGCTCGACCCGCGCCACCCAGGAGCGGACGCCGAGGAATTCGTCCAGATCGAAGCCGCCCTCATCCGCCACCCGGGTGTAGGCAACCAGGGCAATATCGGCGAGGGTCACCTGGTCGCGCACGATGAAGTCGCGCGACAAGAGACGCATTTCCATGACGCCCAGGGCCCGCCGGCCCTTCGCCATGAGATCGGGATCGATCTCTTCGTCGGGCGTGTTCATGAAGGCCTTGCGGAAGCGGCGGACCGCGATGAAGGGCTCGTGGCTGTACTGTTCCCAGAACATCCATTCCAGCATCTTCGCCTGGTCGAACTCATCGTCCGGGATCAGCGCCGAGCCGCGTGCGAGGTGGAAGATGATCGCGTTCGACTGGGCGAGGATACGCCCGTCGGACCGCTCGAGGCAGGGCACCTGCCCGGCCGGATTGATGGCAAGAAAGTCGTCGGACCGGGTCTCGCCCTTCACGACGTCGATCTCGTGCCAGTCATAGTCCAGACCGAGATAATCCGCGGTCCATTTCACCTTGAGACAATTGCCGCTGCGCCGGTCGCCATAGATCCGAACGGGTTGAGACATGACAGGGACTCCCTCGTGCTGGATGGCACCATAGCGCCACCGACGGCGATGGCGAGCCCTGCCGGGACGGTTTTCACCACCTCTGACAGCTGACGGCTTGGGACTGGCGGCGCGCCCGCCTATAAGGAACGAAACTTCGCAGGGTTGCCCGATGAGCTCAGTGTCGACCTCTCCCCTTTCTCCGGAAGACTGCCGCACCATGGCCGAAGTCCGCGACGGCGTGGATGCGCTCGACCGGGAGCTGGTCGGCCTGATCGCAAAACGCGCCCGCTACATGGAAGCAGCAGCCCGCATCAAGCCGGACCGCAACGCCGTGCGCGATGAATGGCGGATCGAGGATGTGGTGTCGAAAGTGAAGGCCGAAGCGAGCCGCGTCGGCCTGTCGCTCGACATTGCCGAGCCGGTCTGGCGCGAACTGGTCGAGCGCTCGATCGCCTACGAGTTCCAGATCTGGGACAAGACGCGCTAGCGCGGCACGCGGAACGCCGTCTCGGTCTCCTGGAAGCAGCGTTCAATCGCCAGACGCGCGCCTGGCCAGGCCGATTGGGGCTGGTGTTCGGCGGCTTCGCACACATCCGCCAGCGCAAACGCGCCAACGCCGCGCGCGGCCCCTTTCAGCGTATGCGTCGCTGCCTGCCAGGCCGTCTCGTCACGTGCATCGGCCATCAGGCTGATACAGCGGACCGCCTGTTCGCACATCAGCCCCAGCAGTTCGGCCGTCAGCGCCTCGTCACCGCCGGTATAGCGGTCGAGATGGGCCTGGTCGAACAAGGGCCGGTCGGAGAGTTTCCTGTCAGCAAGCATGCGGACCTTGTAGCCGGCCAGTCTTAACAACGGCCTTCATTGCCAGACAGTGCGGTCCGCGAATTGCGGTCACGGTGAACAGCGCGTTGAGGTTCGCGCCGGACGCGAATTTTCCGCCCTTGCCAGGAGCGATTCGCCTTGCAGCCAACACCCTCCCGCTTTTAGTGTTCGCCGCAAACGGGAGAAGACCTATGCGCCACACACTCACGCCGCTTGCCGTCCTCGCCAGCCTGACCCTGATGGCCTGCTCCCAGGATGCGCCCGCGCCAGCGGATGACGACGCCGCCGGAAGCCTGCAGGAGAGCCGGTCTGCAGAAGATCCCACACCGGTCGAACCCGCCGCCGAGGAGGCGGCCGGGGAAGAGACGGCGACCGCCAGCATCGATATCGAGGAATGGGACGTGCCGTGGGAGGGCCGCCCGCGCGATCCCTACACGCTGGACGGCCAGACCGTCTGGTTCGTCGGCCAGCAGAATTCCTACATTGGACGTCTTGATGTCGCCTCCGGCGAGATGGAGCGGATCGATCTGCGCGAGGGCGCGGGGCCGCACAATCTGATCGTCGCGCCGGACGGTGACGTCTGGTATGCCGGCAATCGCGACGCGCATATCGGCCGCTATGATGCCGAGACCGGCGAATTCGAGATCATCGACACGCCGGCGGACACGGCCCGTGACCCGCACACCCTCGTCTGGGACGCCAACGGCGATATCTGGTTCTCCAGCCAGCAAGCCAATTCGGTCGGCTTCCTCGACGTGTCGGAGCGCACGGTTGAGATCCTGCCGGTACCGACCGAGGGCGCCCGCCCCTACGGCATCAAGATCGCGCCGGACGGCACGGTCTGGGTCGCCCTGTTCGGCACCCACAAGCTGGCCTCGATCGATCCGCAGACCATGGGGCTGACCGAGCATGACCTGCCGCGCGAGGACAGCCGCCCGCGCCGCATCGGCATCACCTCGGACGGCCGCATCTGGTATGGCGATTACAATGGCGGCTATCTCGGCGTCTACGATCCGCAGAGCGACAGCGCGACCGAGTGGGAAATGCCCTCGGGCGAAAACGCCCGCCCCTACGCCCTCGCCGTCGATGGCCAGGACCGGATCTGGTTCGTCGAAACGGGTGTCGATCCCAACTGGTTCGTCGGCTTCGATCCGGCCAGCGAGAATTTCTTCTCGGTGACGGCCGTCCCGTCCGGCGGCGGTGTCGTGCGCCACATGCAATACCTGCCGCAGACCGGTGAAATCTGGTTCGGTTCGGACATGGGAACGATCGGGCGCGCTCAGGTCGAATAGTCGGCAGTTCACACAGCCCTGCACCTCGCGCATGCCTGCCATGTGCGGAGCGCGCAAGGAGTGACTTGATTTTGTCACGATCCTGCGTATTTTCCGCGCTCCCGACCGGCGCGCCTATAGCTCAGTTGGTAGAGCAGCTGACTCTTAATCAGCGGGTCCAAGGTTCGAATCCTTGTGGGCGCACCAACACTCTTCCTCGTTTTCCCGGAAAAGCGGGTTATCCCGTCCCCGCGCGGTCCGGCTTGACGTTGCCACGGCGCGCGCAAATGCCTAGGGATGCGGCTTCGCCTGCTCTGCCCCCGAGGAAAGTCCCGCATGCCCTCCCTTGCATCGCCAGCCCGCCTGCTCGGCATCGTGCTTGCCGTCCTGACGATGACAACCGCCTGTGCCTCCAATCCGGCACGCCTGCCGGTGGTCGACCCGGGCGAAGCCAAGGGTAGCGACCAAACCGTTTTTGTCGCCACGACCCGCACCCCGTCAGACGATGCGGCGATCCGCTTCGGCCCCGGCCGCGGCAACGACCTCTACTTTGCCGAAGCCGGCGTGTGGGTGCCGCACAATCGCGAACCCGGCAGCGTCAACCTGCCCTCCCGTCACGTCAATCCGGCCCGGGAATTTGCGCTGACGGGGTTCGAGACCCTCGCCGACGGGAGCGACTTTGTCGGCCGGATCGACGAAGCCCTCGCCCCGATCGCGCTGGACGAACGGCGCATCTTCCTGTTCGTGCACGGCTTCAACACACCGTTCTCCGACGGGCTGTATCTCAATGCCCAGGTGCTCAATGATTTCGGGATCCCCGGCGTCGGCGTCCACTATGCCTGGCCCTCGGCCGGACGTTTGCCCGCCTATCTCTATGACCGCGACAGTGCGCAGTTTGCGCGCGACGGACTGGCCGAAACGCTGACCATGCTGGCCGATACGCAGGCCATGGGCATTACCATCCTGGCGCATTCCATGGGGTCTCTGGTGACGATGGAGGCCCTGCGCGAACTCAGCCTGCGCGGCCGCAGCGATGTACTGGAAAAGATAGACCCGGTCATGCTCGCTTCCCCTGACATCGACTTCGATGTCTTCCGCATGCAGCTCGCCTCGCTCGACCCGCCGCCCCGGCACCTGGCCGTGTTTTCCTCCAGCCGCGACCGCGCGCTCTTCCTGTCGCAGCAGCTTCGCGGCGGCGGCCATCCGCGCATCGGATCCGGCGCCTACCGCGATGAACTCAACGCGCTGGGCGTAGCCGTGATCGACCTGTCGCCCATCGCCGATGGCCGCGGTTTCATCAACCACACCACCTTCGCCAGCTCACCGACCCTGATGCGTCTGTCCTCGAGCGGCGTTCTCAACGACGCGCTGATGGGCGAGTCGACCCATGTGCGCTCGACCGGTATCGGCGTGCTGACCGATCTGGCCGCCCGGATCATCTACCTGCCCGCCCGCGCCCTCGGCGAGCGCTGAGCCCGTAAAACAAGAAGGCCCGGACCGGGAGGGGAGCCGGTGCCGGGCCTTCAGCGTTGCAAGGCGACTTCAGGAGGGGGGAGATCAGCCGGCCTTGCGAACCTCCGTCAGGAAGCTTTCCACGGTCTTGTTGAGGCGCTCGGCGCGCTCGGACACGGTCTGCACGGCCTGCAGCACGTCCTGCGACGCCTCGCCGGTCTGACGGGCCGAACGCGACACCGCGTCAACATTTTCCGACACCGAGCGGGCGCTGGTGGCGGCCTGTGACACGGAAGACGAGATTTCCCGCGTCGAGGCACTCTGCTCTTCCGCGGCTGCCGCGATGGCAGCCGAAGTCTGGCTGATTTCGCCGACCGCGCGGGTCACGTCCTCGATCGAGGCCGACGAGGTTGCCGCCGCATCCTGGATCGCCTGGATCCGCTCGCGGATATCGTCCGTGGCCTGGGCGGTCTGCGCCGCCAGCGACTTCACTTCCGACGCCACGACAGCAAAGCCCTTGCCGGCCTCGCCCGCACGGGCGGCCTCGATGGTCGCATTGAGCGCGAGCAGATTGGTCTGCTCGGAGATGTCGTTGATCAGCTGGACGACCTGGCCGATCTCCTGTGCCGCGGTGCCGAGATTGCCGACCACGGTGCGCACGCTCTTGGCGCGCTCATCGGCCTGCGACGCCATCGTCGAGGAGCCCTGGATCTGCTGGGTCACTTCCGCGATGGAGGCTGACAATTCTTCTGCCGCAGCCGCCACGGATTCCACGTTGGACGAGGCTTCCGAGGCGTAGGACGCCATCTGGTCGCTCTGCTGCGAACCTTCAGATGCGGCCTGCGACAATTGCTGGGCGATCGCCGCCATGCCGCTGCAGGCTTCGCTGACTTCACGCAGCATCGCCCGGACATCGGCATCGAAACCGTGCGCCAGCTCGTTCAGGCGGGCGGCACGGCGCTCATTGGCTTCCGCCTGGGCGCGCGTATCCGCTTCCAGCTGCTCGGCTTTCAGGCCGTTGTCACGGAAGCGTTTGAGGCTTTCCACCACGGCCCCCAGCTCGTCCGAGCGCTGCAGCGCATTGATGTCGAGCGAGTAGTCGCCGGTCGCCAGGACTTCCGTTGCGTCCGCAATCGTCCGCACGGATTTCGCGGTCCGGCGGCCGAAGAGAACGGAAACCGCAATCAGGCCCGCACCGGCAATCACGACCAGCGAAAGGAAGATCGCGATCGAGGTGTTCGATGTGCGCTGAGCAGCGGCGACATCCTGCCCGGAGAGTTCGGCCGCGTGTTCGGCGAGTGCCGTGAGATCGGCATTGATACCGTCGAACACCTCGTCGAAAGGCTGCAGGAAGGCCACCGAGCTGGCAAAGTCGAGTTCCAGCATCTGGCCGACGAAGTCCAGCGCGTCCTTGTAGAGCGCGAGCTGTTCGACCAGTTCGTTGATCGTATCGCCGCGCCCCGCCTCTTCGGCGAAAGGACGCAGGGTCTCGATGCTGTCGGACAGACTGTCCACCCGTCCGGCCACGGCCTCGAAGCCGGCCAGGACATCGACACTGTCGCCGGCAGCCTGCCGCGTGACAATGCTCAGAACGTCGGCATTGATGGCTTCCAGCCGGGCCTGGAATTCGGTCAGCCGCAGCCCGGCACTCATGTCGCCGATGACGGCGTCCTGGGTGTGCGACGCATTCATAAGCGCCCAGGTCCCCAGACCCGCAACGCCGGTCAGCGCCAGAATGGCCGCGATCGGTGCAACCGCAAACGATTGCGCGATCGAAAGACTGAAACGAGATGCCTTGCCCATATTCCCTCTCCTCTTCCGGTGCCCACCGGATGGCCGTCCCGCCGCACACCCGTGCGGCGGGACGCAGTCACCGCTAGAAACCTGCGCGGAGTGACAACCAGAAACGCGATTCAGTTAACGTATTGGCATTGGTCTGTTCACCATCGCCAAAATTCGCGTTCTGGGCGTTCAGCGCGACCGACAGGTGGTCGTTGATGACGTATTCGCCGCGGAAGGAGGCGGAGATCACGTCGTCAACAGACACGCGCGACACGGCTCCGAAAGCCGGCTGCATCGGCACATCGGTGCTGGAGACATAATTGACCAGCACATCGGCGCGGAAACGCTCGCCGGTCCAGCCGACACGGGCATTCGCCAGATGGCTCGGCGTGGCGCCCTCATAGTCGCGCACCGTGTTGACGCCGAAGGGCGAAAGATCGTCCTCGACGGACTGGAGCGTGTAGTTCACCGACCAGTTCCACGGACCTTCCGGATTGCCGTTGAGCGTTACCTCTGCACCCGTCGTCGCCGTGTCGCCACGGTTTCCGAACAGGAAGACCGGCGCATTCACGGCCGGCGGGAAGAGATCCGGCACCGGACCGAAGGCACCGCGGTCCTTCTCGGTCTCGTGGTAGAAGAGCGCTGCGCGCAGATCGACGGCGGGCGACAGAGACCGGTCATAGGCGATCTCGTAATTGGTCACGATGGCAGGTTCGATATTCGGGTCGCCGGAGATGACCAGCGTATTGCCGCCCACCGTTACCGGCAGGCCGAAACCGATGTCGAACATCGTCGGCGCCAGCACGCCGCGGCCCGTCGAGAAGCGCATCGTGCCGCCGAATTCCGGACGCCAGACGAGCGCGGCATTGTAGCTGAACTCCTCGATCGTGACGTCATAGTCCTCCTGCGAGAACGGGTAGAGCGCCGGATCGAGATCGCCGTCACGGCTCCAGTCCACATGGTCGTAGCGGCCGGCCAGGGTCAGCTCGATGCTGTCGGAGAACTTGCGGCTCCACATCGCCGATGCGGCAAGGGTCTCATAGCCGAAATCGCCATTGCCCGGAGCCGGGAAGGAGTTGGACTCGCCGTCGCGATACTCGGCCGACAGACGGATGGTGTTGCGCGTTCCGACCTTGAACAGGTCTTCGATCGCAAAGGCCGTCAGCGAGGTCTCGTTCAGGCCGAAGCTGTAGAGCACCTCGACCTCGTTGCGGAAGCCGGAGACCGTCAGGAAGCCCAGATCGGTATCGGCTTCGACACCGGCGCGATAGGAGGTGATCTCGTATTCGCTCTCGGCGGCCAGCGCGATGCTGGTGCTTTCCACCTGGTTCACTTCGGAATGCGTGAATTCGGTGATGAGGTTCACCTTGTTCGTCAGGGCGAAGCGGCCTTCCAGAGCCAGCGTGTCGCGGGAGAACTCGACATCGCCGAAGCCGGCCGCACCGGTATTGCCCGGATAGCCGGCGAACTCGTCGGCGCGGGTCGAGCCCAGGCTGAAGCGGACCGAGGCACGCTCGCCCAAGCCGTAGGCGGCAACCAGCGACAGGTCGGTATAACTGTCCGTGCCGCCATCGACGTGCGCGGTGGCGTAGTTGCCGAGTTCGGGGTTGCGCGTGATGATGTTGACGACGCCGGACACGGCGTTGAAGCCGTAAAGCGCCGACTGGGCGCCCTTCACCACCTCGATCTGCTGGATCTCGTCCAGCTGGACCGGCAGGGTCGCCCAGGCGGTGTAGCCATAGCTGTCCAGATAGACTTCACGGCCGTTCACCAGCACCAGAAGGCGCGGCGTATAGCCCGTCGCGGCACCGCGGATATTGACCTGGCCGTCGCCGAAGCCGTAGCGGGTCACGTCCATGCCGGCATAGTGGCGCAGGATGCCCGGAATATCGCGTTCCGGGAAACGGCGGATGTCCTCGCCGGTGATGATCACCATCGTGGCGGGAACGTCGGAAGCGCGCTGCGGTGCGCCCGTGGCACCGGCCGTGACCGGCTCGCCGAACAGCTCGCTCATCGCCGTGTAGTCGAGGGTTTGAGCCGAAGCGCCGGCCTGCCAGGCGAGACCGGCCACCAGTGCAGAAATGGAAGTGGTAAGAATTTGCTTTTTCATGGTCGTAACTCTTCTGGATCCTGTCCGGTCTAGATTTCTTCAATCATCATCGCGAAGGCGGCCGCGAAGGAGACCGACGAGGCATCGGCGGCACCGCGATTGACAACGATGCGGACCGACGGGGCGCTCTGGACGCCCATCACGCACTGGCCGCTCTCGACGCAGCCCATATCGGTGGAAACGGTCATCACGCCGGCCGAGCTGGCGGCGGAGAAGACGCCGGCATCGCCGGACGCCGAGCCCAGGAGGACCGCGGCGTGGGCGCCGGACAGGCTGCCCGCATCGGCCATCGGAACGAGGCGCGCATTCAGCGTGACCCGGCCAGCTGACAGGCCGCCGGACATGGCGCCGGCGAGAGCCTGCGCTTCGGCTTCACTGGCGCCGTCATAGACGATCGCGACCGTACGCTCGGATCCCGAGACGCCTTCCATGAAGCCCAGCGCACGGCCGATCACTTCGAGATCGCGCTGGGAAGTCTCGGCAAAAACCGGAGATGAAATGAGAGCGCCGGCGAGTGCCGGCAGAATCAGAAAACGCATTAAGGCCCCTACCCTGTTCTATGGGGGACGCCACGCGGCGCCGCTTGAGGGCCAGACCTAGAGCCGGCTTCTTAACAGAAGGATGTCAGCCGCTCATAGGTTATTACAGTTTTCAATAATTGCGTTTCTAATTCTCGAAGTCACATCAGGCAAAACAAGCATAGATGGTCAATGATAACCAAAACGTGCGTCCAGCATTTGGTTACCATAAAAACCGGTTTCGATTCAGGACCGGGACAGAGCGTCGGAGCGCTGACGCAACCGATCCAGCAATCCTGCCAGAACCTCGATCTCGCGTTGGGAAAACTCCGACAGCAAGGCCGCTTCCTGCGCCAGCGCGACCGGTGCGATTTCATCATAGACACGCCACCCGTCGGCCGTCAGATGCAACATCCGTGACCGCCGGTCGGCGGCGTGGTTCTCGCGCTCCACCAGTCCGCGCCCTTCCAGGCTGCGCACAGCCCGTGACACCGACACCTTGTCCATGGCCGCACTGTCGCTGATCGCCTGGGCCGTCATCGGCACGCCCTCACCCAGGATCGCGATCACGCGCCATTCCCAGATCGTCACACCGAACTGGTCCTGGTAGGCGCGGGCAACAAGCCGGCTGACGAGATTGGATGTGACGGCGAGGCGATAGGGCAGATAGTCCTGCAGGCGCAGGTGCGACGGGGTATCGGGCACGGTCGGACGGGTCATGCAGCAGTCCTGCAACACAGGGCCGTGAGCCGCAAGCGATTGTTGTCTCGACGACCGGGCACGGCTCGCGCTATTTCAAGCGCCATGACCGACTTCGTGACGCCGCCTGCCCGGCCCCGCCTTGCCATCGACGGCGACAGCCGTTCCTTCCCGGTTGCCCGTGTCTTCTGCATCGGCCGCAATTATGCCGATCACGCAAAGGAGATGGGGGCGAAGGCCGAAGCGATCTTCTTCATGAAGCCCGCCGACGCCGTGACACCGGACAGCACCATCGCCTATCCGGCCGAGACCGCGGATCTGCACCATGAAGTCGAACTGGTGCTGGCCCTGGGCGAAGGAGGTGCCATCGTCGCCAGCGGCGTCGGGGTCGATCTGACCAAGCGCGACCTGCAGGCCCGGCTGAAGGAAAAGTCCGCACCCTGGGAAATCGCCAAGGCGTTCCGCAACAGCGCGCCCGTCGGCACCCTGCGCGCCGGACCGCCGCCGGCGTCCGGTGCGATCGGCCTGTCGGTCAATGGCGAGACCCGGCAATCGGGCGATCTGGACCAGATGATCCTGGCGCCGGATGCGCTTCTGGCCGAGCTGGGCCGCTTCTTCACGCTCGGCGCCGGAGACCTCGTCTTCACCGGCACGCCGGCCGGCGTCGGCCCGCTCAAGGCGGGCGACACGGTGAAGGCAGAGATCGCCGGCCTGCCGGTGCTGGAATTCTCCATCCCGGAGGCCCGCTCATGACCACGACGCTTTATGGCTACTGGCGCTCAAGCGCCGCCTATCGCCTGCGCATCGCCCTCAATCTCAAGGGCGTTGCCTATGAGCAGGTCTCGATCAATCTGAAAGACGGCGAACAGAATGGCGAGGACTGGCGGCGCATCCAGCCGCAGGGTCTGGTGCCTGTGCTGGAGCATGACGGCCAGCGCCTGCTGCAATCGCCGGCCATCCTGGAATGGATCGAGGAGACCTGGCCGCAGCCGGCGCTGCTGCCCTCATCCGCGCAAGCGCGCTGCCTCGTGCGCGGCTGGGCGTCGGTGATCGCCTGCGACATCCATCCGGTGCAGAACCTGCGCATCCTGAAGGCCATTGCCGGCGATCTGGGCCAGGGCCCGGAGGGCATGAAGGCCTGGGCCCAGCGCTGGATCGGTTCCGGTCTGCAATCGCTGGAGACCATGGTCGCCGCACACCCGCGCACCACCCCCTTCCTGCACGGCGATGAACCCGGTCTCGCTGAAGTGTATCTGGTGCCACAGATGTACAATGCCCGCCGGTGGGGCGCCGACATCTCGAACTGCCCTACCCTGCTGGCGGCGGACGAAGCGGCACGGGCTCTGCCCGCCTTCCGGGACGCCGAACCGGAAAACCAGCCGGACGCCGAAGTTTAGAGCAGGCCCCTTTCCTGCGGAAACGATCCTGCTCCGGAATCTTGAACGGTCGCGTGATCGAACCGGTGAACCGCTACCCACTTCACCTGATCACGCTCCGGGTCCGCGGCGCAGCGGGCCGAACCGCCGGCGGGACAGCCCGTCCAGCAGCCACTCCACGGGACCGGTCCGGAAAGAGCGGCTCCAGGCCCAGACGGCGAGCGCCTGCACGACGCACAGAAGAAAACCGGTCAGCGCCAGACCGGCCGGTCCCAATCGTCCGTAGAGCGACAGGCCTGGCAGGAGAGAGAACAGGGCAAGCCCGATCAGAAGCTGGCCGGTATAGAGGCTGAGCCAGATCTCACCGGCCTGTTCGAGCAGACGCGTAACCGGCACGAGACGGGCCTGGTTGCCCGCCAGGCTGATCAGCGCCGCGAAGCCGGCCGCGCACAGCAAGGCGCCGGTCGCGTGGGCGCCATTGCTTTGCCACAGGCCGGACGGGGCGAAGTCCCGCGCCAGAGCCGCCGCAGCCGCCCATCCGGTCAGCGGCAGGCCGAGGCCCAGGCAGACGGCCGCGACCAGGACATAGTGCATCGCCGGCCACCGCCCGCCGGCAAATCCGGTTTCCAGGGCGAGCATGCCGATCATTGCCAGCCCCAGAACGCCGCCGCCGAGAAAAACGACCTCCATGAGATGCCATTGCAGCGCCGTTGCCATATTGCGGGGCAATTGCGCGAAATAGCCCGCCCGGTGTGCCGCTTCAGCTTCGGTGGCCTGTTCGGCGCCGAAACCCAGCAGCTGGCCGGGCTCCATCGTATCGGGCAGAAGCGCGGTCACGGCCGATCCCGCCACCACGATCAGCAGCGTCCCGCCGACCAGGACCAGCGCCGTAACGAGGCGCGATGCCGGCTGCATGGCCCGCAGCGGCAAGGCAATCATGCTTGCGATCGCCAGGATCGAGATCAGCTCTCCGAACCAGACGAAATAGGCCAGAACCAGGCCCAGCAGGAGCATCCAGCCCAGCGGCACACGCAAGCCCCGGTCCTGTTGCCAGGCCAGCCAGCCCCCGAACGCCGCGATCAGCACGATATTGAATGTCCAGGACACAAGCGTCTGGCCGGTCCACCAGGCCAAGGCATCGGCAGCACCCAGCGTCCGGCCGCCGATCTCCGGCAGGTCGGCGGAGGGCCACACGCCCGCCATGCCCGGCAGGTTGGCCAGCAGAAGGCCGAAGGCGCAAAGCCCGAGAAGCCGGCGCAGCCCTGCCCCGTCGCGCTCATCCATGATCGTGCTGCCCCTGCCGCATTTCCGCCACCTTGCTTACAAACAATTCACAAAATTCCCATCTTCCATGAACGTGTCTTGGATATAACGCGTCATACCCTCGTGAGGGGTTGAATCGGATCGTAGGGTGCACGTTTGGGATGATCCAGTTTCTCGCTTCGCTGATTGAATGGCTCGCGCTGGCGGCCTTGTCGTCCGTCGGGATCGAGGTCGAGGCGGTCGATTGCGCCGCTGTCGGTCCGGCCGAGTACCGGACCATCTCTGCCGTCTATGTGACCGGTCAGGATTATGCCTTCCAGGGCGTGGGTTACAACGCGACATCCCTGAGCGATTGCGCGGATGCGGCGGGCAGCCTGTTCCGGATCGACGAGACGCCGCGCCTGGTGTCCGAACCGCCGTACAGCTACCGCAGCTGATCCCCGCCATCGACCGCAGGTTTTCCCGGCAAATACCGGTTCCGCATAGATTATCTGTGTGTCCGGCGCGCATTTGCGCCTATTCTCTGCCATAATGAACAATCCGGCGCGCGCAGGGCTTGATCCGGCGCCGGATGAAGGCAGCCAATCGGGCGCGGAATGACCAGATACACCCAGGACCAGACAATCGAACTGGCGGAGATGAATATGGCGGATGACGCTCAGGATTCACCGGTCGCCACGGCACAGTCGCATGCGCTGTCCACCCAGGCTTCCCGGAACCCGCAATGGGACGATGCCGGCGGCAAGTCCAGCGGCAACTGGATGGTCTGGCTGGGCAACACGTTCGCGCTGCTGTGGATCGGCGCCGCGGGCGCCTTCATCTGGGGATATCTGGGTATCCAGTCGCTGGACGCGCTGGCGCAATACGGTTTCGGCCAGCTGACCGGTCTTTCGGTGTTCGCCATCGCGCCGGCCCTGCTCTTCATCATGAGCGGCCTGATGGCGCGGGAAGTCGTCCGCAGCGGCCGCAATACACGGCGCGTCGAGATCGCCCTGCGCAAGCTGGTCGAGCCCGCCCGCTATGCCGAACATGAAGTCCAGAGCCTGTCCGATGCCGTGTCCGACGAGGTCGAGCGGATCAATGCGGCGCTGGAAAGCGCGCTGGCCCGTCTCGCCGCCATGGAAGAAGTCATCGCGCACCATGCGGACACGCTGGAACAGTCGGCGACCGATGCGCGCGACCGCGCCGAAGGCCTGCTGAAGGATCTGCGCAGCGAACGCCTGCGCCTCGGCGAGGTGTCGGAATCCCTCGACGACAAGGCCGCCCTGATCGCCGCCGCGATTTCAGACCAGTCGAAAATGGTTGCCGCAGCAGCCGAACTCGCCGCCTCCCAGGCCAGCGACAGCGAAAAGCGCATCCGCGCCAGCCTGAGCGATCTGGATGCTGCCGGCACGGCGATCGTCGAGCGCAGCGACCAGGCTGCGACCGTCATCACCGAACGCGCCGATCACCTGCGCGACCTGTCCAACGGTCTCAAGGAACGCTCCGAAAACCTCGACGCAGCCTATGTGAAACACCGCCAGCGCCTGAGCGAGGCCAGCGAGGCGCTGCGTCAGGAGCAGGAAAAGATCGCCGCTGCGCTGGACTTCCACAAGGCCGAACTGGAAGTCATGGCCAGGACCGCCCAGGAAGGCGCCGGTGCGCTGAAATCGGCGGCGTCCTCCGGTGCCGAGGCGTTCCGCGAGGCGGTCGATGCCGCTCTGGCGCGGGCCGACGACATGGCCGGCCGGGTCCGTTCGGAAACCGAACACGCCGCCAGCGAGCACGAGGCCGCGCTGGCCCGCCTGATCGCTTCCGCGCAGGAGGCCAAGGAGGTCTCCGAAGCCGCGATCGAGGCGATCGAGAAACAGGCGGATATCGTCTCCTCCAAGGTCGAGAAAACCAACGAGACGGCCTATGAAGCCGCCCGCCGTTCGGACGAGGCCTTCGAGGCCCGCCTGGCCGAGGCCGAGAAACTCACCCAGCGCGCATCGCGGGCCGCCGACGAGGCCGCCGACTCGGTGCGCCGCCGTCTCGAGGCCGTTCTGGAAACCGCGCGCACCGAGAGCCAGTCGGTCGAACGCCAGATCGAGGCCATGACACAGCGTCTGGCGGAAATGCCCGTCATGGCGCGCGACCGGGCCCAGGAAGCCGCCGACGCCCTGCGCCGCGGTCTGGACGGGTTGAATGCCGCCGCCATGGCGGCTGCCGAGGAAGCGCAGGAGATCGACGCGGCCTTCCAGTCGCGCATCCGCCAGAATTATGAACTGCTCAGCGACTTCATGCTGCGCATGGGCAGTGTGGCCGGCGGCCGGCGCGTGCCCGATCTCGGTGCGAACGAACTGCCGGACCCGCTGCAGCGGCGGCGCTCGTCGCCCGCACAATCACCGGATTCCTCAGCCGCCGGTCCGGACGCGAAAGACACTTCGGACCGGGATGGCGAGACGCCGGCAGCACCGGCCGAGGAGCGTCCGCGCAGCGACAACAGTGTCGGCTTCCCCGAACGCGGCGGACGCCGGGGTCAGGGCGATCCGGGCTGGCGCTGGAAGGACTTGCTGTCCAACATGCCGCAGGACGAGGACGGCGCGCCGTCACCGTCTGACCGCAAGAAGCGCTCCGACGACCAGACCTGACCCCGGCGGGGGCTATTCGCCGCCGGCTTCGCTGTCCTGCATCTCCGTCGCCATGGCGGTCCAGCCGGCGATATCGCGGCTGATCGAGATCGCAGCCGCATCGAAGGCATCGACGATGGCCCCGGTCCGGTTGTCCGCCGCCCGGCGTTCCGCGGAAAACACCCGCGCCCCGACAAAGCGGCGGCCGTGTTCGGCCACCAGCCGCGCTGCAATGCGCACATGGACGGTCGGCGCAGCACTGTCGCCATGATCATAGTCCGCCTCGAACTGGCGCAGATCGAGATGCAGCTCGTAATCGGCCCGCACCCCGTCTTCCGGCCGGGCCGGTGCCAGGCGCGCCTGATCGGCGTTGAACGTGTCGATCACCAGGCTCTGCAGCAGGCCCGGTGCCGGTGCGATCCAGCGCGCGCCATGGACATAGGCCAGGCTCTGTCCGTCGCGGACCAGTGCGATCTGGTCGCCGGACAGGCCGCGCGGCGCCTGCGGCATCTCGATCTCGATGATCGTCCAGTTCTCGCTATTGCCGCTCCATTCGCGCGGTTCCGGCGAGGACAGGCGGTAGACCGAGACCGGATCGCTCTCGGGCAGCAGCGAGACACAGGCTGCCACCGGCAGCAGGCCCAGCGCGATCAGCGCCGGCTTCAGGAAACGTGTTCCGCTCATTGCGGGACCTCCACGGTTTCACGGGGCGAGCCGGCGACGAAGGCACCGGGATTGCTCTCGATTTCCAGGGCGATGCGTTCGAGCGTCGCGATCAGGCGGCGCAGGTCGGACGAAGCCCGGTTGAGATCCTGCAGCCCGCTGTCTGCAAAATCTTCCAGCGGCGGCGTGATCGTGCGGATCATGGTGTCGGTATTCACGGCCGCCTGGTTGACCGCCTGGGCTGCCAGCGTGGTCTCGTTGACGGCCGGCGTCAGATCATTGACCAGGAAGCGCTCGGCCGTCGTGCCGAACCGCTCCAGCGAACTGGCCGCGGCCGAGATGTCGCCGGCCGCCGTATCGATCCGGCCGATCGCCTGGCGCATGTCGGCGATCAGGGCATCCTCGGCACTCAGCCGCTCGGTCAGGGCGCGCAGGTTGGACAGGGTTTCCGACACCTCGTCGACATTCTGCTCGCTGAGCAGGGCCGACAGGCGGAACAGCGCCGTCTGGGCGGCGTCCAGCACATCTTCGGAGCCTTCGAACAGCCCCTCCAGCTGGGCGCGCCGGGCGAAGATTTTCGGAGGCTGGCGGCCCGGCGGGCTGAGCAGGCGCTGGGCATTCGGCGAACCGCCGGAGATCAGGATATAGGACAGGCCGGTCAGACCCTGCGGTTCGAGCTGGGCGAAACTGTCCACCCTGACCGGCGTCTGGGCGAGCACGCGGACCCGGGCGATGACCCGGCTCTGCTCGTCCAGTTCCAGCTCGATCACCTCGCCGACCTGGATACCGTTGAACCGCACCTCGCCACTTTCACGCAGCCCGCGGACAGGCCCGTCGAACACAATGTCGTAGAGGGCATAATCCTCGTCGAAGGAGACCTTGCCCAGCCAGAGGGCGAAGAAGCCGAGAGCAGCGGCGAGCAGGACGGTGAACAGGCCGACCAGCGCGTGATGGGCTTTGGTTTCCATGCCTAAATCTCCTTTCCGGCCAGCGCGGCGCGGCCGCGCGGACCGTGGAAGTATTCCTGGATCCACGGATGCGGATGGTCCAGCAGTTCGCGGAGCGGAGCGACAACCTCCACCCGCTTGTCGGCGAGTACGGCCACCCGGTCGCAGATCGCGTAGAGACTGTCGAGATCGTGCGTGATCATCATGATGGTCAGGCCCAGCGCCCGCGACAATTCCAGCACCAGGCTGTCGAAAGCGGCCGCACCGATCGGATCGAGCCCCGCAGTGGGCTCGTCGAGAAACAGGATTTCCGGATCCAGCGCCAGGGCCCGCGCCAGGGCGACGCGCTTGCGCATGCCGCCGGACAGTTCCGCGGGGAAGCGTGTCGCGGCTTCCGGCTGCAGGCCGGCGAGGCCGATCTTCATGCCGGCGATCTCCTCCATCAGGGAGATCGGCATGTCGACATGCTCGCGCAGCGGCGCCATGACGTTTTCCAGCACGTTGAGCGAGGTGAACAGGGCCCCGTTCTGGAACAGCACGCCCCAGCGGCTGTCCACGCGCCGCCGCTCGGCCGCGCTCATCTCGCTGAACAGCCGGCCATTCAGCCGGATCTCGCCCGCTGCCGGCGTCATGAGGCCGAGAATGGCGTTCATCATCACCGTCTTGCCGGTGCCCGAACCGCCGACCACGCCGAGAATCTCGCCCCGGCGGATGTCCAGGTCGAGATCGTCGTGCACCACGTGATCGCCGAACTGGGTACGAAGGCCCCGCACGGAGATGAGAATGTCCTCCGCGCTCATATGCCCAGCTCCAGATACATCATGGCGAACAGTGCCTCGAGCACGATGACGGCAAAGATCGACTGCACCACGGATGCCGTCACCCGGCGCCCGAGCGACTCCACATCGCCGCGCACTTCCATACCCTGGCGGCAGCCGATGATCGCCACGACAAGCCCGAAGACCGGCGCCTTGGACATGCCGACCCAGAAATGGCTCCAGTCGAGTTCCGAATGGAAGCGGGTGATGAACAGTGTGGGCGAGATGTCCTGGGCGGACCAGGCGACCAGCATGCCGCCAAAAATTCCGGAAATCATCGCCCCGAAAGTCAGGAGCGGCGCCATCAGTACGCAGGCGACCACGCGCGGCATCACCAGTGCCTCGTAGGGGTCGAGGCCGAGCACACGCATGGCATCGATTTCCTGCTGCATCTTCATCGCCCCGATCGAGGCAGTGAAGGCACTGTCGGAACGGCCGGCCAGCATGATCGCGGTGATCAGCACGCCGAACTCACGCAGAACGGCGATACCGACAAGCTCCACGGTAAAGACCGAGAAGCCGACACTGCGCAGCAGGTTGGCGCCCATATAGGCCACGACCGCGCCGATGAAGAAGGACAGGACGGCGATGATGGGCAGGGCATTCACCCCCACCTCTTCCATCGCCCAGACCGTCGGTGTCAGCCGGAAGCGCCAGGGCTGGGCCGCCATGCGAAGCCCCGTTGTCACGGTACGGCCGAAGAAGGCCATCGTGCTGACCGCTTCCAGCCAGGCTGCCTCGAGGCCCGCCCCGATCCGCGCCATCGCACCCATGAAGCCGAAGGCGGGTTCGCGTTCGGGCTGGCAGATCGTGGTGCGCGAGCGTACCTCCTCGATCAGCCGCCGGGCCGTGGGATGATCGCCGCGATAGTGAATGTCGCCGTCGGGCTCGCTGCACCGCCGCGTTGCCCGGCCGAGCAGATAGGCGCCGGCCGTGTCGATCCGGCCCAGCCCGTCCAGGTCGATGACGATATCGCCCGGCTCGCTGTTCTCCTCGACGGCGCGAATGGCGGCATCCTGCACACCGACGGTATCGACCAGCCAGTCGCCGCTCGGCGCCAGCACGGTGCGTCCCCCGTCCTCCCGGACGGTCAGGCCCGCCGGGTCAGCAGTGATGACAGTTTCTCCTCTCATGCCCCTGACCCTAGTCGAATTTCTCCGCCCGCGGGAGTGCCTGGAAGCGGTGCAGCAAAACTGCGGCAGCCAGGCCACACAAGGCCGGAATCACCATCAATGCAAACCCGCCCGCGCCGATCCGGGCATAGAAATATCCCGACACCGCCGAGGCCGCGGCCATCACAACTCCGCCGGACAGGGCCGAGTTGAGTGCCTGAGCCAGCGCCGCGTGTTCGTCGGGAACATGGTCGGACGCGAACCGCAGGAACCCGACATAGGTGGCGGCGAAGGTGAGCGCATGCAAGGATTGCAGTGCAAACAGCGCCCAGAGCGGCGGGGAAAACGCGGTCAGCCCCCAGCGCAGGATGGATGCGACGGCCCCGGCCCCGATCAGCATGGCCGGGCTTGCACGTCCCAGAAGACCGCGCCCGGACAGCCAGAGAAAGCCGATCTCGACGGCAACGCCCGTCGCCCACAGCGCGCCGATTGCGGTGCCCGACAGCCCCTGCTCGCTCCAGGCCTTGGCGGAGAACGCGTAGTAGAAGCCATGCCCCGCCTGCACCATGGCCGAGGCCAGAAGGGCGATCCCCAGCGGGCCGCCCAGCATCACCAGGATATGGCCCAGCCGGGCATGATCGGCGCTGTGCGTGTCCGGCCGGCGCCCCTCGGGCAGCCAGGACGCAGCCAGTGCCAGCAGGCCCGCCCCCAGGATCAGCCAGGCGAGAATGCTCTCCGTGCCGAAACGGTCGATCAGCGCGCCGGCCGAGAAATTGGCGACGATGAACATCGCCGAACCGAAAGCCCGCACCGGGCCGAAGGCGAAGCGCTCGTCGCGCGCCGCGCGCATGGCGAAGGCATCGATCACCGGGATCTGTCCGAACAGCAGCGCGCCGGACAGGAAGGACAGGACCAGCAGCACCCAGGGCAGGGATGACGGGCCGTGCAGCCCGAACACCACGACACAGCCAATGGCAAAGACCAGGATCGGATCGCGGCGGCGCACCGCGCGATCCGACCATCGCGCACCCACCGGCGAGACCAGTGTGCGCCCGGCCATGCCGGCCGCCACGATCCAGCCGATCCATTCCGGCGACAGTCCGCGCCCGTCCAGCCATTGCGGGAAATAGGGCAGGAAACAGCCCAGTGTCAGGTAGAAGGCGCCGTAATAGGCGGCAAAGCGGAATGCGGGCGTGCGGATCATCTTGCCTTCCTGGCGTGGCGTTGCGGATCCTGCAATGCAGCAGGCTGGCACGGCATGCTTGGCGAACAATGTTCACTTCTATAGGTTCGCGGTTCGAACACCACCGCCGGAATCACGCGTCATGGGCCGAGATACCCTTGTTTCCACACAGCTGGAAGACACACCGGACGCGGATCCCGTCCGGCCGCTGCGTGTGCTCGTCACCGGCTATCGCTCGCACCCGCATGTCGGCGGCCAGGGCGTCTATATCCGCGAGCTGACGCGCTGGCTGGCCGCGCTGGGCCACAAGGTCACCGTCGCCTCCGGCCCGCCCTATCCCGAACTCGATCCCGGCATCGATCTGGTGCGCCTGCCCTCGCTCGACCTGTTTGCCGAAGACAATGCCTTCATGGCGCTGCGTGCGAAGCATCTGGCCTCCTGGGCCGATCTGTCGGAATGGCTGGCGCACAATTCCGGCGCCTTCGGCGAGCTCTATGCCTTCGGCCGCCGCCTCGAGCGCTATCTCGCCGGCAATGCCGGCGAATACGATGTCGTGCACGACAACCAGACGCTCTCGACACCCTTCCTGCGGATCGAGCGCCGCCTGCCGGTGATCACCACCCTGCACCACCCCATCGCGATCGATCACGACTACGCCCTCGCCGCCAGCGATGCCTGGTGGAAGGCGCTGCTGACCCGGCGCTGGTACCGGTTTGTCGGGATGCAGGCCCGCACCGCGCGCCGCCTGCAGCGGCATCTCGCCGTCTCCGAAGCCGCGCGCGACACCCATGCCGAACGCTATGGCGTCGCCCCGGACCGCGTGCGCGTCGCCTATAACGGTATCGACCACGACGTCTTCCGGCCGGATCCGTCCATTCCGCGCGAGACCGGGCTGATCGTGACAACGGCCAGTGCCGACGTGCCGATCAAGGGCCTGGACGTGCTGATCGATGCACTTGCACGGGTCGCAGCCGCACGGCCCAAGGCCCGGCTTCACATTGTCGGCCAGCTGCGCGACGGACCGGCCAAGCGCCGGCTGGCCGCACACGGCCTGTCGCAACGCGTCTCGACTTCCAGCGACCTCACCCGCGAGGAGATCGCGGACCTCTATCGCCGCGCCCACATCGTCGCCTGCCCGGCGCGGTTCGAAGGCTTCGGCTTTCCAGCCGCGGAAGCCATGGCCTGCGGCGCGGCTGTGGTTTCCAGCGATGGCGGTGCCCTGCCCGAAGTGGTCGGCGATGCCGGTCTCGTCTCGCCGGCCGGCGATGCCGAGGCGATGGCCGCCAATCTCGCCCGCCTGCTGGATGCGCCCGCCGAAGCGGCACAGCTGGGCGAGCGGGCCAGTGCCCGCGCTCGCACCGAGTTCAACTGGTCGTCCCACGCCCTGGCCGCCTCGCGGCTCTATGCCGAAGCGCTCGCCGAACGGGGGAAAGCCCGCGCATGCTGACTGTCCGCCTCGAAGCGCTTGACCTGGATGCAGGCCAGCGCGTGCTCGACCTTGGCTGCGGCCAGGGGCGCCACCTGCACGGCCTCTACTGGGACAAGACGCCGGTCACCGCCGTGGGCGTGGACCTGTGCCATGACGATGTCGTCATCGCGCTCGACAAATTCTTCGAACTGCCGCCGCCCGAACCGGCCTCGCCGCTGCGCCATGCCGTGCTGGCGACCGCCAACGGGGAGGCCCTGCCCTTCCCCGACAGGAGTTTCGACCGGATCATCTGTTCCGAAGTCCTCGAACACGTGCCCGATCCGGACCGCTTCCTGTCGGAGATTTCGCGCCTTCTGAAACCCGGCGGCATTTTCGTCGCCTCGGTACCACGCTACTGGCCGGAGGCGATCTGCTGGTGGCTGGCGCCGGGCTATCCGCGCACACCGGGCGGCCATGTGCGCATCTTCCGGCCGGACGCGCTGAAGGCCCAGGTCGAGAAACACGGCTTCCGGCGCTATCTGCGGCACTGGGCGCACAGCCTGCACAGCCCCTATTGGTGGCTGCAATGCGCGCTGTGGGACGGCCGCGAGACCAGCACGCTGGTCCGCATCTACCGCAAATTCCTGGAGTGGGACCTGCTGGACCGGCCCCGGCTGACGCGGGCGATGGAAGCTTTGCTCGACCCGGTGATGGGCAAGTCGGTCGTGATGTATTTCCGGAAGACGGCGTGATGGCGGGCCTGGTCGACATCCGCGCCTGTGCCCGTCACATCGAGGCGCTGCAGCGCCCCGGCGGCGACATTCCCTGGATCGAGGCAGGTATCTGGGATGCCTGGAATCATGGCGAAGGCGCCATGGGGCTGGCCATCGCCGGCCGGGAAACGGCCGCGCGCCGCGCCCTCGACCATCTCGCCGAACGCCAGGAGGCCGATGGCGGCTGGACCGGCGATCTGGGGGCCTCGGTGCCGCTGGACGACACCAATCGCCATCTCGTCCCCGGCACGCCGGACACCGCCCGCGACACGAACTTCACCGGCTATGCCGCCGTCACCGTGCTGCGCTCCCTGCTCGCGCTGGGCGCCCTGTCGGACCTGCCGCGCTACTGGCCGATGGTGCAGCGCGCGATGGACTTCATCCTCGCCCACCAGACCCTGCAGGGCGATATCGTCTGGCGTGCCCGCGATGGCGACGAGCCGCTGGAGACGATCGACTCGCTGCGCGCCGGCAATGCCTCGCTCTACAAATCGCTGGAATGCGCCATCCTGATGGGCCGCCTGATGGAGGCCCCCGTCGATCACTGGGCCCAGGCCCGGCGCAAGCTGGGCGCAGTGCTGCGCGAGAATGATGCCCGCTTCGACCGCAAGGGTACGGATCGCCGCCGCTATGCGATGGACTGGTATTATCCGGTTCTGGCCGGTGTGCTGACCGGCGAGGCCGCCCGCGCGCGTCTCTATGCCCGCTGGACGGACTTCGTGAAGCCGGGGCTGGGCTGCCGCTGCGTTTCGGACGAGCCCTGGGTCACGGCGGCCGAAACCGCCGAGCTGGCCCTGGCCTGCCTCGCCGCCGGCAAGCGCGACCAGGCCCGCACGCTGATCGCCGATCTCGCGCCGCTGAAAGCCAGGTCCGGCGGTTACTGGATGGGCTGGCAATTCGTCGAGGAAGTCGTCTGGCCCTACGAGCGCCCCAGCTGGACTGCCGGCGCGCTGATCATGGCGGCCGACGCGCTGGACGGCCTCACTCCGGGCTCCGGCCTGCTGGTGCGCAACTGGGTGGTGGAATATCCGGTCAGGCCAGACGCCGAAGCACTTCCAGCGTTCCTGTCCGCCTGACCGGTTCGAACAGGCCGGAGGCACAGGCCAGCTTCCAGATTTCGTAGGGCGGACGGCCGCCATCCTCCGGGTTCGGGAAGACGTCGTGAATGGCCAGCAATCCACCCGGCAGGATGCGTCCGCTCCAGCCGCGATAATCGGCCAGCGCCGCCTCCATGGAATGCCCGCCATCGATGAAGACCATGCCCAGCGGCGTGGTCCAGTGGGCAGCCACCGTCGCCGACTTGCCGATGACCGGGATCACACAGTCTTCCAGGCCGGCGCGGAACAGCGTCTCGCGCAGGGCCGGCAGTGTTTCCACCGCGCCCAGCTCGGCATTGTAGAGGTCGGGGTCGTGATACTCTTCGCCCTTCTGGTGTTCTTCCGAACCGCGATGATGGTCGAGCGTGAACAGCACCGTGCCCGCCTCACGCACGGCCGGTCCCAGATAGAGGGCCGACTTGCCGCAATAGCTGCCGATCTCCAGCACCGGCCCGAGCCGGCCGGCCTCGCGTGCACAGGCGGCGAGATCCGCGCCTTCCTCGGGAGCGAGAAAGCCCTTTACGCTATCGGGATCGAGCATCAGGACAGGCTGTCGCCGGACGCGTTGCTGCGGCGCAGATCGACCAGTTCGTCGACGCGCTCGCGCAGGCTGTCAGTGCGGACCGCGAAGAGGTCCCGCTCGGACACCAGCTGGCTGGCGAGTTCGTCGTCGCCGGGAACCGGCATTTCCGCCAGAACGGCATCGAACAGGGCCAGCGTGTCGCGGGCGCGGGCGGTGACGGTCTCGACATCGCCGATGCTGCGGCTGAGGGCGCTGCGGGAGACACCGCCGCCCTGGGCGATCAGCTCGGCAGCGGCATTGTCGACCGCGCCGGCCAGTTCCCAGGCCAGGGTCATGTCGGTCAGGAAATGGGCAGCAAAGCCGGGCGCATCCAGCGTGGTCTCGTTGGCTTCAAGATAGCGGGCAACCGGTGCGCGGCCGGCCGAGGCGTCATCGTCGCCGGACTGGCCAGCGAGGCGGCCCATCCAGGACATGGCGGTTTCCATCGATCCGGCTTCGCGGATCCAGCCGCGCGCCCGGGCGACATCCTCGAAATCGGCGGCCGTCCGGCTGACGCTGGCCTGCTGCGGCGAGGCTTCACCGGCTCCGGCAAAGCGGGACGAGACGGAAATCGGGGCACTGGCACAGCCCGCGACGAAGGAACACGCGGCCAATGCCACAAGGAAGCGCCGAAGTCCGGTCATTACGCGGTGGTTTCCCAACAGTCTCTGATTAGCCCCGAGGTGAAAGATGATATAGGGACATGAGGGTCTAGGCTATGGTTTATTGCGTTTACGCCGCGCTAACAGGACAGGACTGGAATGGACGCCGCCTACTCCCGCCGACTGCTGTATCCGCCGATCCATGCAACGCAGACATTCCGCCTGCCGGTGAGCGGTGGACACGAGCTTCATGTCGAGGAATGCGGCCGTCCCGACGGCCTGCCCGTCATCACCCTGCATGGCGGTCCCGGCGGCGGCGTCTCACCCGCCCTGCGCCGTTTTTTTGACCCGCGCCGCTATCGCATCATCCTGTTCGACCAGCGCGGCTGTGGCCGCTCCACGCCGCATGGCGGGCTGGAGAACAACACCACCGCCGACCTGATCGACGACATCGAGCGCATCCGCGAACGCATGGGTGTCGACAAGTGGCTGGTCTTCGGCGGCTCCTGGGGTGCGACCCTGGCCATCGCCTATGCCCGCCAGCACCCGGACCGCTGCCTCGGCCTGATCCTGCGCGGTGTCTTCCTGTGTACCGAGCTGGAGCTGAACTGGTTCTACCGCCAGGGCGCGAACATGCTGTTCCCGGACGCCTGGGAACGCCTGGTCGATCCCCTCGCCCCGGAAGAACGCGGCGATATCGTGCGCGCCTACTACGAGCGTCTGGCCGAACCGGACATTGTCCGCCGCCGCCCGGACGCCCTCGCCTGGGCGCGCTGGGAGAGTGCGCTGATCTCGATGACCGGCGACCCGTCCGCCCCGCTCGCCGACCCGATCCGCTCCGACGCGCTGGCCCGGCTGGAGACGCATTATTTCGTCCACAAGGGCTTCCTGGAACACGATGGCGTGCTGCTGGAGGATGTCGGCCGTTTCAGCCACCTGCCCGGCGTCATCGTGCAGGGCCGCTATGACATGGTGACCCCGCCGCGCTCGGCCTGGTCGCTGGCCCGGGCCTGGCCGCGGGCACGGCTGCAGATGATCGGCGATGCCGGCCATGCTGCAGGCGAGCCGGGGGTCGTCGATGCGCTGGTGCGCGCGACCGACGCCTTTGCCGACCGCATGAGCTGATCCGGACAAGAAAACGGGGCCGCACCGGATGGATGCGACCCCGTGTTACTTCAATGATGCCGTTATGAGGCTCTAGCTGAGCCCCAACATCGCACCAATGGCACCATTGTTGAACTGGGCGTCCAGGCCCAGCGCCAGGATCACGAAGATCGCCGGCGGCACAATCCAGCGCACCGCAAAGTGGAAGAACTCGAACAACCCCTTACCGGTGTGCGAGAGCTCGTCGCGCAGCAGCGCCTTCGGGATCACCCAGCCGGCAAACACCGCCACCAGGAAACCGCCCAGTGGCAGCAGCAGGCTGCCCGAGAGCCAGTCGACGAAATTGCCACCGAACTCCGGTGAATAGACGGCGCCCGCACCGATCATGAAGGCGAAGAAGCCGACCAGAACCGCCGTCTGCGCACGGCCGAAATTTGCGTGCTCGTCGACGAAGGCCACGACGCCTTCCAGCAGCGAGATAGACGAGGTCACGGCCGCGATCAGCGCCAGCGCAAAGAAGGAGCCGCCGATGATATTGCCCGCCGGCATGTCGGCGAAGACGGCCGGCAGTGCCGAGAAGATCAGGCCCAGGCCTTCACCGGGGTCGATGCCCACCATGAACACGATCGGGAAGATCATCAGGCCGGCCACAAGGGCGACCAGCGTGTCGGCCGACGCAATCGTCAGCGACGAGGAACCGATATTGGCATCCTTGGACAGATAGGAGCCATAGGTGATCATGATCGCCGAGGCGACCGAGACCGAGAAGAAGGCCTGGCCGAGCGCCTGTACGAAAGTCTGGCCTGAAACAGCCGAGAAGTCCGGCCGGAACAGGTAGGCGACGGCTTCAGCCGCGTGACCATTGACCAGCGAGTAGATCGTCAGGCCCAGCAGGACAACGAAGAAGAGCGGCATGAGCAGCGTGGCGACGCGTTCAATCCCGCCCTTGAGACCCTGGGCCACGATACCAACCGTCAGGCCCATGAACAGGACGTGCCAGAACAACTGAATGCCCTGACCATTGTAGAACATGGTCGCGCCTTCATCCGTCCCGAAACCACCGGCGAAACCGGCGACCGAGAACGCCATGACCTGGCCGGCGATCACCGAATAGGTCGTCAGGATCAGGAAGCCGGCCGCGGTACACACCCAGCCCACGATGGACCAGTTGCCGGATTTTCCCGCCTCAAGCGCCATCTTGCGCGTCGAGGAGATTGCCGATTGCTGGGCGTGGCGGCCGATGGCGATTTCCGCCATCAGCACCGGCAGCGCGAACAGGATCACGCAACCGATATAGATCAGCACGAAGGCCGAGCCGCCATTCTGTCCCGTCATGAACGGGAAGCGCCAGAGATTGCCGAGACCGACCGCGGACCCGACCGCTGCCATGATGAATGCAAAGCGCGACGACCAGTGCGCATGCGTCCCCGTGGGCGTAACCGCCATGAAAACTCTCCCCTGCCTGGGCGCGGCCCCCCGCGCCCGAATTGCGTAAAATTGTCGCGCACACTTCCCCAACGGCCCGATCAGGTCAAGCTGGCTTCGCCAGCGCAAACATCGTGCCCGCAGCGCGGCGGGGAGTCTCACCCTAGCCGAACAGTCCCGCGCCCCGCGGCGGTTCGGCATTGCGGTGAATGTGCGCGCCCAGGATCAGACCGAAGCCGGCCAGCACGGCCATCATCACCGTCCCGCCGTAGGAGATGAGCGGCAAGGGCACCCCGACGACCGGCAGGGCCCCCATCACCATGCCGACATTGATGATCACGTAGAGCGCAAAGGTTGTCGCCACGCCCATGCTCAACAGGCGCAGGAAGGTGGACTTGCAGCTGATCGCGATGGCGATGGTGTTGGCCAGAACGAGCGCGTAGATCGACAGGACGACCAGCCCGCCGACAAAGCCGAATTCCTCGCCCAGGATGGTGAAGATGAAGTCGGTCTGCTTTTCCGGCAGGTATTCCAGCTGGGACTGGGTGCCCTCCATGAAGCCCTTTCCGGTGAACCCGCCGGACCCCAGCGCGATCTTGGACTGCAGGATCTGGTAGCCCGCCCCCAGCGGATCGGCGTCCGGATTGAACATCGTCATGATCCGTTCGCGCTGGTAGTCGTGCAGGCCGTAGCGGAAAAAGCCAACCGCGCCGGCAAGACCGGCGATGGCGCCCGGCAAGATGATCTTCCAGCTCAGCCCGGCCAGGAAGACGATCGCCCCGCCCGTTGCAATGAGAAGCAGCGTCGTGCCCAGGTCCGGCTGTTTCGCGATCAGCAGTGCCGGCAGACCGATCAGCGCGGCAGGAACCAGCAGGCCGCCAAGGCTGGAGACCTTCTCGGTTGGCAGGTCGTGATAGAAGCGCGCCAGCGCGAACACGAGGGCCAGCTTCATGACTTCGGAGGGCTGTACCCGTATCGGTCCGATATCCAGCCAGCGCTGTGACCCATTGATCGTGACACCGGCGATCTCGACACCCGCGAGCAGGACAAGCGCCACGACATAGATCGGATAGGCCACGCCCATCCAGAAGCGCGGCGGAAACATCGCGATCACCATCATGCCGCCGAAAGCCGCCGAAAAGCGGATGGCATGATTGACCGCCCAGGGTGTCCAGCTGCCTCCGGCCACCGAATAGAGCATGCCGACACCGGCTCCACCGAGCAGGACCAGCAACAGGACCAGCGTCCAGTTCAACTCCATCAGCTTGCCGCGCAGATCGCGCGGCACGCTCTCGCGAAAAACCGCCATCAGGCGCCCCCGCGCCGGTCATTGCCGGCAAGATCGGCAAACACGCCGGCGCGGCTGGAGGGGTCACGCGCGACAACGCGGCGCAGGATGTCGCGGGCCGGGCGTGTCGCGGCACTCGATCCGCCACCATGTTCCACAACAACGACCACGGCATATTTCGGATCGTCGGCGGGAGCATAGCACATGAAGAGGCCGTGATCGCGCAGCCGCCAGGGCAGGTCGTCCTGGTCGCGAACGCCGGACGCGCGCTCTTCGGCGGTGATGGAGTAGACCTGTGCCGTACCGGTCTTGCCGGCCATCGCGACGCCTTCGATGCCCAGCCCGCCCAGCGAATAGGACGTGCCGCCCGGTTCCTCGACCACGCCGCGAAGGCCGGCCCGCACGCGGGCCAGTGCCGGTTCGGACACGCCGATATGCGGCGCCGGACGGGCCAGCGCATTGCGATAGAGCGTCGGCTCGACAGCCCGGCCGGAAGCGACACGGGCCGTCATCACCGCCAGTTGCAGCGGTGACATCAGTACCGCGCCCTGGCCAATGCCGACATTGTAGGTGTGCCCCGTCGTCCAGGGCTCGTTGCTGCGGGCGCGCAGCCAGGCCGGGTTCGGCATATTGCCCGAACGCACGCCGGAAATGCCGATGTCGAACTGTTCACCGACACCGAAACGGACCGCCATGTCGTGGAGCCGGTCGATCCCCAGACGGTCGGCCATTTCATAGAAGAAGATATCGCAGGACGTCTTCACCGCTTCGTGCAGATTTACGCGCCCATGGCCCTGGCGGCGCCAGCAGTGAAACTCGCGCCGGCCCAGCATGGTGGATCCGTTGCAGAAAATTGTCTCGTTCGGATCGACCAGACCGTGTTCCAGCGCCGCCGCAGCGACAACTGCCTTGAACGTCGAGCCGGGCGGGTAGGTCCCCATGATCGACTTGTGGAAGAGCGGATTGTGATCGTTTGCCCGCAGGGCTGCGTAGTCCGACGAGGAAATGCCGCCAACGAACAGGTTCGGATCGAAGCTGGGCGTGGACACAAGCGCGATGAGTTCGCCCGTATTCACGTCGATCACTACGGCCGAAGCGGACTCCTGGCCCAGCCGTTCATGCGCGTAGCGCTGGATGTCGGCGTCGAGGGTCAGGACCACATCCCGGCCGGGCTGGGGCGCCGTGGACTGTTCGGGCAGTTCGCGGATCACCCGGCCACGCGCGTTGACCTCGGTCTTCAGCGCACCGGCGGCGCCACGCAGATCATGCTCGCGCGAGACCTCCACCCCGGTCTTGCCGACCCGGAAACCCGGATGGAGCAGCAGCCCCTCCTCCTCGCGCGGACTGGCGGCGATATCGTCCTCGTTCGGCGTCTGCACATAACCGATCACATGGGCAAAGGCCGCGCCATAGGGGTAGGACCGCACCTCGCCCACATCGGGCCGTACACCGCCCAGATCCGGCGCATTGAGATTGATGGCCGAGAAAGTCTGCCAGTCCAGATCGTCCGCCACGGTGACCGGGCGATAGCGCGACTGGCGCCGAACCGCGCGCAACACCCGCTCACGATCGGCGTCGGACAGGGGCATGAAGCGCGACAGCCGGTCCAGGGCCGCCCCGATATCGCCGGCCTGCTCCGGCACCAGCAGCACCCGGTAGCTGTCCCGATTATCGGCGACCGCGACGCCGAAGCGATCGAGAATGCGGCCTCGCGACGGCGGCAGGAGGTCGAAATTGAACTGGTTGTCTTCGGACAGCAGCCGGTAGCGCTCGCCTTCCAGCATCTGCAGCGAGTACAGGCGCGCACCCAGCCCGATGAAGGCCAGCCCGCCAAGGCCCGACATGATGAGGGCCCTGCGGGTGAATTTCAGATCCTGTTCCTGGCGGTCAGCGCGCATCTTGCCTCGCGATCAGCCCCCGATGAACCCGGACCGGCCCGGGCGGCGATTACGCAGCGCCAGAAAGGCCAGAAGCGGGAACATCAGCATCGTGGCTGCCAGTTCGATGATCAAGAGCTGCAGGTCGGCCATCTGCTCCAGGGCGAAACTTCCGGCGGCAAAGGCGATACCGTGCGCCAGCAGGAGCGTTGCCCCGAAACGCAGCAGGACCGGCGGCAGATCGCGCGGCATGCCGTCCTCGCCACGGAAGCGGCAGACCGCCAGCGCAACCAGGTAGGACAGGGCCCAGACCCCCATTGGCGCGCCGGTCAGGAGGTCCTGGGCGAGACCGATGGCAAAAATCACGATCGGCGGCATGAAGTGCGGGCGCAGTCCCGACCACAGGAAAATCACCATCAGCGGCCAGGTCGGCATGACCGATATGCCGTCGACCAGGCGTGTCGGTGCCGCCTGGATGACCAGGGCCAGCAGGACGGTGAAAACGCACAGGGCAACAGAGGTCCAGATCGAGCTGCGGTCGGTCGGCTTTCTCATGGCTGGGCCTCCGGATCCGCAGCAGCACCGCTTTCTCCATCGCCGCTGTCCGCGCCCGCAGGCGCCGCCTCGGCGACGGGCGCCGCTGTCGCCGGGCCAGCCTCGTCGGGGTCGAGCAGTCCGGCCTCGTCGGCGCTGACCTCCTCGTCCGGCGGCGTCACCCGGCGGTAGGGCCATACCCAGACAAAATCGATCGGCGCCTGGTCCGAATAGAGCCGGACCCGCCATCCGCCTTCGCGCGTCGCCACCGCTTCGCCGACCGGCAGGCCGCGCGGCAGAATGCCGTCATCACCTGACGAGACAATACGGTCGCCCGGCTGGATATCCGGCGCCCGGCCGACATATTCCAGTCGCGGATAGGGGGAGTTGTCGCCGACCAGAATGGCCCGCGCATTCGACCGGTCCGCCATGACGGGAATCCGGCTGTTGAGGTCGGTCAGAAGCAGCACGCGTGCAGACTGGCGGCCAGTCTCGTAGACGCGGCCCACCAGGCCGTAGAGATTGATGACCGGATAGCCGTCCTCGATACCCGACAGAGACCCGCGGCCAATGAGGCGAGCGCGCACGAACGGTCCGCGCGGGTCGGCTACGGTCCAGGCACCGATCCGGTCCTGTGTGGCGGGCGTGTCGACGTTCAGCGCATCCTCGTAGATCTCGATCCGGTCGCGCTGGCGATAGGCGAGATCTTCCCAGTAGCGCGCCTCGATCAATTGCTGGCGCAGGTCGGCATTTTCCTGGGCAAGCTCGCCCTGCCGGCGGAAATAGGGGCCGATATTCTTGATGGCGCGAAGCGGCTGGGCGGCCAGTTCCAGAACGGGAGCCGTCAGGTCGGTGAAGCCGGCACGGATACGGGCGAAAGTATCGGATCGCGATTGCGGGCGATCGAAGGCGATCAGTGCACAGGACAGAACAAGAAGCGCAATGAAGACAGTCCGCGAGAAGCGGACACCCTGCTCGCCATCATGTCGTGTCGAGCGCCTTGTGGCCACCGCGACTCACTCCTTCTCCACCCGCGGGGGCGGAGGTTACACGGCTTCGGAGAGAATGGGGCGCCAAATCCGCAAGTCTTCGACGGCCTTTCCGCAGCCGAGCACGACGCAGGACAGGGCCTCGTCCGCCAGGCTCACCGGCAGACCGGTGCGTTCACGCAGCTCGGTGTCGAGATTGCGCAGCAAGGCGCCGCCGCCGGTCAGCACGATCCCCTTGTCGACGATATCGGCCGCCAGTTCCGGCGGTGTCGCCTCGAGGGCCTGCTTGACGGCTTCGACGATCTGCTCGACCGGCTCGGAGAGGCTGTCGGCGATCATGGCTTCGGTGACGGCGATCTCGCGCGGCACGCCATTCATCAGGTCGCGGCCCTTGATGTCCAGCGACAGGCCCTCGCCCTTCACCGGCGGCATGGCCGAACCGATTTCCTTCTTGATCCGCTCGGCCGAGGTCTCGCCGATCAGAAGGTTCGCCGAGCGGCGGATATAGTTGATGATCGCCTCGTCCATCTTGTCACCGCCGACGCGGACGGAGCGCGAGTAGACGATGCCGGACAGCGACATCACGGCCACTTCGGTCGTGCCACCGCCGATATCGACGATCATCGAACCGGTCGGCTCGTCGATCGGCAGGCCGGCACCGACGGCAGCCGCCATCGGCTCGTCGATCAGATAGACCTTGCGGGCACCGGCACCCAGAGCGCTCTCATGGATGGCGCGGCGTTCGACCGCCGTCGCGCCCGACGGCACGCAGATCACGACCTGCGGCGAGACCATGGCGCGGCGATTGTGCACTTTCTGGATGAAGTGCTTGATCATTTCCTCGGCGACATCGAAGTCGGCGATCACACCGTCGCGCATCGGACGGATGGCTTCGACATTGCCCGGCGTCTTGCCCAGCATCAGCTTCGCCTCGGCGCCGACCGCCTGCACATGCTTGCGGCCCTTCTCGATCTTGTAGGCGACAACGGACGGCTCGTTCAGGACGACGCCGCGCCCCTTGACGTAAACGAGCGTGTTCGCGGTACCCAGGTCGATGGCGATATCCGCGGAGAGCAAACCGAAAAGGCTGTTGAGCATGAGCGTGGCGCGTTCAGACGTGTGGCGGCAAAGCCGCGGTGCAACTTGTTTTCTTGTGCGATGCTCCGCGATAGATTGCAAGGGGTGCGACCGTACGGACACACATGTCATGGCAGGTGTGCCTGCTATTCGGGCGTCGCTGCCTCGGTCTCGGCTGCCGCTTCGGGCCGGTTCCGGCGCAGCCATTTGCGCGCCGCCAGCATGATCCCGAACCAGGCCCCGACAGCCCCGAACAGCGCCAGTCCGACCAGCACCCGCCCTTCACCCAGCATGGCCAGGATGCCCTGCCCCGCTAGGCCGACCACAATGATCTTGGGACCGGTTCCCAGAGCCGTACCCAGCAGGAAGGCCCAATAGGGTGTGCGGGCAATGCCGAAGCCCATATTGACGACAATGAAGGGCCCCGACGGCACCCAGCGCACCACCATGGACGCAACAAGCCCGTTGCGGCCGATGAAACTCGAGATCCGGTTGGCCCAGTCGCCGCCATAGCGTTTGAGGATGCGCGCACCGAAAACACGCCCCATCCAGAAGTTCACCGATGCCGCCGTCAGCGTCGCGATCCAGGCGTACAATGCCCCCGTCACCGGACCGAAGGCGACAATCGCCGCAGCCATCAGTCCGAATTGCGGCGCGCCGAGGAAAGACAGGGCGATAAAGACACCGATCGTGACGGGCAGTGCATACCAGCGGTCCCGCAGCGAACCGAACCAGCTGCCGGCAGCACCGGGTTCGATATCCAGTACGAAACGGCCGATCAGGAAGATGACGGCGACAACGACAAACAGGGCCGCCGATACACCGATGGCCCGCGCTGCACGCGCATCCATACGCAGGATGAAGTTGAAAATCCGGTTCATGCTCGGCCGTTCCGTATGGCGCGGTTCGTCTGACAGGTCACAGGTCGGGCCGTGCGCAAATCAGTTGGAACCCGCCTCACCGTCTGACATTTCGGCGTCCATGTCGACGGCTTCGCCCGAAGCGATGGCCACCAGCTTGGCGCGCTGGATGGCCAGCACGGCGAGCTGTTCGTCCAGAACCTTGAGAATGCCGCGAGCCTCGTCCTGATCGACCCGGCCGGGCGAGCGCTCGGTCTCGCTCAGCGACTCCATCAGTGCAGAGATATTGCGCGCATTCGAGCGGCTGGCATCGCCGGCCAGCGCCAGCCAGTTGGCATCGTCCGCCTTCTCGATCGGCAGGAAGATACCGCCCGCCAGCGCTGCAAGGTGCTGGGCCGCGGCCGTCGCACCGTTTTCGGTCAGCGTGGCCATGCGGGTGTAGGAGATCTCATTGCTGGAATCGGGATCCGCCAGCGCATAGACTCGCGTGCGGCTCAGATCGAGCAATTCCATGACTTTCGGGATGCCGCCCACTTCTTCGAAGACGCGCGCCACCACTTCCTTGGGTTCACCATATCGCCGGATCTTGACCGGATTGAATGACATGTCCTGCCCCCGCAGTGAGAAACAACAATAGCCGCTTAATACAGCCCCATCGGCGGCTTGGCTATTTCGCGTCACCGTAGATGCGGCTGCGAAGCTCAGCACCGGCCGCCTCGACCGGCAGTTCGCGGTCGCGGGCGCGGTCCGCTGTCATGGCATTGCCGGCCTCGTAGGTCTCGACCCAGCGCCTGGCAAAACTGCCATCTTCGATCGCGGTCATGGCGCGGTCGAAGGTTCGCCGGAGCTCCGGGCCGGCAATAGCATCCTCGATCTGGCGCGCGCCATATTCGGCCGTGTCGGAGATCGCTTCATACATGCCGGCAATCCCGCGTGCCTGGATCAGGTCGGCGAGATATTTGATCTCGTGAACGCAGTCGATATAGGCCATGCGCGGCGACACGCCAGCGGCGACCAGCCGGTCGAAACTGGCCTTGGCCAGCGCAACCATCCCGCCCACGAGAACGACCTGTTCGCCGAACAGGTCGGAGACAGTTTCCTCGCGGAATGTCGTCGGGAAGATGCCGACCTCACCGGATCCGATGCCGGCGAGATAGGCCAGGGCGAGCTCGCGGGCGTGGCCGGAGGCGTCCTGGTGCACCGCCCAGAAACCGATCAGCCCCTTGCCCTTCTCGAATTCCTGGCGCACCGCCCCGCCCGGCCCCTTCGCCGCGGCCAGGATGATGTCGGCATCGGCGGGTGGCTCGATCAGCCCGTAGTGGATCGAGAAGCCGTGGCACAGGATCAGCGCCTGGCCGGGCTTGCGGTGCGGGGCGATGTGCTGGTCCCAGATCTGACGATGGGCCTCGTCGGCGGCGAGCAGCGCGATGGCATCGGCCCAGCGCGCCGCCTCGTCCAGGCCGATCACCTCGAACCCGTCCGCCTCGGCCTTGCTGCGCGACGGCGAGCCATCCCGCAGCGCGATCCGGATATCCCGCACACCGCTGTCACGCAGGCAGAGCGCGTGCGAGCGGCCGTGATTGCCATAGCCCAGAATGGCCAGGCGGCACTTGCGGATCGGGTCGAGATCGATGTCTTTCGTATAAAGCGGGTCAGTCATCCTCGGGGGCGCTTTGCGAATCGGCTTCCGGTGCTTCGGGCCGATAGGACGGATCATTCGTCCCCATGTCCAGCAAACCGCGCCAATTCCCCGCCTCGTCCTGCCGCCATACGGTGACATAGGTGCCACGGCCGGCCGGCGCACTGGCACGATCGCCGTCCGGATGCAGCGACCACAGGCCCCAGGTGACACCGAAATCACCGCCCTCGGAGGCGAAGCCTTCCAGCGGCTCCCAATGCAGCAGGATGCCCTCGGGCCAGGCGTCGAACGCCCCCCGGATCTCTGCGGAACCGACCAGCGCATCCGCCGTGCCGCGGATCAGCCGCCCGTCGACATCGTCCATATAGGCCTCGAAGGCCGGCCCGGGCCCGGTCTCGGCGGCCATCGCCGCGAAATCGCGATCGGCCTGCAGGATGGCCTCGACAGCCGTTTCCTGAGCCATCGCCGGTGTCGCCGTCAGGGTCAGAGCCGTCAGCGCGTTCATCAGTGTGCCTGGATGCATGTCAGTCCCCCTCGTCCAGAATGCCGGCGAGTTCGGCCTGCGCCGCTGCCGGATCGAGCGAGACTATCCGCGGCCAGCTGGCCGTTTGATTACGGAACCATGTCAGTTGCCGTTTGGCATAGCGGCGGCTGTCGCGCTTTGCCGTCTCTATCGCCGCGTCGAAATCCAGCTCGCCGTGCAGATGCGCGATCAGTGGCGGCACGCCCAGCGCTTTCATGGCGGGCAGATCCGGATCGAGATTGCGGGCCGCGAACGCTTCGACCTCGGCCAGCGCACCGGCCTCCATCATCTTGTCGAAACGCCTGCCGATACGGTCGTAGAGCGCGGCCCGGTCCGGCTCGATCACGAGCCCGTGCCAGCTGCCGGGCGGCAGAAGCGGTTGTGTGTCGGCCTGGAAGTCCGAGAGGGCCCGGCCGGTTTCCAGGCCGACCTCCACCACGCGCAGCAGGCGCTGGCGGTCGCCCTGCCCGATCCGCGCCTCGGAGGCCGGATCGAGACGGCGAGCCTCATCGCGCAGCGCCTCAAGCCCACCCGCATCGAACAGCGCCGCGGCCTTTGCCCGGGCCGCCGGTCCGATCTCCGGCACAGGTGCCAGACCGGCCGTCAATGTGTGGAAATAGAGCCCCGTCCCGCCGGCAAGGATGGGCGTGCGTCCCCGGGCCCGGATCTCTTTACACGCCGCCAGGGCGGCTTCGGCCCAGCGCCCGGCCGACCAGCGCTCGGCCGGGTCGGCCACGCCGAAGAGGTGATGGGGAATACGCGCAACTTCCCCGGGTGAAGGCCGGGCGGTGATCAGATGCAGACCGTTATAGATCTGCATGGAATCCGCATTGACGATTTCGCCGTCCAGCCGTTCGGCCGCGGCAATGGCCAAGGCGGTCTTGCCCGCCGCTGTCGGTCCCGCAATCAGCAGGGCCCGGTTGGCCGGCGCCGTCACGGCCGGATGGAATGCAGCACGTACTGGCCGCCGCGATTGACCTGGAAGCGGATCGGTCCGCCGGAATGACCGGAAACGATCTCGCGGATATCGGCGATGGTCGCAACGCGCGTGAATTCCACTTCCTCGATTACGTCGCCGGGGCGGATCTTGCCGGCCGCATCGCTGGACGCGTCGACATCGGTGACCAGCACGCCCTGGGCATCGGGATCGACGCGGTATCGGCGGCGCGAAGGCGCATCGAGCGCGGCCAGCGTCATGCCGAGGACTTCATTGGCATTGCCCTGGGAGGGATCGACCACGCCGCCGGCGGAACCGCTGCCCGCCGCCGCATCTTCATCGCCCTCGCGCTCAAGTTCGCCGACCGTGATGTCCAGCGTCATGCGGCGATCGCGGCGGATGATCTCGACCTCGACCTCGCGGCCGATCTCGCTTTCCGCGACCATGCGCGGGAAAGTGCGGCTCTCCTGAACACGCTCGCCATCGAAGCTCAGGATCAGATCGCCCTGGCGCAGGCCGGCCGCCTCGCCGGGACCGTCTTCCTCTATCCGCGAGACGATGGCGCCGTAAGGCGTGTTCAGACCGAAGCTCTCGGCCAGTTCCGGGGTGACGCGATGCACGCTCACACCCAGCCAGCCGCGGCGGGTCTCGCCGAACTCGATCAGCTGATCGACCACGCGGCGCGCCAGATTGGACGGGATGGACAGCGAGATGCCGACGCTGGCACCGGTGGGCGACAGGATCAGCGTGTTCACACCGACCACATTGCCCGCCATGTCGAACAGCGGCCCGCCGGAATTGCCCGTATTGATGGCCACATCGGTCTGGATATAGTCGTCATACTGGCCGCCGGCATCGCGGCCGCGCGCCGAAACCACACCGGCCGTCAGCGTACCGCCCAGGCCGAAGGGATTGCCGATCGCGATCACCCAGTCGCCGACGCGCGCCGTGTCGCTGTCGCCGAAATCGACATGCGGCAGCGCCTCGTTCACCTCCATGCGCAGGACGGCCAGGTCGGTGACGGGATCGATCCCCACGACTTCCGCCGCAAAGACCCGTCCGTCAGGCAGGGCCACCTCGACCTCGTCGGCCCCGTCGATGACGTGATTGTTCGTCACCACCAGGCCTTCGGGATCGATGATGAAGCCTGAACCGAGCGAATTCGCGATGCGCGGTGCATCGCCGAAAATGTCGTTGAAACGCTCCAGCGGCGAGCCCTCGGGGAATTCCGGCAAGCCATCTTCGCTGTCCAGCCGCTGGGCGGCGGAGATGTTCACCACGGCCGGCGAGAGCCGCTCGGCCAGGTCGGCAAAACCGTCGGGCGCCGGGTGCGCCAGCACTGCCGGGGTGACCAGAAGAACCAGGAAGGCAACAAGAAAACGCCGCATTGCAAATATCCGTTCGATTTCGGGAACCGGAATACAGAACAAGGTGAATACCGCTTCGCGGCACCCCGCTGCAACCGCAGTGATGCAGGCGTAAGGTTTGCGGCGTTCTCAGCGTACCGCCAGGGCCACGATGGCGACGCCCAGACACAAGGCCGTGAGCCCGGCCAGGCGAAGCTGGTCCGGGCTCATCGCGCCAATTCTGGCGATCACGTCTTTCATGGCGCCGGGGGCCAGGGCGTAGACCGCGCCTTCAAGCGCGATCGCCACCCCGAGCCCGGCGATCAGCACAGTCCACACTATTCGCCGGTTTCCGACCGGAAGTAGTTGAAGAACTCGCTGTCCGGCGGAATCACGATCGGCGTGCCATCGCCCATCGCCTGCTGGTAGGCCAGCATCGAGCGATAGAAGGCGAAGAATTCCTCGTCGCGGCTGTAGGCCTCGGCGAAGATCTGGTTCTGGCGGGCATCGCCCTCACCGCGGATCCGTTCGGACTCGGCGCGCGCCTCGGCCTCGATGATCGCCGCCTGGCGATCGGCATTGGCGCGGATCTCCGCTGCCCGTTGTTCGCCTTCGGCGCGGATGCGGGCCGCTTCCTGGTCACGTTCCGAGCGCATGCGCTGGAAGACGTTCTCGGCGATCTGCTGCGGCAGGTCGGCCCGCAGGATACGCACATCGATCACCTCGATGCCGAAACTGCCGGTGCGCACCTGGTCTTCCACCGCCGTCTGGACGCGGTCCATCAATGCGGCACGCTGGCCGGAGATGACCTCGGAGGACGGGATCGACGCGATGACGCCGCGCAGGCTGTCATCCATGATCTGCTGCAGGCGAACGCGGGCGCCGCGCTCGTCGCGGAAGGTCTGGTAGAAGCGCAGCGGATCGGTGATGCGATAACGCAGGAAGGCGTCGACGATGAGACGCTCCTGGTCCGAGGCCAGGATTTCTTCCGGATCGAGATCGAGCTCGATATTGCGCTTGTCGAAGGTCAGCACCTCCATGATGAAGGGCGGCTTGAAGTGCAGGCCCGGATCGGGCTCGCCGACCTCGTTGACCGCATCGAGGGGCTCGCCGAGGCGCAGGATCAGAGCCTGCTCGGTTTCCGAGACCGTGTAGACACTCTGCAGGCCGATGAAGACGGCAACCGCAAGAATGATAATGCCGAGCGTGCGGATCATTGATTGCCTCCTTGCGTACGGTTGCGGTTCTGGCCGAGCTCGTTGAGCGGCAGATAGGGCACGGCGCCGGCCTGGTCATCGAGCACGATCAGGTCCGACCGGCGGAAAATTTCCTCGATCGTCTCGAGATACATGCGGCGGCGCGTGACATTCGGCGCGAGACGGTACTGGTCGTAGATGGCCACGAAGCGGTCGGCCTGGCCCTGGGCTTCGGCAATCACCGAGTCCCGGTAGGCTTGGGCCTGCTGCGTCACCTGGGCGGCACGGCCGCGAGCCTGGGGGATGACGCTGTTGGCGTGGGCGGTCGCATCGAGCTGTGCGCGCTCGGCTTCCTGCTGGGCGACGTCCACGCCGCGGAAGGCGTCGATCACCCGCTCCGGCGGCTGGGCGTTGCGCAGGTTGACCTGCAGGACCTCGATACCGGCATTGTACTCGTTCAGGGTTTCCTGCAGCAGGGCCCGCGTCCTGTGAGACACTTCGGTCCGGCCCTCGGTGATGATGAATTGCAGGTCCGACGTACCGACGACTTCGCGCATGGCGCTCTCCGCCACGGCCCGGACGGTGGCTTCAGGCTCGCGCACGTTGAACAGGTAGTCGCGCACGCCGTCGGGATAGCTCAGATCGACGCGCCACTGCACGGCGAAATCGATGTCGACGATATTCTCGTCGCGGGTGAGCATCTGGCCTTCATTGCCCTGGCCGATGGTGATCGTGTTCGTTGTCGTCACTTCCGGCAGCGTCACCGTCTCGATCGGCGTGGGCAGCTTGAAGTGGAAACCCGGCGAGGAGGTCCGGGAATATTCGCCGAAGCGCAGCACGACGCCAGCCTCGTTCGGGCCGACCTGGTACCAGCCGGAGCCCGGCATGACAAACCAGACGCCGACGATCACCAGCAGGATGAAGCCGAAGCCGAAGGCACTGGCGCCACCGCCACCCTTCTTGCCGCCGCCATTGCCGCCGCTCCCGCCGCCGCCGAACAGGCCGCGCAGCTTGCGCTGCATGTCGCGAACGACCTCGTCGAGATCGGGGCCTTCATCGCCACCGCCAGAGCCCTGGGGACGCCGCCCCCATGGATTCTGGTTGTTGTTTCCGCCGCCGGAGCCCCAAGGGCCTCCGCCGCCTCCACCCTGATTGTCGTTCCACGGCATGAGCTGGATCGATCCTCTTGCTAGTCTTGTGCCCTACATGAACGCATGCGCGCCGGGGTTCAAGAGCGGGCAAGCGGGACACGCAGACGCAGCGTCCCTCATTTCCGCGCGTATCAGATGCGATCGAGACGCCGGAAGACGAAGGCATGGTCATCCCCCTCGCCCGCCGGATGGGCCTCGCGGCGGACCTCTGTCCAGGCGGTTTCGTCGACATCGGGGAAGCGGGTATCGCCGTCCGGCGCCGCATCCACATCGGTCAGATACAACCGGCCGGCCCGTTCCAGCGCGGCGGTGTAGATCTGCGCGCCGCCGATGACGCACACCTCGTCGACACCATCCTCATTGGCCTTTGCAAACGCCGCAGCCAGCGCATCGCCGAAATTGCCGGCCACCGTGGCGCCTTCGGCCTGATAGCCGGACTGGCGAGTGATCACGATGTTGAGGCGCCCTGGCAGCGGCCGCCGCGGCAGGCTCTCCCACGTCTTGCGTCCCATGATCACCGGCTTGCCGCGCGTCGTGTCGCGGAACAGCTTCATGTCGGACGACAGGCGCCAGGGCAGATCGCCATCGGCACCGATCACCCCATTGCGGCCGCGCGCCGCGACCAGGCAGACTTTCGGGACGATCGTGCCGGTCATGCCGACACCGGCTTGTCGAGCCAGCTGAGCCATTTTTCCTGCACCGCCGCGTCCAGGTCGACGCCTTCGGAGCGCGCCAGCAGGAGCAGCATGCCCAGCGCATCGGCCATTTCCCGGCGCAGTGCCGTACGGGCCTCCTCGTCGGCCGGGCGGCGTGAACGGCCGGTCGCGTCGAGATAGGCCTGGGTCAGCTCGCCCATCTCTTCCTGCAGCTTGAGCAGATACCAGTCGCCCGACCGGTCGATACCGTAATTTCGCGCATAGATGTCGCAGACCTGTGCGATCTGCGCGCCCAGATCGGTCAGCGGACCGGACATCCCGCCCCCCCCTAGACCGCGACCGGCGCAGCGATGCGCGGGTGCGGGTCATAACCCTCCAGGGTGATGTCGTCGTATTCGAAGGCGAACAGGTCCTTTGCCTCCGGATTGAGCGACAGGCGCGGCAGCGGACGCGGCGTGCGCGACAACTGTTCCTCCACCTGGTCCATGTGATTGGAATAGATGTGGGCGTCGCCGAATGTGTGAATGTACTCGCCCGGCTCCAGCCCGCAGACCTGCGCCACCATGGCAGTCAGCAGCGCATAGGAGGCGATGTTGAACGGCACGCCCAGGAACATGTCGGCCGAGCGCTGGTAGAGCTGGCAGGAGAGTTTCCCGTTGGCGACATTGAACTGGTAGAGCGTGTGGCAGGGCGGCAGCGCCATGTTGGGCACATCGGCCGGATTCCAGCCCGACACGATCAGCCGGCGCGAGGACGGATTGTTGCGGATCTGTTCGAGGATATTGGACAACTGGTCGATTTCAGTGCCGTCCGGGCCTTCCCAGCGGCGCCACTGCTTGCCGTAGACCGGTCCGAGATCGCCGTTCTCGTCGGCCCACTCGTCCCAGATCGTCACGCCGCGCTCCTGCAGCCAGCGCACATTCGTCTCGCCGCGCAGGAACCAGAGCAGCTCGATCGCGATCGACTTGAAATGCACCTTCTTGGTCGTCAGCAACGGAAAGCCTTCCGACAGGTCGCAGCGCAGCTGGCGACCGAAGACCGAGCGCGTGCCGACACCGGTCCGGTCATTCTGCTCGGCGCCCGTTTCCAGGATATCGCGCAGAAGATCGAGGTAGGCGCGCTCCGCGGCCGAGCCGGGCAGGCTGCCCGCACCCGCCGCTTCCGGCCGGCTATCCGCAAAGGCCAGGTCCGCCATGAATTCCTCCTGCGATCCGCGCAACTCGACTGATTCGATCCCCCCAAGTCTAACCGCTTGAGGCACTGCCGTGAGCCTGCCTGCAGCGACGCGCCGGGGATAACCGGCCAAGCCTCAAGACTTCCCGCCGCTTCGGTGCCCGCCGGCCCCGTACGCCCTGCAGCGCGCAACTGGCGGGCCGGTGGCGGGCATCTGGCGGGGCCGTGACACAAGGCAGGCGTGGCGCTTTGGCCGCCGCTCTGGTCAATCCCGCTCATCCGATTACAACAGGTCTCAAGGAGAATGACATGGCTTTCAAGGCAGACGCAGCAAAGATCAAGCGCTGGCGCGAAGAGCGGCACTGGTCGCAGGAACATCTGGCCGAACTGGCCGGGATCGGACTTCGCACCGTGCAGCGGATCGAGAATGGCGAGCAGGCATCCCGCGATTCCCTCACCGCCCTGGCCGCGGCCTTCCAGGTCGATGCCCTGGCGCTGTGCGTCGATCCGGAAGAGGAAGCGGCCCGCACGATACGGACCAAGAACGCCAGGGTGACGGCCGGCTTGCGGCTCTCCCTGTGGATCCACCTGGCCAGCTATGTGCTCGGCATGATCATTTTCACCGGGATCAATATCGGCACCGGCACCTCCGTCATGCTGTGGGCGTCGATCTGGTGGACGGTGGGCGCAGCGGCCCACATTGCCACCACCGTCATCGTCGAACTCGCAACCCGCTACCAGAACCAGCATGCGGCCGGCTGAACCGGCTGGCCGGCGCTCCGGACACCGTACTGGCAGGAGTAATCCCGCAGCCTGCCGTTTCCGGCTTGCCAAGGCACCGTGTTGCGATAGCCTGCCGGGCGGAACAATCGGGGAACAACCCCCGTAATGGAGGACCATCGACATGTTGGGTTATGTTACACTGGGGACAAATGACCTGCCCCGCGCCGCCGCCTTCTATGACAAGCTCTGCGCCGAATTCGGCGCCGGCCGCTTCATGGAGGAAGACACTTTCATCGCCTGGGGCACGGCCGATGGCGGTTGCGGCATTGCGCTGACCAAGCCGTTCGACGGCAATACGGCCACGGTCGGAAACGGCGTCATGGCCGCCTTCCAGGCCAAGGACCGCGCCCAGGTCGACAAGGTCTACAAGCTGGCGATCGAGCTCGGTGCCCAGGACGAGGGCCCGGCCGGCCCGCGCGGCGAAAGCGGCTTCTATGCCGGCTATTTCCGCGACCCGGACGGCAACAAGCTCAATGTCTTCTGCATGTAGTTTGCAGTGCTTTGACCGGAACGGCCCCGGTGATCGGATCGATCACCGGGGGTTTTCCCGCCGCGTTGCAGCGCCAGGGGCATGTCACCGCCTCACTGGCAGGAAATCCTCACTGGCGGGAAATCGCCGGCGCGGACCATCGACCGTCCAGAATAGCGTCGTTCGGCCAGTACATTCGCAAGGTCACTTCGAACGGCCCGTCCGGTACCGGCAGCCAGTTCTCGACAGGAACATCGTCGGGCCTTTCCCTCGCGAAAGTGATGACCACATCGCCGTTCGCATCGGCCTGGAGATCGGAATTGCTTCCAAGGGCATACCGGTCCAGGGCGTTCGCAACCAGAAAGCCCTCACCGTCATACACAGTCACTGACCAGAACGCCCCCACGGGCGGCGTATTTCCGTTGTCGAAGACGAGCCGATAGACGCCTTCACGGCCGTCCAGCGCACCGCCCCGCGCTGTACGTCTTGCATTCTGGTAGACGGCAAATTCATTGCGGTTCGCGCCAAACCCGATTTGCGATACGATACCGCGGACCAGGAATTGATCGCCGTAATCGCCCAGAGGCACACGCTCGGGGTCCGGCGTCCATGTCCCGCGGCTGGCGAAGGAAAATCCTGCATCCATCGCGCTTTGCCCGCGCTCGACGCCACGATCCAGAGCTTCGAGGTTGTTTTCGGACAGATCGTCAATCCTGCCATTGGCGTAGGGGCCGACATTGATCTGGCCGAGCGTCTCGAGCTTGCCTGTGTCCGCCGCCGGAGGCGGGTAGCGCGCGATCAGCGCATCCAGCCGCTGGAAGAATTCGGCCCCCGAGAGCGCGCGTATCGTGTCCTCGGGAGACACCCTGTCCAGGATCGGCTGGCAGGCTTCCTCGGAACGGACCGGCTCCGGCCCGTTCAACGGCCTCAGCCTGAACGATTGCTGAACCCGATTGGCCGCTTCAAGATCGTCCGGTCCCTTCAATTCGGTACGCCCGATGATCCAGACCATATCGGTCGGGGCTTCGATGTGCTGCATACCGGCGGGAACGTCTCCCGCCCAGTCGGGCCCGGTGATGAGATAGCGTGTCGCTTCGCCGCCATTCATCTGGCTGCCCGGTCCGGCGAAATTATTCGTCCAGGCATCGAGCATTGCCATCAGGTAGAAGCGGTCCTGCACTTCCGGCACGTCCAGCACCATCGCGTCAGCTGACAGATCGAGAAAAGCGGACGAATAGAGCGTATCGACATTCGGCCTGACGACGGCCCTGAAGTCAGGCCCCGGCGGATCGAGCAAATGCGTGAAAGCATTCTCCGGACCACCCAGACCGCAGACATAGGGTATCTCGGTCGCGGCACGCCGGGTTTCGTCCATGAGAAGGAGGGGAAACCCGTATACATAGCCTTCCGACGCAATGAATGTTGTGCGGACCGACAGGCGCGGACCCGTCGCATCGCCGGTTTGCGCCGCAACGCCGGCAACAGACGCCAGCGTCAGCACGATCGCCATGGCGCACGCCATGCGCATGTTTGTCATGATCGTCTCCTGAGGGGTTATTGTGTCGTGATGCAACGCGCTAGAAGCGATGGCCGACGGTCAGCGTCCCGGCCACGGTCGGGGCGTCCTCCAGGCCGAAATAGGTGGCTTCACCGCGAATGAAGAAGGCGTGGTTCAGCTGGTATTCCACACCGCCGCCACCGACCAGGCCGCTTCGCTCTGCCGTGTAGGTCCCGGTTGCGGAATAGGATCCGGGCAGGGTGAATTCGGTGTCGAAAAACGTGAAGGTCGGGGCTTCGTCCAGCTCTGCCGTAACGGTTCCGCCGGCCTGAATCTCGCTCGTCACAAATCCGGCCCGGGCAAACAGCCTCAGGCGACCGTCATCTGTCACCGGAACGTGACCGCGCACATAGACACCGGCGATGTAGTTGACGTCCACATCGCCGTTGAACTCCCCCTCGATTCCGTAAACCGACACGGTCTCGTCGAGAGTCTCACCGGACGCGCCGATTGCGATATCAGCCTCGATCGCAAGATATTCCGAAATACCCACTCCACCCCGCAAGGAAACTGCATTCAGGCTGACATTGTCCTCCAGCAGGAGATCGTCGATTTCGCCTTCCAGTTCCGTCAGCAGAAGCGTCGGGCCAACTTCCAGATAGGGGCGCCCCTCGAAGCCAGACTGCCAGGCGTTGACCGGTGCTGTCAGCACCGCACCCAGACACACACCGGATACCAGATACCTCTTCATCGAAATGTCCTTTCCCAATTCGGATGAGAGGCCGAGCTTACTGCCGAAAATATTTTCGACAAGATATATTGAAAATATTTTCTATAATTCTATGATGACTGCGTCGGCCGCTACCCGCGGACCCGAAACAAGGCTCAGGCACATGAAATCCAGAGACATTTCCCGATCGATCCGCATCACCCCCCGTGACCGGCACTTTGCGTTCTCCGATGTCCAGGAGCGCGACTGGCTTGGCGGAGACACGTTGAAATCGCTGATATTCAACGCACTCTCGATGACATTTCCGGCTGGAGAGCGCTTTTTTATCTCAAGCGTGAAACGCTTCCGGCCCCGTATTTCGGGCGAACCGCTCGACTCCCAGGTAGGCGCCTTCATGGCACAGGAGGCCATGCATACGCGCGAACATGTGCGCTACAACCAGCAAATGGAAACACAAGGGTGCCGGGCCGCAATGCTGCAGCGGGAGACGCAGGAACGCTTTGAATGGGCACAGCACAGGTATTCGGACCTCGAACAGCTCGCCGCGACCTGTGCGCTCGAGCATTTTACGGCCATTCTGGCCGACGAGTTGCTCTGCAATCCCGATCTTCTCAAAGAGGCCAGAACGGAATACCGGAATATCTGGCTCTGGCACGCCATCGAGGAAGCGGAACACAAGGGTGTCGCATTCGATGTGTTCCAGGAGGTCACCAACGGACGGGCCTACTGGGTCCGCGTCCGCACGATGACCATCGTCACCGTCCTTTTTCTGGCTCACATGAAAAGGCTGTTCTCAGTCCTGCTCGCCGATGCGGGGCGGGGCGGATCGGCCGCGTCCTGGCTACGGCTGAACTGGCTGTTGTGGGGCAATCCGGGTCTTTTCCGTAAAATGATGCTCAAATGGGCGGCCTATTTCCGACCCGGCTTCCATCCCTGGGACCGCGACAACAGGGCGAGAATGCGGGCCGCCGAGAATGCCTTGGCTCTCGAATTGGAATAGCGTACTCGGCCTGGATCAATGCGCGTTCTGCATCTTCACGCGCCTTCAATGCAGGCCAGGACCGGGGAGCAGATGTGACAAAACCGAAACGCAGGCGCCGCACCCCGGAGGAAGCACGGGAGGAAATCCTCCAGGCCGCAGAAATACTGATCCTGAAATACGGACCGTCAGAACTGAAATTCCAGTCTCTCGCAAATCAGGCGAATTTGGCTGTATCCAACGTCTATCATCATTTCGGCGGTGTGCTGGAGATCAAGCGTGCGCTTGCCGATCGCGTGCTTGGTGAGCTTCACAGGGATCTGCTTGCCGCGCTGGCAGAAGAGGCCGACAACACCCCCCTGATATTCGCACAGAACGTCATGGTCCGGATCCATTCAATCCTGCGAACGGAAAGATACGCCAAACTCATCGGCTGGATCGCGCTTTCGACCGAACTCGGCGACATGGATGACTTCGCCGCGCCTCTGCCGGCCATGACCGCCGTCGTGGCAGACCACATGTCCCGGCACCTGCCTGGAGAAACCGCGCAGAGGCTGGCCCAGCTGATCACCTATAATCTTGCCGTGACGGCGATCGGGGAAGGCCTCATCGGCCCCGCGATCCAGTCTGCGCTGTCCATGGCCGACAATGATGCCAATGGCGCCATCTGGCTTGGCGAGCATTGGAAAAAACTGCTGGACGACGCCCTGAACGATCACGGCTGACGCGTTCGGCTTGTTTCTGCATTCGCGGGCTAAAAGATGCTTCCCCATGCGGGGCGCGACGCCGGTGAAACCCGCGACCGCCACGGCTGCCATCGAGACGGTGATCGCGGGCCTTCCGCGTGGCACGGACCAAGCGCGGCAGACCGCTCCAAAGGTATCGAATGCCGGCCGCGCCGGCCGGACGCACCGCATGATACCTGCCGCAACCGCACCCGCCCCTTCAACTCGCCACATTTCCTGCCTATATTCCCCGGTGTCGGCTTGCCGACTATGGCGATAAACGCGCTCGTAATAACCGGACCGGACCCGGGGGCAGTACCCGGCGGCTCCACCATATCCTTCCCTGCACCACCTTCAGCAAGTGGCCGGGCTGGCATGGGGCCGAAACAGGATCGACGGACGGGTAAAGGGGATTGCTTTCGCCCGGGTGAGGCCCGTTACAGGCTCGCTTATGAAAGTTGCCAACGACAACTTTGCTGAAGAGGTCGCTCTCGCTGCGTAGTCAGCGCGGGTAATCTCGCTTTAAAGTCCTGGACCCTTTAGCCGGTCCAGGCGGGGTCCGGAGGCGCCTGGCAACAGAAGCCTCCACTTATCCTCATACAGACTTCACACACGGCGCCTGCAGGCGGGTTAGGCCATCCTTCACCACGCCGCGGCCCCATCTGCAGTCCAGCCGTTGATATCCGTTGACCTGCCCCGGGCTTGGGGTACCCTTTTTTCTACAGGGAGATCGGGGGAGATCGACATGGCCAAGGACCTGATGCGCTATGACTTGATGGCGCAGGACGCGCTTCGCGGCGTGGTCCGTCAGGCTCTGCTGAAAGCGGCCGGCCCCGGCGGGCTGCCCGGACAACATCATTTCTACATCACCTTCCGCACCCAGGCGCCGGGTGTCGATATCGACCCGACGCTGCTGGAAAAATATCCCGAAGAGATGACGATCGTGCTGGAACACCAGTTCTGGGATCTCGACGTCACCGAGACGGGTTTCGAGGTGACGCTGAAATTCTCCGGCGTACCGAAATACCTGAAAATGCCCTATTCGGCGATTTCGCGCTTCCACGATCCCAGCGTCGGTTTCCACCTGCAGTTCGAGCAGGACCCGGCCGAGGACGAGATCGATACACCCCCGCCCGAAAAGCCGAAGACGGCCGCCGGCGGCAAGGCAGGCAAGAGCGACAAGAAAGCCCCTGGCGGCGATGGCGCCGAAGTCGTCTCGCTGGACAGCTTCCGCAAGAAGTGATGTCCGGTCCCGACCTGGTCGCCCCGGATCTGGCCGGAACGCCGCGCGAGCCGATGACGGCGGACCAGATCCGCAATTATCTCGGCCAGCGCGCCAATCACCCCTATGCCTCCAAGCTGCTGGGCTTCCAGCTGGCCGATTTCTCGATCGAGGAGCGCTGGCTGGAGGCTGATTTCCATCCCACGCAGCAACTCGCCAATCTGCGCAATTCGGTGCAGGGCGGCATCGTCACCGCCATGCTCGACGAGGTGATGTCGCTGGCTGTCCTGGTGTCCGAGCGTTTCATGTGCGGCGTACCGACGCTGGAGATCAAGACCAGCTTCTTTGCGCCCCTGCCCGTCGAACCCTGCCGGGCCCGCGGTGTCGCCACGAAAATCGGCGGCCGGGTGGCTTTCATGGAAGGCACGATCTGGACCCCCTCCGGCGAAATCGCCGCCCGCTCGAGCGCCACCTGCCAGGTCCGGCGCGTCAAGGCGGCCGGGTAAGTTCCGGCGTTTCCCCTTTCCCATCACGCCCCACTTCCCCCGGCCTTGTGCCGAGGTCCGGCTGAGCCTCTTTCTGAAACGCCGCCAGACCCCGGAATAAATCCGGGGAAAGCGCCACACTCTCTTTCTTCCCCACATCGTGGGGAAGTGGGCCGCGGCGTTAGCCGCGGGTCGAAGGGGCCGGCGCGAAGCGCCGGGGGCGGTGGAGCCTGTCTCAAGCATAACGCCGCTGACGCGGCGCCCCTCCGTCTCGCCGCCTTGCGGCGATCCACCTCCCCATAAAATGGGGAGGAAAGGCGTGTCAGCATGAAACCCTCCACGAGCTTGCGCCCTGGAGCGATGAGAGGGGTGCGGGATGCACGGCGGACATCGTGTCCGGATTTGAAGGTTTGGTGGTGATGCCCGAGGCATCCCGCACGCGGAGATTTACCCGGGTCCCTTGCGGGCCCCGTCTCGAAACCTGCAGGCACGCTCCGGTCGAGCTTTGTGCCGGTGTCCCCGCAGATGGCCACGCCGGAGCCTGATGCTGTCACCCACCAGGCGCGGACGAGCTCCGCACGCTCCCGGGCACAAGGGACTGAGCTCATGCCTCCCATCCCGGAAACCGTCTGCGAGTATAGGGGCGCTGGAGCGGACGGGGATAAATTTCCAATATCCGCCCCACGCACCGTCATCCTGACGAAAGTCAGGACCCAGATCGTAAAGGGATATTTTCGCCAGGCGGGCTCGGTCTGCGTAATGGCGATGTGCGGGATAAGTGCGAGATCGCGGGCACCCAGCTTTATGAACTGGGCCCTGACTTTCGTCAGGGTGACGGTGCTTGTAGGGGCACTCTCACTTTCTTTTCCAACGCTCTCATTTTTCCCGGACGGAGGCCTGCGCAGGCAGGCCGCAGATCCGGGACCGACCGGAGATCAACTCAAGCGATGAGCTTCCGGTGGATCCCGGCACTCCGCCCGGCCTTCGCCGGGCGTGCGGCCGGGAAAAGCGGCGTGGTGTTTAGGGCGGGGGTGGCTTCAGCACCCTTTCTCCCCGGTCAGGGAGAAGCAGGAGCCCCGCCTACGCGTCTTCGAGCACTTTCACATCCTTCATCGGACGGGCAGTGACGCAGATACGGGGGCGCTCGCCTTCGGTCTTGGTGACCAGCAGGCGTTCGACCTGGCTGTCATCGTGGAAGACCACGCCGGTCAGCGCGTCCAGCACCGCCTTGGCGACATTGTCGACATCGTGTGTGGGGCTGTCGGGCGTACGCTGGATCTCGATCACGACCTCATAGGGCCCCCATTTCGGGCGCGCGCGCTTGAATTCGAGGCGGAAGAACTCCCCGATCAGCGCCTTGAAACGCCGCGACTGCGTGGTCAGTGCGTCCACGCGCAGATTGAGCTCATCGCCAGACATCGATGCCTGAACCTTCCCTCTACCGACCCAGTTTTGCACCTGCCCCCCGCGGGCACCCGATCTGCGGCCTTGCGCATCGCTATCTTGATCGTTCATCTGCCGGTGATACACGTTCCCCCGGATCACAGCCATATTCCTCCCGCACAATGCGGCCTGCAAGGAGCCTCCCCTGATGAGCGAGATGCGTACCGAGACCGACAGCTTCGGCCCCCTGGAAGTCCCGTCGACAAAACTCTTCGGCGCCCAGACCGCGCGTTCGCTGATCAACTTCCCGATCGGCACGGAAACCATGCCCAAACCGCTGATCCGCGCGCTGGGCATCGTCAAGCGCTCGGCCGCCCTCGCCAACAAGCGCCTGGACAATATCGAACCGGAGCTGGCCGACGCCATTGCGCAGGCGGCGCTGGAAGTCGCCGAAGGCAAGCTGGACGACCATTTCCCCTTGTCCGTCTGGCAGACCGGCTCGGGCACCCAGTCGAACATGAACACGAATGAGGTCGTCTCGAACCGCGCCATCCAGATCCTGGGCGGTACGGTGGGGTCGAAGGATCCGATCCATCCGAACGATCACGTCAACCGCTCGCAGAGCTCGAACGACACCTTCCCGACGGCGATGCATATCGCCGCCGCCGAGGAGATGGTGCACAGTCTCGTGCCCGCCCTGCAGACGCTGCACAACGCGCTCAACGACAAGTCGAACCAGTTCAGGGACATCATCAAGATCGGCCGCACCCACACCCAGGACGCCACGCCGCTGACCCTGGGCCAGGAATTCTCCGGCTATGTCGCGATGGTGAAGAACTCGATCCGCCGCGTGGAAGCGACGCTGCCGGCCCTGCTCGAACTTGCCCAGGGCGGCACGGCCGTCGGCACCGGCCTCAATACCAAGAAGGGCTTCGCCGAAGCCTTCGCCGACGAGGTCGCGGCCTTCACCAAGCTGAAATTCGTCACTGCGCCGAACAAGTTCGAGGCGCTGGCCACCAAGGACGCGCTGGTCGAGGCCCATGGCGCCCTCAACTCGGTCGCCGTCTCCCTGTTCAAGATCGCCAACGACATCCGCTTCCTGGGCTCCGGCCCGCGCTCGGGCCTGGGCGAGATCGCCCTGCCGGAGAACGAGCCGGGCTCGTCGATCATGCCGGGCAAGGTGAACCCGACCCAGTGCGAGGCGATGACCATGGTCTGCGCCCAGGTGATGGGCAATAACACGACGGTCAGCTTTGCCGGCAGCCAAGGCCATTTCGAGCTGAACGTGTTCAAGCCGGTCATCATCTACAATGTGCTGCAGTCGATCCGCCTGCTGGCCGACGCCGCCAACACCTTCACCGACAAGTGCGTTGTCGGCATCCAGGCCCGCGAGGACAATATCCGGGCACTGATGGAGCGCTCGCTGATGCTGGTTACCGCGCTCAACTCGACCATCGGCTATGACAACGCCACCATCGTCGCCAAGACCGCCCACAAGAACGGCACCACGCTGCGCGAGGAAGCCGTCAAGCTGGGCTTCGTGACGGAAGAACAGTTCGACGCCATCGTGCGCCCGGAAAACATGCTGGGGCCGAAGGACTGATCAGCGGTCTCCCGCTAGATCGTCCAGGTTGTTCGAGCGGCGCCCATCAGGGTTGGAACGCAAATGAGGTTTGGCGCCCGTGCGCCGAACTGTATGCGCATTGTCGATCTTGCCCTGATCGGCCATCTTCATAGCCCGTTCAACGCTGGTAAAGTTCTGGTTTCCCTCGAACCGCACATGAGTGATGTCGCCTTCACTGTCAGCGCGGGCGTCTACAATGTGTTTTTGATCTGCCATGAGTGCCTCCTACATCCACACAGAACATAATGAGAACAATTGAGCCGAATGTCAACATAATGTGCTCACAATAACTCAAGACACAAAATATGCCATGACCAAGCCCGTCAATCTCCGCCAGTATCGCAAGCGCAAACAGCGCGAGGACAAGGCCGCGGCCGCCGAGGCAAACCGTGTGAAGCACGGCACGCCGAAAGCGGTCTCGGACCTGGCGAAAGCGCGGGCGGAGATGACGGCGAAGACGCTGGACGGTCACAGGCTGGACGACGGGGAGTAGCGCTTTCTTCCCCACGTCAGTGGGGAAGTGGGCCGATGCGCAGCATCGGGTCGAAGGGGCCGGCGCGGAGCGCCGGGAGCCGGTGACGTGTAGCGCATAGACAACGCCGCTACGCGGCGCCCCTCCGTCTCGCCGCTTTGCGGCGATCCACCTCCCCACATCGTGGGGAGGAAAATCTCAGAACGGCGAGTTCAGTACCGGCACGCGGCCGTGCTTGCGGCGGTATTCGTTGATCAGGCGCTGGGCCTCTTCCGCATCGGCGCGGGATTCACGGAACATCATCGCGGTCGGGATTGCGGGCTGGCGTTCACCGGCGGGTTCGAGCTCGCGGGCGAAGGCGCGGCGGAGCGAGCGGGCCGGACCGATCTTCAACACCGAGGAAATGTCCCGCTCGTCCCGCAGCAGCACATAGACGCCCGGTACATCGGGGACCATCTCCGTGTTGAAGCGCGACAAGGCGACCGGCTTGTGCCAGCGGTTCATTCCGGCTTCTCCTGCAAGGCGTAGCGTCACGCCTCCAAATCGATCCCGACAAGTTTGCCCGATCCGGTAATCAGGAAATTAACGCTGCTGCACACGGTATCAACCGGTCGAGAGCGCGAGAATGCGGCTGATCTCGCTCTGGCTCCTGCCGCTCTCGTCCGACCAGGCCGTGATCGCCGCCTGAGCCCTTGCGATGGCCGCTTTCGACGTCGGCGGCTTGTCGACCACGCCTTCCCTCACCAGCGCCGCGCCGACATCCTTCGACAGTATCCAGGCGTCCCAGCCGGAAAAGCGCAGGAAATACTGCGCCGTCATGCCCGAAAGGCGCGAGCCGCGTTTCTTCAGCAGCTCCAGCAGGCCGGCCTGATCGCTCGCCGGCCAGTCCGCCATGAAGCGGCCGAACCCGCCATGCTCTCTCGAAATGTCGGCGACGAAGCCGGCATTGTGGACGGTGGCGAGTATCTTCTGGCCGTTGCGCACAATGCGTTCGTCCGAGGCCAGCCGGGCCACATCGTCGTCGGAATAGAAGCTGACCGTCACCGGGTCGAACCCGTCGAAGGCCGCCTCGAAACCGGGCCATTTCGCCTCGATCACCTTCCACACGAAACCAGCCTGGAAGACACAGCGCGTCATGGTGGAAAGCCAGCGATCGTCCGGGATATCCGCGATTTCCTGGGCGGTGCGAAGGTGGCCATGGGCCGCCAGACGGGCGTCCAGATCGGGATGATGCATCCGGGCCATCGCCTCGATCTCGCTGAAGTTTTTCATTCCGTATCTCCCCTCGTCAGCCAGATATGGCATCGTTTTTACCGCGCGCAACTTGTCCCCGCCCCTTCTGGCCCGGCCTAGGCTGGATGGAAACGGGAGACGGACATGCCAGAACTCAACCGCGCCGCCCTTGACGCCGTGGCGTCAGCGCGCCCGCAAAGCGCCGCCATCATCGCCGCCATCCGGCCCCATCTGCCGGGCGCGCTGGCGGCGGCCGCGATCGATACGCCCCTGCGGCAGGCGCATTTTCTCGCCCAGATCGCCCATGAGAGCGACGGCTTCGCCACCCTGACCGAATATGCCAGCGGGCGCGCCTATGAGGGGCGGGCCGATCTGGGCAATACCCGGCCCGGCGACGGCGTGCGCTACAAGGGGCGCGGCCTGATCCAGCTGACCGGACGGACCAATTATCGCCGAACGGGCCGCCGGCTGGGTATCGGTCTGGAGGCAGAGCCCCGGCGCGCTGCGGATCCGGATATCGCTGTGCGCACGGCCTGTGCCTACTGGCAGGACCGGCAGCTGAACATCCATGCCGATCGCGACGATCTCGTTGCCGTCACCTTTGCCGTCAATGGCGGTCTCAACGGTCTTGCCGACCGGCGCGCGCGGCTGACCCGGGTGCGCGCCGCGATGGACCGCAATCTCGACTGGAGCCCGGCGCCGCGGGCCGAGCTGCAGCGCGGCGCGCGCGGCCCGGCCGTCGCCAGCCTGCAATATGCGCTGCGGCAGGCGGGATGCGATGTGCGGATCGATGGCGATTTCGGTCCCGCGACAGAACGCGCGCTCCGGCAGTTCCAGGCGCAGACCGGACTGGCGGCCGACGGGATTTCCGGGCCGGCGGTCTGGGCGGCGCTTCTGTGGCGTCCCGCGCTTGCCAGCGCGCACGCGCCGGGCGACAAACCGGGCATGCCGCTCGTCAAACGCTCGCTCTCCCTCGCCGGTCACCGTACCAGCCTGTCGCTCGAACCGGAATTCTGGGAGGAGATCGACCGGGCCATTGCCGAGGACGGCCGCTCGCTGGCCGGGCTGGTCGCCGAGATCGACGAAGCGCGCGGCGAGGATCCGCTGGCCTCGTCCATGCGGGTCTGGGTGCTCGAACGCCTGCGCGCCGGACGTTAGTCGGATTTAGTGGCTGCGCGCCAGCCAGGCTCCAACGTCCGGATTGGTATCGTCAAAGAGGACTGGTTCCTGCGAACAATCCCAGCCCGGCGCCAGACGGTCGGCCGCCTCGCGGGCGACGAGATTGGCATTGCGCAGCGCCGAGGCGTCGACATGAGCGACGGCGCAGGCCGTGTCCGCACCGCGCGGATCGAGCGTGGTGACGATCAGCGTGTTGGGCTGTTCCAGCCCGCCGGACACTTCCAGCATTTCCGGCGGATTGTAGTGGATATAGCGATGGATGGTGGCGAAGGCCTCGCCATCGCGCAGCCGCCATTCGGCGACTTCGTTGAAACCGCCGAACAGGCCGCGCATGGGCGGTGCGATGAAGTCCGACATCGTCCCGCCGGCGCGGGCGTAAGCGATCGCCGCCCCGTGCTCGCCCGCCGCGATCTGAAACGACCAGTCATCATGACCGGCGCACCGGATCTCGACCCCGGGCTCGTCGGGCAATTGCCGCTCGGTGCAGGTCTCGTCGATGTGCGTATAGGCGCTGTCGATCGACTGGGCGGCTGCCCCGCCCGCCAGCGAGACCGCCAGCGATACGGGCAGCGCGGCCGCAAACAAGATCGTTCTGGACATTCCGCTCTCCCCCTGCAGGCACCGCAGCCTAGCGTGCCCGCAGGGAGAGGCAAGCAGCGCGGCTAGCCGGCCATGGCCGGTTCGGTGACGCGAACCCGCAGCTTGACGAAATGCTCGTCCCAGCCGGCGTCATGGCCGCACAATTGTTCGAACACATCGACCGGTGCACCCTCGAACCCGTCATGCACCAGCTTGACCAGCGTGCCCGAGGCGACCTCGCTCAGCGTCCATTCGACCCGTGTCTCGTGTTCGCCCAGCCATTGATGGGTGAAGGTGTAGACCAGCCGGGCCGGCGCCTCGGCCTCGACCACCTCGCCCCACATGCACCGCTCGGGTTCATCGAGGCTCTTGAGAAACATGTAGGGGCCGGGCCGGTCCAGCGACCGGTCGACGGGATGGAACCAGCGCGCCAGATTGTCCTGGCCGGTGAGGAAGTCCCAGACGCGCTCGCGCGGCGCCTTGAGGAACAGCGATTTCTCGATGCGTGGCTCAGCCATGCTCTTTCTCCACTTCTTGTTTCAGTTTGTTCAGCTTGTCGTCCCAGAAGGCGTCGAAGCGGGAGACCCAGTCGGCGACCTGCCGCAGGGGCGCGGCGTTGAGCCGGTTGAACCGCTCGCGTCCGCGCGCCTCGACGCTGATCAGCCCGCCATCGCTGAGCACTTTGAGATGCTTGGCAACGGCGGGGCGGGTCATGTCGAACCGGTCCGCCACATCCCCGACGGTCATCGCGCCTTCGGAAAGAAGCGCGAGAATTTCCCGCCGTGTCGGGTCGGCGATTGCCCTGAAGATATCCGGTCTGTCCATGCGGGGCCTCCATATGAAACCATCTGGTTTCTTTTATATGGAACCGATTGGTTTCATGTCAAGCATCGTCGCGGATCGGCTTGACGCTTGGCGCATTCCGCAGTGAAACCGGAGATGTGAGCGATTCAGATGGGCAATCCTGGCTGGGACAGATCGCCAAGGCCTTCCGCGACGGCCGGGGCCCGGCCCTGTGGGTGCTGGGCATCGGGGTCGGCCTCGTCGCCGGCTATGCCACCCTCGCCCTGAGGCTGGGGATTTCCGCCGTCGAGCGCGGCGCGTTCGGCGTCACGGAAATCCATCTCGCCTCCGCCGCCTCCCACCTGCCCGCCTGGCGCGTCATCCTGATCCCGCTCGCCGCCGGCTGCGTCATCGCGGCCATGCTGTGGCTGGGCAAACGCTGGAACCTGTCGCCGGACACACGCGGCAAGGGCGTCGCCGATGTGCTGGAAGCGCGCGCCGTGAATGCCGGACGGATCGACCTGAAATCGGGGCTCTATTCCGCCATCATGTCGGCGATCTCGCTGGGCGGCGGCGCCAGTGCGGGCCGCGAAGGCCCGGCCGTGCATCTGGGCGCCACCCTCGCCTCGCAATTCGGCAAATGGCTGGATATGCCCGCCCGCGGCAGCCGCATCCTGCTCGCCTGCGGCGCAGCGGCAGCGGTCTCGGCCAGTTTCAACGCGCCGGTCGCCGGCGCCCTCTTCGCCTTCGAGGTCGTGCTGGGCCATTACGCCCTGCGTACCATTGCGCCGGTCGCCTCCTCCTCCATCGTCGGCGCGCTGATCGTGCGGCATCATTTCGGCCAGGACCCGGTCTTCGGCCTGCCGGAGATGGCCGCGGCCAGCGTGTGGGACTTCCCGGCCGCCGCTGCCCTCGGCTTTGCCGCGGCCGGGCTTGCCATCGTGTTCAATCGCGGTGCCATCTTCCTGCCGGCCCGGCTGGGCCAGTGGATGGAACGCATGCATCTGCCGGTCTGGCTGCTGCCCATTCCCGGCGGGCTTCTGATCGGTCTCATCGCCCTCATCGCCCCGGAAATACTCGGCGTGGGCTATGAAGCCACCTCCAACGCCCTGCGCGGCGAATACGCCTTCCAGCAGCTCATCCTCTTCATCGTGCTGAAGACGCTGGCGACCGTGCTCTCGCTCGGCTTCCGTTTTGCCGGCGGCGTATTCTCGCCCTCCATGTATCTGGGCGCCATGCTGGGCGCGGCCTTCGGCATCGCACTGAGTGCGATACTGGGCGAACACACGGCGGGGCCGGCCTTCTTCGCGGTGATCGGCATGGGCGCGGTCTCCGGCGCCGTGCTGGGCGCGCCGCTCTCGACCACGCTGATCGTGTTCGAACTGACCACGAGCTATGAAGCCTCGGTCGCGGTACTGCTGGCCGTCTCGCTCGCGACCGTGCTGTCGCAATCGGCGCTGGGCGGCTCGCTGTTCCAGCTGCAGGTCCAGCGCAAGGGCTATGACCTCTCCGGCGGATCGAGCCGGCTGGTGCTGCAGACCGTGCGTGTGCGCGACGTGCTGGTGCCGCTGGACGACTGGGGCAAGTCGGAAATCCCCGACAAGACCTGCGTGTTCGAGGACGACACGCTGGGCCGGGCGCTGGGCGTGCTGGACGCCGAACAGGTCGATGGCGCTGCCGTGCGCCAGCGCACGGGAGAACAGGCCATCATCGGCTGGATCGCCAAGGCCGACGCCCAGGCCGCCTATGCCCGCCGCCTCGCCGAGATCAGCGAGGAAGAACACCGTTAAGACAGTTTTCGCCTGTCGCGCGAACCGGTTAGCGCTCTGGAAAGGATGTCGCGCTAAGGTGGCAGGATGACACTGGGCGGGCTGCATATGACAACGCAGGACGAATCAGCCCTCGGCACGGGCGTGCTGGGTGCGGACGCGCTCGCCGCTGCCAATATCAATCCCGTCACCGGTCTGGCGACCGACTATCTCAACCACTTCAACGAGGTGGTGATGCTGATGGAAATGCTGCCGGACATGCCCGATTGCGCCGGGGATGTGCTGGACTGGCAGCCGCTGGATTATTGCGGCCATTTCCGCCAGTCCGCCTTCAAGGACAAGGACCTCGCCATCCTCGCCTATGCCGCGGCCCCGCGGGCCGTGCGCGCGCATCTGGAGACGCTGATCCTGCAGATCGACAATGCCGTGATCGAGGCCCAGGACCGGCTGCGCGCGGGCAGCGACGAGGCGACCTGCCGGGCCGTCGCATCCCTGGCGACCGAAGAGATCAAGCCGCTGATCGCAGCGGCCTCCGGCACGATCCACGGCCGTGAGGAAGGCGAGGACGACTTCGCCGACGAGACCGCCCAGGCCGGTATCGACGCCCTGTTCGGCTGAGCCCGCCCACCCCGCATCATCATATAATATTGACGGATCCGGCCGGTTTTGCCGCGCCGGGTTAACCGTGTCTTGGCCGCCGGCAGGTCATAGCTCGGGCGAAGACAGACACCGGAGACCGACCATGCCGATCATGAACTGGGATGCCTCGCTCGATGTGGGCGTGGAGTCGATGAATGACGATCACAAGCAGATTCTGGACCTGATGAACGCGATCCACGATCGCGCTGCCACCGGCGAGACCGGTGCGTCCATGATCGCGCTCGTCGACGCGCTCGCCCGCGTCACGATCGAGCATTTCCGCGACGAGGAAGCCTATATGGCCAGCGTCAATTTCGCCGGCCTCGCCTCGCACAAGCTGATCCATGCCGACCTCTTGAAGACGTTCTCGGACCACGCCGGCACGATCCGCGCCAATGGCGGCGAGGTCCCGTCCGGCTTCCTGATGTTCCTCAAGCTCTGGCTGACCGCCCACATCAAGGGCATCGACATGAAATACGCTCCCACCATGCCGCTGAAGATGGCGGGGTAGCGAGGAGCCGACTCACCCCCTTCGACCTCACCCAGCCCCTGGCCGGGTTCGGCCACTTCCCCCGCTTCGCAGGGGAAGCCTTGGCACAGGGCTCGCCCCGCTTGCGGGGGAGCTGTCGGCAAAGCCGACTGAGGGGGCGGTGCGCAGCACCGCAGAGCGCGCAGCGCGCACAAAGACCCCGAACAAAATACGAACAATTGCACATCCCGGTCTTGGGATTGCGGGCCAATCGGTCCAGACTGACCAGTCATTGCGACTCGAAGGCGGCACCCAAGACACGATGTCCAACCTCTCCATTTCCGACATGGCGCGTCCGGCGCCGCCGACGCCCTATCTTGAAGGGCTGAACGAGCAGCAGCGCGCCGCGGTGGAAGCGCTGGACGGGCCGGTGCTGGTGCTGGCCGGGGCCGGCACGGGCAAGACGCGCGTGCTGACGACCCGCCTTGCCCACATCCTCGCCACCGGCCGCGCCCGGCCGTGGGAAATCCTCGCCGTCACCTTCACCAACAAGGCGGCGCGCGAGATGAAGGAGCGTGTCGGCCAGATCATCGGCGAGGCGGTCGAGGGCGTGCCCTGGCTGGGCACTTTCCACTCGGTCTCGGCCCAGATCCTGCGCCGCCATGCCGAACTGGCGGGCCTGAAATCCAGCTTCACCATTCTGGATACGGACGACCAGCTGCGCCTGCTCAAACAGATCATCCAGGCGGAAAATATCGACGAGAAGCGCTGGACGCCGCGTCACCTGGCCAGCCTGATCGACGGCTGGAAGAACCGCGGCCTCAAGCCCGAGCAGCTGGGCGAAGAGGACAAATGGTCCTTCGCGGAAGGCCGCGGCCAGGGTCTTTACACCCTCTACCAGGAGCGGTTGCAGACGCTCAATTGCTGCGATTTCGGCGATCTCCTGCTGCACACGCTGCACATCTTCAAGGACAATCCGGATGTCCTGAAGATCTATCACGACAAGTTCCGCTACCTCCTCGTCGACGAATACCAGGATACCAATGTCGCCCAGTATCTCTGGCTGCGGCTGCTGGCCCAGGGCACGGGGAATATCTGCTGCGTGGGCGATGACGACCAGTCGATCTATGGCTGGCGCGGCGCCGAGGTCGACAACATCCTGCGTTTCGAAAAGGACTTCCCCGGCGCCGAAGTGATCCGCCTGGAGCGCAATTACCGCTCCACAGCCCACATCCTGGGCGCCGCCTCGGGCCTGATCGCCGCCAACCGCTCGCGCCTGGGCAAGACGCTGTGGACCGAGGACGAGGCCGGCGAGAAAGTCGCCGTGCGCGGCATCTGGGACGGCGAGGCCGAGGCCCGCTATGTCGCCGAGGAGATCGAGAACTGGGTCTCCTCGGGCCGCGCCTATTCCGGCAGCGCCGTGCTGGTGCGAGCCGCCTGGCAGATGCGCGCTTTTGAAGACCGTTTCATCATGCTGGGCCTGCCCTACAAGGTGATCGGCGGGCCGCGCTTCTTCGAGCGCGCCGAAGTGCGCGATGCCCACGCCTATCTGCGCCTGGTGCGCTCGCCCGAGGACGATCTCGCCTTCGAGCGCATCGTCAATATGCCCAAGCGCGGCATCGGCGACACGACCGTGCAGAAGATCGCCGTCACCGCCCGCCAGATGGGCGTGCCGATGACCGAGGCCGCCCGCGTCATGGTCGGCACGGACGAGATCCGCGGCAAGGCCCGCACCGCGCTGCAGGTTTTCCTGCGCGACGTGGAACGCTGGCGCGACCAGGCCGGGCAGAGCCGGCTGGACGAGCTGGCCGAGATCGTGCTCGACGAAAGCGGCTATACGGCGATGTGGCGCGAGGACAAGACGCCCCAGGCCGCCGGCCGGCTGGAGAACCTCAAGGAACTCGTGCGCTCCATGGGCGAGTACGACACGCTGGAAGCCTATCTGGAACACGTCGCCCTGCTGACCGACGCCGACCGCGCCGCCGACGAGGACGAGGTCTCGCTGATGACGCTGCACGGCGCCAAGGGGCTGGAATTCCCGCTCGTCTTCCTGCCGGGCTGGGAAGAGACCGTCTTCCCCTCCCAGCGCTCGCTGGACGAGGGCGGCACGCGCTCGCTGGAGGAGGAACGCCGTCTGGCCTATGTCGGCATCACCCGCGCCCGCGAACGCGCCATCATCACCTTCACCGCCAACCGCATGATCTATGGCCGCTGGCAGACGGTGATCCCCAGCCGCTTCATCGACGAATTGCCGATGGATCATGTCGAGGCGCGCTCGGAGACCGGTTATTATGATGGCGGTCCGGGCTTTGAAAGCGTGCGCCAGCAGCCCGACGCCATGGCCTCGAGCTATTCCAGCCCCGGCTGGAAGCGCTACCAGGCCAGCCAGACCGAAGGCCGCCGCTCGGCCCCGCCCACCATCAACGCCAAGGCCACCCTGATCGAAAGCGGCGACACAAACGGCCGCTGGAAATCGGGCGACCGCGTCTTCCACGACAAGTTCGGCTACGGCACGGTCAAGAAAGCCGACGGCGCCAAATACACCGTCCGCTTCGACAAGGCCGGCGAGAAAAAAGTGGTGGAGAATTTCTTGCGGGAATTGCCTTAGGCTTTTTCTTCTCCAATCGCAGGATTTTTCCCGGCCGAAAGCCCGCAAAGGCGGGCTGAAGACGCCGGGACCGACCGAAGATCATTTCGAGCGGTGAACCTCCCGCAGGCCCCGGACAGCGGGACAGCGCTCCCGCAAAAGCGGCTCAGGAACGAGTTGCACCGAAAAGATTATAAACCTATAATTGCACTCATGAGCAATGCACCCGAAGCCGTCTACATCATGGCGAGCCGGCCGCGCGGAGCGCTTTATGTCGGACGGACGACGAATCTGATCTGGCGCATCTGGCAGCATCGCACCGGTGCGATGCGCGGATACACGCGCCGCTACGCGATCAAACAGCTCGTCTGGTTCGAATGGCATGAGGGGTTCGAGACCGCCGCCCGGCGCGAATATCTCCTCAAGCGCTGGCGCCGTGCCTGGAAGATCAATCTGATCGAGGCGATGAACCCCGGCTGGAAAGACCTGTGGTTCGACATCCGCGGCGATTTCGACGAAGCGGCACCCGTTCTCGCCTCAGCGCCCGACACCTGAGCGCGTCTCCTGGCTGGAAGCCCGCCAAACCGGACCATTTTTCCCGGCCGTAAGCCCGCGAAAGCGGGCTGAAGAAGCCGGGATCGACAGAGCGCGATGCCAAGCGATGAGTCTCCCGTAGATCCCGGACAGCGCTGCACGCTTCCGGGAAAAGACAGCGCTCTCGCGCTTCCGGGAAAAAATGACGCTTTGGGTTTCCCGGGAAGTACGGCGCTCCGGCCGCGCCTTCCCCTTCTCCCTCGATCCCTCTCCCAAGGGAGAGGGAGGTTGGAGCCACTCCTGCCACGACGCTGTCAGCACGCTCTGCCATCCTGGCTTGGCAGGCGGGCGCAGGCAGGGTGGAGTGTGGCGGACACGAAAACGAGGCCAGGCCATGCTCCAGCGCTGCGGATGGGTGAATATCGACGATCCGATCTATGCCGAGTACCACGACACCGAATGGGGTGTGCCCGAGTATGACAGCCGGGCCCTGTGGGAAAAGCTGATGCTGGACGGGTTCCAGGCCGGCCTCGCCTGGATCACCATATTGCGCAAGCGCGAGACGATGCGGGCCGCCTTCGACGGTTTCCAGCCCGAGATCATCGCCCGCTATACCGATGCCGACCGCGAGCGCCTGCTGGCCGATCCGGGCATTATCCGCTCGAAGTCTAAGATCGAGGCCGCCATCGGCAATGCGCAGGCCTGGCTGGACATGCGCGAGCGCGGCATCGATTTCTCGGACCATTTGTGGAGCTTTGTCGGCGGCGCACCGATCCAGAATGCCTGGCCGTCGCTGAAGGACACGCCCACGAAGACCGCCGAGAGCGAGGCCCTGTCGAAGGACCTCAAGAAACGCGGCTTCAAATTCGTCGGTCCGGTGATCGTCTACGCCTTCATGCAGGCCGTCGGCATGGTCAATGACCACGAGCCCCGCTGCCACCGGCATGAGCCGGTGAAACGGCTGGCGCGCTAGCCCCCTCTCCCCCGAACGGGGGATCGTAGGGCTGGCCGCGCAGGTCTAGTCGTGATCGTGCGGCCACCACCTCATCCCGGTCCCGGTGGCCGTGCGATGCGGGACCTCCAAGGCCGCACCAGCCCAGCGTCCTCGCACCCTCGCAAGACTGGTGCGGTGGGTCCCGCATCGCCTCCCCATCTCTTTGCAGACGGACTTTTCGCCACGCCCGGCGGCCCTCCCCTGAACCGGGGATACCGGCCTCACAGTCCCGCTCCTAGGCTTTCCTTCGTTGTGAGGGACCTGAACGCTCCAAGGAGGGGACACCATGAAACGCCTTGCTACCTTCGCCATGATCGCCGCCATCGGCCTTGCTGCGCCGGCCTCGGCCCAGACTTTCGGTTCGGTCAATCTGCGCGCCGGCTTCACGCCGGACCCGTATCGCACGACGGTCACGTCCGGCGGTTCGATCGCGGCCAGCAGCCTGTTCAACAACTGCACCGGCTGGGTCGCCGACAATGTCGACTTCGCCGTCTACTACACCGCCGGCAGCTTCAACCTGACCTTCTCGGCCAGCTCGAACGCCGACACGACGCTGATCATCCAGGCGCCGAACGGCAACTGGTATTGCGACGATGACAGCGGCAACGGTCTCAACCCGATGGTGACGATCGGCAATCCGACCTCGGGCCGCTACTCGGTCTGGATCGGCTCCTACCGCCAGGGCGAATTCGCCCAGTCCACGCTGTCGGTCTCCGAGATCGGACGGCAGTAGTGATGAAGGCGCATCATCTTGCACTCATCCCGGCGCTGGCCCTCGCGGTCAGCGCCTGCGCCAGCACGTCGGGCAGCGGCGGTGGAGGCGGCGGCGGCCGGGTCAATGGCGTGTTCGGCTCGGTCAACCTGCAGGCGGGTTTCACGCCGGATCCCTACCGGGTCAATGTCGTCGCCGGCGGCACGTATGAATCCGCCCGCGAACTGGGCACGCAATGCCGCGGCTGGACGACGGGCGACGGTACCTATGTGCTCTACTACACGGCCGGCCAGTATCCGCTGACCATTTCCGCGACCTCCGACACAGACACCACGTTGATCGTGGGCCTGCCCGGCGGCGGTTTCCTGTGCGACGACGATTCCGGTCCGGGTCTGAACCCACAGGTCACGATCAACCGTCCGGGCAGCGGCGGCTATGCGATCTGGGTGGCGACCTATTCCAGCGGCCAGATGGCTCCGGCCACCCTGTCGATCTCCGAGATCGGCCAGCGCTGATCCTGTGTGCCGGGGTCAGGACAGGCCGTCCTGCCCCCGGCATGCCATCCGCCCGCCGGTGTGACGCGGGTTTCACGTGACAGACGTGCCGGCGCGGCGCTAGTTTTCCGGCTCCTTCATCCGATGAACCGGAGCCGCCCCCGTGACCCGTCTTCTCATCCTTCTTGCCGCCAGTTTCGCCCTCACCGGCTGTGCCTATCTGGAAGGCGGCCGCAATGAGGACCTGCCCTCGGCCTCCGAACTGGGCGCCGGCGATTGCCGCCAGGCCGGACCGCAGGACGCGGCCGCGCCGGGCGAGTGGATCTGCGACAATGGCGACAGCCCGTTCCAGCGCACCCGGCCGCGCCATCGCGTCGAGGACAACTGATCCGGCTGGCCCGCGCCCTCGAACTCCACCCATCCTTCCCCTTGATGGGGAAGGTGGGCCGAAGCGGAGCTTCGGGTCGGAAGGGGTGAAACCCGGTGGCGCTTTCGAAGAGCGAAATGGAAGGCATCTCGCTCCCACCCCATCCACCACGCCTGCGGCGCGGTCCTTCGTTGCGTCGAACATGCCCCCGGCATGTCCTTTGGCGCCTCAGTCCCCATCAAGGGGAAGGATTGGGGGCGTGCGTGGGCCCTACGCTTTCAAAGCCTTCGCGTGATGGCGCAGATGGTCTTCCATGAAGCTGGCGATGAAATAATAGGAATGGTCGTATCCGGGATGCCGGCGCAGGGTGAGTGACTGGCCCGCCTCGCGGCACGCCGCCTCGAACAGTTCAGGCTTCAGCTGTTCCTCGAGGAACTGGTCGGCCTCGCCCTGGTCGATCAGGATATGGGCGTCCGAGGGCTGGCGCTTCACCAGCTCGCAGGCATCGTGCTCGCCCCAGGCCGGGCATTCATCGCCCAGATAGGCCTGGAAGGCCTTGCGCCCCCACGGCACTTTCGACGGCGCCACGATGGGCGAGAAGGCCGAGACCGAGCGATAGCGGGCGCGCTGCTTGAAGTGCAGGGTGAGCGCGCCATGACCGCCCATGGAATGCCCGAAAATCCCCTGGCGCTCCATGTCGGCGGGAAAGGCCGAGCCGATCAGGGCGGGCAATTCCTCGGTGATGTATTGCTGCATGCGGAAATGCGGCGCCCAGGGCATTTCCGTGGCGTCGATATAGAAGCCCGCCCCCTGGCCCAGATCATAGGCGTCGTCATCGGCCACGTCCTCGCCGCGCGGCGAGGTGTCCGGCGCCACCACCATCAGGCCCAGCTCGGCGGCCATGCGCTGCAGGCCGGATTTCTCCATCACATTCGACCAGTTGCAGGTCAGCCCGGAGAGATACCACAGCACCGGAACCGGCCCGTCCTTGGCCCGGGGCGGCGTGAAGACGGCAAACCGCATCGGGCAGCCGCAGGCCTCGCTGTCATGATCGTGGACCGACAACGTGCCGCCGAAAGACGTCCAGCTGGAAACGGGTTGGAGGGTCAAGGCGATGTCCTTTCGGATGAAGGGATGGGCGGTCAGGACGGGTTGATGGTCTCGATACCAAGCCTGTCGCGCGCCAGCGAGAGAAGTTTGCGGTCGACCGAGACGAGCGGGAACTGCGTGCGCAGCGCCAGGGCCAGATACACGCAGTCATAGACGGGATGCTGCAACCGGCTCGCCAGCGCGAGGGCTTCGGGAAAGATCGTCCGGTCCGGCCGCAGATCGGCAAAACCGGACAGGTTCCGGATCGCCGTCAGACAGTCCTCGAGCGGCACCAACCCCTTGTTGACATACTTCCAGAACGCATTGGCGCTTTCTACCAGAACCAGTTCCGGCGCCACCATGGCATGGGTTTTGGCGACGGCCTCCGCAGCATCGGATCCGGCAACCGGCAGGAAGACTTTCACGGCCACGCTGGCATCGAATACCGCCGGCTTCACCGGTCCCGGTCCTCGCGGATCAGGTCTGTCGGGTCGATATCGATGGGCTTGCACCGCTCGCGCATGCTCCGCGCGAATTCGAAAAAGCCCTGCCTGTCACGCATGGCCGTTTCCGACAGCACCTCCCGCAGGAATTGCTCCAGCGATTTTTCCTCACGCGCCGCCATGCGCTTGAGGTTGGCGACGACAGAATCGTCGAGACTGCGGATGATAACCTGGCCCATGGCGCGCTTCCTGATATCAAAGTGATATCATAGCAGATCCGCAGACCAGGCCCAAGCGTGGATCAATACTCCACCACGCTGCGAATACTCTCCCCGGCATGCATCAGGTCGAAGCCCTTGTTGATGTCTTCCAGCTTGAGCTTGTGGGTGATCAGGCTGTCGATATCGATGCGGCCTTCCATGTACATGTCGACGATTTTGGGCACGTCGGTGCGGCCCCTCGCCCCGCCGAAGGCCGAGCCGCGCCAGTTGCGGCCGGTAACCAGCTGGAAGGGACGGGTGGAGATTTCCGCGCCGGCCGGCGCCACGCCGATGACGATGGAGGTGCCCCAGCCCTTGTGGCTGCATTCCAGCGCCGTGCGCATCACATTGACATTGCCGATGCATTCGAACGTGTAGTCGGCCCCGCCGCCGGTCAGCTCCACCAGATGGCCGACGAGATCGCCTTTCACATCCTTGGGATTGACGAAATCCGTCATGCCGAACTGGCGCGCCATGGCTTCCTTGGCCGGGTTCATGTCGACCCCGACGATCTGGCGCGCGCCGATCAGCTTGAGACCCTGGATGACGTTGAGACCGATCCCGCCGAGACCGAAGACGACCGCGGTGCAATTGGGCTCGGCCTTGGCGGTGAACATCACCGCGCCGATCCCCGTCGTCACGCCGCAGCCGATATAGCAGATCTTGTCGAAGGGCGCGTCCGGGCGGACCTTAGCCAGCGCGATCTCGGGCAGGACGGTGTAGTTGGAGAAGGTCGAGCAGCCCATATAGTGCAGGATTTTCTCGCCCTTGTAGGAAAATCGCGACGTGCCGTCCGGCATCACGCCCTGGCCCTGGGTCGAGCGGATCGACTGGCACAGGTTCGTCTTGGGATTGAGGCAGTATTCGCACTCCCGGCATTCCGGCGTGTAGAGCGGGATGACGTGATCGCCCGGCTTTAGCCCCGTCACGCCCGGACCGCACTCCACCACCACGCCCGCGCCCTCATGGCCCAGGATCGCCGGGAAGGCGCCCTCCGGGTCGGCGCCGGAGCGGGTGAACTCGTCCGTATGGCAGATCCCCGTCGCCTTGATCTCGACGAGCACTTCACCGGCCTTGGGGCCTTCCAGGTCGACCTCGACGATCTCGAGCGGTCTTCCGGCTTCGAAGGCGACAGCGGCACGCGTTTTCATGGGGCTCTCCCGGGGTTTTCCAGACCGATTGCAGACCTGTCTTTCGCACTCCGGGACCGGGAGGTCAAAGGCGCACGCAGCTGCGAAGAGCAGATTTTGCTGCGCAGCAAACCTCTTGAAACGCGGAGGGAACGAAACGACGTCGCATCCCGTTGGGTCACCGGGGAGGGCGCAAGGAGTATGTCATGTTTCCGTCTCTTCCCCCCGCCGGCTGGCGCGTCTCCGCGACCGCCATCCTGATCGCCCTGTCCGGCACAGCCGCCCACGCCGAGGGTTTCCGCATCCAGGAATACAGCGTGCGCGATCTCGGCCTCGCCAATTCGGGCAATGCCGCCTACGCCGCCGACGCCTCGACCGTCTTTTCCAATCCCGCCGCCCTGCCACAGCTGGACGGCCGCCAGCTCAATGCCGGCCTGCACGGCATTCTGGGCCGCGGCGAGTTCACCGATACCGGCTCGACCGATGCCACCGGCGCCCCGCTGAGCGGCGGCAATGGCGGCGATCTGTTCAACGATGCCATCATCCCCAATGCCTACTACGCCCAGCCGGTCGGCGACGGGCGATTCTGGTTCGGCATCGGCCTGACCGCGCCCTTCGGCCTGACGACCGACTATGACAATGGCTGGAGCGGCCGCTACCAGACGCTGGAATCCGAGCTGACGGTGATCGACATCAACCCCTCGCTCGGCTTCGTCGTGAATGACTGGCTGTCGCTGGGTCTCGGCGTGAGCGCGCAATATGCCAGCGTGAAACTGACCAATGCGATCGATTTCGGATCCCTGTGCCTGGGCCAGATCGAACCGGCCGCGCCGGGCACGTGTTCCGCCATCGGCGCGCTGCCGCAGCAGGCCGACGGCTTCGTCAAGCTGGACGGCGACGACTGGACGCTGGGCTATAATCTGGGTGCGCTGATCACGCTGAGCGATGCGACCCGGCTGGGTCTCGCCTACCGTTCGGGTATCGATCACGGCATCGAGGGCGATGCGCAATTCTCCGCCCCCGCCGCGATGGGCGCCCTGCTCGATCCCGCCTTCACCGACAGCCAGGCTTTCGCACCGCTGAACCTGCCGGCCCGCTTTTCGGTCAGCGTGCACCACCAGGCCACCGAACGCCTCGCCCTGACCGGCGATGTCAGCTGGTCGCAATGGGAGCGGTTTGACGGGATTTCCGTCGACTTCGACAATCCGGCCCAGCCGGACACGGTGGAAACCCTCAATTACGACAACACGATCCGCTATTCCGCCGGTGCCGAATACGCCGTGAACACGGCCTGGACCGTGCGCGGCGGTGTTGCCGTCGAGGAAACGCCGACCGATCCGGACTTCCGCTCACCGCGCGTGCCCGATGCCGACCGCACCGTCGCTGCGCTGGGTGCTTCCTGGACCCCGCGCGAGAACATCACGCTGGACGCCGGCTACCAGCACATCTTCTTCGAGGATGCGCAGATCGACGAGACCGGATCGGGCGGTGACACGCTGGCCGGGGTCTATGACGAGAACGCCGCGGACCTGGTCGCCCTGGGCCTGAGCTGGCGCTTCTGACGCCTGCCGGACCGGACAACCGCGCTAGAAGGGTGACGCCGCGGGATTGCCGGACTAGTTTCGCGCCTCTTGCGTACGTCCCGGAGTGATGTGAATGAGCGCGGTTATCCGGTCCACCGGTCTTTGGACCCCCGACGAGTCCGTTTCCAACGATGAACTCGTCGCCTGCTTCAACGCCTATGTCGAACGCTTCAATGCCGAGAATGCCGACGCCATTGCGCGCGGTTCGGTCGAGGCGAAGAACCCCTCCTCCTCCGGCTTCATCGAGAAGGCCTCCGGCATCAAGTCGCGCTACACGATCGACAAGGCCGGCGTGCTCGATGTCGATCGCATGCGCCCGCGGGTGAAGCCGCGCGCCAATGACGAGCTCGCCCTGACCGCGGAAGCCGGCGTTGCCGCCGCCCGCGACGCGCTGGCCCGCGCCGGCCGCGACCCCAGGGATGTCGACGCGGTGATCTGTTCGGGCACCTCGATGCAGCGCACCTATCCGTGCATGGCGATCGAGATGCAGGACGCGCTGGGCATCGAAGGCTTCGGCTTTGACATGACGGTGGCGTGTTCCTCCGGCACGTTCGGCATGATCAATGCGATCAACATGATCGATACCGGCATGGCGAAGTCCGTGCTGGTCATCGTGCCGGAAATCACCACGCCGCAGCTCAATTTCCGCGACCGCGACAGCCATTTCATCTTCGGCGATGTCGCCGTGGCGGTGCTGATCGAGCACGAGGATGCCGCCGGCGGCCAGGGCTGGCGTGTGGTCGGCCGCAACATGATGACGAAGTTCTCGAACAATATCCGTTCGAATTTCGGCTTCCTCAACGCCTCCGAGGATCCGGAACCGGATTTCGACGACCGCTATTTCGTCCAGGAAGGCCGCAAGGTCTTCAAGGAAGTCTGTCCCATGGTCGCCGAGATGATCCTCAACGACATGGCGAGCTTCGGTCTCAAGCCCGACCAGATGAAACGCCTCTGGCTGCACCAGGCCAATATCAACATGAACATGCTGGTCGCCAGGAAAGTATTCGGCCGCGATTTCGAGCCGGACGAAGCACCGGTCATCCTCGACGAGTTCGCCAACACGGCCGGGGCCGGCTCGCTGGTCGCCTTCCACCGTCACAATGACGGGTTCGAGACCGGCGAAAAGGGCCTGATCTGCTCCTTCGGCGCGGGCTATTCCGCCGGCACGGTGTTTGTCGAGAAGCTCTGAACCGGTAACTCAGCGGCCTATCTGCGGCCGCTATAGGCCACCGCCAGCCTGAAGACCGCGAAACCCACGCCGCACACCGAACCGGCGATCAGCAGGATCGTCATGTCCGGCTGGTAGAGATTGAACGTCGCAAGCGGAACGCCGAAGAGTCTGGGGATCAGGTCCACAAACACCCAGGCCATCGCCAGGGTCGCGACCAGGGGGAAGAAAAGGCTGAAAGCGCCGAAAGCACCCGACTTCGCCCGCAGGCCGTCCCGTCTCACCCACGCCGTCGCGATGCCGGCCAGGAAGAGAGCGGGCAGCACCAGCAGCATGATATAAAGGCTCTTCGCCCCCAGATGATTGCCGCCGTTTTGCGGCGCGTCCCCGAGTGCAAGCGCCGCAACGCCCGCAAGAATGTCTCCGGTCACGCCAAACCCCATGCCGCTGTTGGCATTGACCAGAACCACCCCGCCTCTGGGCTCCGAGCGGGACAGGACAGCGATGGTTTCGACCCCGGGGGTCAGTCCTGTGTGGTAGGCCGCATCGGCCTCGGCATCGAGAAACCAGCCGAAGCCGTAATGCGGTGAGGCGGCACTGGCCGGGCTCAGCATCAGGGCCTTGTGGTCCGCGCGGATCAGATCGTCCTCGCCATTCATCATCATCGCCAGATAGCGGGCCATGTCGGCAGCGCTGGCCATCACACCACCCGCTGGCGCCATGCCGCGCACGGTCCGGCGATCGGCGACCGGGCGCCGGCCGCCGAACCAGGGTGTATGGCCGATCGCCATGGCCTCATGCACCTCGCCATCGGCGACGAAACTGTCCTCCATCCCCAGCGGCTCAAGGATCCGCGTCTCGATATAGTCGCCGTATTCCAGACCGCTGACCGTCTCGATCAGCCTGCCCAGAATGAGATAATTGGCATTGGAGTACTGCCACTGGCTGCCGGCCTCGCTGGCCGGCGCGATCATCGCCAGCTGCCGGACCCGGTTGGCCAGCCCGTCAGTCTCGCCGGCCCCGTCGGTATGGGACTGGTTGCCCTGCAGTGTGGAATAGCCGCTGGTATGGCTCAGCAGCTGGCGGATCGTGATCGCCCCGCCGGGCTGGCCGTCGAACACATCCAGATAGTCGCCAATGCCATGATCGAGCTCGATCCGGCCCGCTTCGACCTGCTGCAGGATGGCGAGCGCCGTGAAACTCTTCGAGATCGAGCCGAGCGCGAAGGGCGTGTCTTCGGTGACCGGCAGGCCACTGCCCGCCACGCGCTCACCCCGTTCGCCCAGCTGCACTTCGCCATTCTCGAGAAGCGCATAGGCCAGCCCCGGCGCTGCCGCTGCCGGCGCCGCCCGGTCGAGAAAGGTCTCGATCCCGCCGGATTGCGGATCGTCTTGTGACAGGGCCGCTGCCGTCAGACACAGCAGACCCAGGATCGCCAGATAACGCCACATTCGATGTCCCCCCGTTTGTCTTTACCTGACCTAGCAGGCACCGGTTGCCGGCACCACCGTCAGGCTTGTGTCCCTAGCCGTCATGCTCGACGCAGATCGCCTCGCTGTCGGCAGGTCCCAGCGCTTCGTTCAACAGGGCGCATCGCGCCCGGCCTGCCGCGCCCGGCTCCGGCCGGTAATGGCGGCAGGTCCGGCACACGCCGAAGGCCCGCCCGCCGCGCCGGCGCAGAAGGTCTGACAGCACCGCCCGCAATCCGCCGGACATATCCTCGCCGCGCGCCGCCTCCACGCTGCGCACCGCGGCATCCAGCGCGTCCATCGGATCGCCGGCCAGCATCTCCCGTCCTGCCACCGTCAGTGCCAGCGTCAGGCGCCGCCGGTCGCCGGCGACCGGCTCCTTCGTCACGAGCTGCTTGGTCTCCAGCGCATTGAGCGATTGCGACACCGTGCCCTTCGTCAGGTTGAGATAGGCGGTCACGGCCGAAGGTGTGCGGGAAAACCGGTTGGCCAGCCGCAGGAAGCGCAGGATTTCCCATTGCACCGGTTTCAGCCCGTGAGCATGCGCCTCGTTCTGGATGAGGCGGGACAGGCGTTCGAGCAGATGCGTGGTCGGTGAGTGTCCGGACATGCCTGAACGTATCGAGTCAAAACAGGTCTTGCAAACCCCGGATGCGATCCCTAGCTTTTAAATGTATCGAGTCGATACTTTTTGAGCGAAAGGACACCCAATGCCCCATCTCACCCCCTTCCCGCACGCCGACGCGTCGGGCGAACGCAAGCAGCTGATGGACGCCGTGAAGGGCCAGTTCGGCGCCGTCATCAACATGTTCGGCACCGTCGCCCACTCGCCCGCCGCGCTGAAATCCATGCTCGGCAGCTTCCAGGCGCTGGGCGGCGGACGCATCGATGCTGCGCTGGGCGAGAAGATCGCCGTGGCGATCGCCAACCGGAATGATTGCGAATACTGCCTCTCTGCCCACACCGTGCTGGGCACCAAGGCCGGCGAAACGCCCGCCGCGATGGAGGCCGCCCGCACCGGCAAGGCCGCCGATCCGCGCACCCAGGCCGCCCTCGACTTCGCGCTCGCCGTCGTCGAACAGCGCGGCCATGTCGGCGCCGGTGCCGTCGAGCGGCTGCGTGCGGCCGGGTTCGACGATGAGGAAATCGTCGAGATCGTCGCCCATGTCGCGCTCAACCTCTTCACCAATTACGTGAATGTCGTGTTCGGCGTCGAGGTCGACTTCCCCCGCGTCAAACCCCGCCAGGCCGCCTGACAAACGGATGCCCGCCGGCGCGGCCGCTGGCGGGCATCCATCCCGAGGATACCGAGATGAAGCTGAAACCCGCCCCCGAACTCACCGTCTCCGGCTGGCTGAACACTGCGGAGCCGACGAGCCTGGCAGACCTTCGCGGCCGGATCGTGCTGCTGGAGGCCTTCCAGATGCTGTGCCCGGGCTGTGTCTCGCATGCCCTGCCCCAGGCCCGGCGCGTCGCCGAGCATTTCACCGCGCACGGCGTCGCCGTGATCGGCCTGCACAGCGTGTTCGAACATCATCAGGCCCAGGGCAGCCGCGAGGCCCTGGCCGCCTTCCTGCACGAATACCGGATCGCCTTTCCCGTCGCGATGGATGCGGCCGGAGATGGGGGCGGCCTGCCCCGCACCATGGCCGCCTATGCCATGCAGGGCACGCCGACAACGATATTGATCGACCGTCAGGGCCGCATACGGCGGCACAGTTTCGGCGCGGTCACCGATCTCGCACTCGGTGCCGCGATCGGCGCGCTCCTCGCCGAGGGCGATCCCGGCCCCGCACCGGACGGGAGCGATCCTGCGATGGCATGCACGCCCGAGGGATGTCCTGCGCCCTGATCCTCTTCCCGCGGCCCGGGCAAAAAAGACCCGGTCCGCCGCAGCGAACCGGGTCAGTCTGACGTCTCGAGGCCGGGGAGGACATGGCCTGGACGCGAAACGGTTCAAAACGGGTCGGGGGTAAGCGCCGCAACCCCTTACAGCGCTCACCCCCGTTCCGGCCCCCAACCGGCCGAACCATGAGCCGGTGTCAGCCGCCGACGGACTCGCCGTGGAGGCTGGTATCGAGACCGGAGACTTCGGATTCCTCGTCGACGCGCAGGGGCATCAGCTTCGAGAGAACAAACAGGATGGCGAAGGTCACGGCGCCGCAATAGACCGCCGCGGCGAGCGCCCCCCAGGTCTGGGTCCAGATCTGCAGCAGATTGCCCTCGATGGCGCCCGGCGCGCCGCCGATCGCTTCGCTGGCGAAGACACCCGTCAGGATAGCGCCCACCAGGCCGCCCACACCGTGCAGGCCGAACGCATCGAGCGCGTCGTCGATCTTCAGCGCCTTCTTCAGCGCGGTGACGCCCCAATAGGCCGCAAAGGCGCCGCCGGCACCGACAAAGAAAGCCGCCCAGGCCGGCACGAAGCCTGCGGCCGGGGTGATCGCGACCAGGCCGGCCACGGCACCGGAGGCGGCGCCGAGCACGCTGGCCTTGCCGCGCAGGATCCATTCCAGCCCCATCCACACCAGCACGGCGGTCGCGGTCGCCAGCTGGGTGGTGACCAGGGCGTGCGCGGCCGCGCCGTCAGCCGCCAGCGCGGAGCCGCCGTTGAAACCGAACCAGCCGACCCAGAGAATGCCGGCACCGGCAACCGTCAGCACCAGATTGTCCGGCGCCAGGTTCGATCCGGGATAGCCCTTGCGCGGACCGACGAATTTCGCGAGCACCAGGCCGGCCACACCGGCATTGATGTGCACCACGGCACCGCCGGCAAAGTCGAGCACGCCCGCCTCGCCCAGGAAGCCGCCGCCCCATACCCAGTGGCAGATCGGTGCATAGACCAGCACCACCCAGACGGCCGAGAACACCATGAAGGCGGAGAATTTGATCCGCTCGACCGCCGCACCCGCGATGATCGCAACGGTGATGATGGCGAAGGTCAGCTGGAACATCAGGAAGAGGTTTTCCGGCAGGTCGCCGGACATGGTGTCCGGAGCGATCCCCGCCATGCCGATCCGGCCCAGCCCGCCGACAAAGGCATTCAGCGCGCCGCCGTCCGAGAAGGCGAGCGAATAGGCGATCAGCGCCCACAGCACGGTAACGATGGCGGCAGCACCGACACTCTGCATCAGCGTGGAGAGTACATTCTTGCGGCGCACCATGCCGGCATAGAAGAGGGCCAGCCCCGGCAAGGTCATGAACAGGACCAGGGCAGTCGAGGTCAGGATCCAGGCATTGTTTCCAGTGTCCATGCGGGGCCTCCGGCGAGCGCTTGTTTGCTTCTTGCTATCTCGTCAAAAGCTAGGCGCCGGATTTTCCGGGAGTCGACTTCGCCGCAAGAATTTCGCGGTTTTGCGCCGTGTGCGCTGCACAATCGGGCAGGTTTGCCCGTTTTTCGGGCGGCAGCCCGGGCCCGGCAATGCGCGCATGGATTGATCGGGGGCGGGCATGCTTTACGCTGGCGAAAAGTCGGGAAGAAAGAGTCGGGAACCGTGACAGACAGCGTCATCCGGGCGACCGGTTACTGGGCCCCTCCCAGTGTCATCGACAATGACGAGCTCGTCGCGAGCTATAATGCCTATGCCGGGCGGTTCAACGCGGAACACGCCGCAGCCATTGCGGCTGGCGAGATCGAGCCTGTCCCCCTGTCCAGCACCGAATTCATCGTCAACGCTTCGGGCATCCAGCGGCGGCATGTCTACGAGAAGTCCGGCATTCTGGATATCGACCGCATGGTGCCGCAAATCCCGCCGCGCCCGATCGAGGAGGTCTCGGTGCAGGCCGAGTTCGCCATGAAGTCGGTGACGCCCGCGCTCGAGGCGGCCGGCTATGACGGGTCGGACATTGACGGCGTGATCGTCGCCTCCTCGGCCCAGCAGCGCAATTTCCCCGGCGTTTCCTGCGAGATCCAGAACATCATCGGCTCGGACGGCTTCTCCTTCGACCTGACCATGGCCTGTGCCTCGGCGCTCTACGGGCTGCACATCGCCAATGGCATGATCCGCTCGGGCCAGGCGAAACGCCTGCTGATCTGCTCGCCGGAGCTGATGACATGCATCAATGTGCATTCGCGCCGCGAGGTCCACTTCATCTTCGGCGACGCCTCGGCGGCGATGATCGTCGAGGCCGATGACGGACGGCCGGGCGGCTGGGACGTGCTGGGCACCCATGCGCAGAACAAGTGGTCCTCGGCGCTGCGCTCGGATTTCGGCTTCATCAACATTGCCGAACGCCAGGTCGATCCGGACTATGAACCGCATCTCGACCAGGACGGCCACCGCGTCTTCAAGGATGTGGTCGGCTTTGCGCCCACGGTCGCGCGCTCGATGATGGACGATATCGGTCTGGCGCCGGAGGATGTGCGCCGCACCTGGCTGCACCAGGCCAATATCCGCATGGTCGACATGATCGCCAAACGCATTCTCGGCCGCGACCGGACCGAGGAGAATGCGCCGGCCATCCTGACCGAGTACGGCAATACCTCGTCCTCGTCCGTCGTGATGAATTTCCGGATGCATTCCGACGATATGAAAGCCGGCGAGACCGGCGTGATGTGCGCCTTTGGTGCCGGTTACGGTGTCGGCGCGGCTGCCGTGAGGAAACGCTGATGCGCCCGATACACACCCTGGCCGCACTGGCCGGTCTGAGCCTGATCGCCGCCTGTTCCGACCCCGCGCCCGAACCGGAAACCGCGCCCGAAACCGCGCAGCAGGCAAGCGAGGAGACCGCGCAGGCGGACGCTGAGGCCGAAGCCGCCGGCCTGCCCGGTGTCGACATCTATATCGCGCCGCTCAGCTGGGTCGGCAATATCCCGGCCATCGGCGCGCTGACCAACGCCACCGCCCGGCCCGGCTATGACAACCAGCCGGCTTTCACCGAAGACGGTACCGGCTTCTACTTCACCTCCGGCGACAGCGAGCACACCGATATCTGGCGCTGCAGCCTGGACTGTTCGGTGCGCACGCAGATCACCGACACGCCCGATGCCGGGGAATACTCCCCGCGGCCGACCCCGGCCGGCGGCGCGCTGTCCTATATCTACCAGGCGCCCGGCGGGTATGGCGGCGAGGTCTGGCTGGACGCACCGGATGGCGGCAATGCCCGCCCGGCCTCCGATGTCGGCCCGAACGGCTATTACGCCTTCAATGCCGACATGACCCGGCTGGCCGTGTTCAGCCTCGACGAGGGCTTCCCGCTGAAAGTCTTCGGCCGGTTCGAGGATACGCAGATCGTCACCGCCGCCGAAGGCATCGGCCGCGCGCTCTATGCGGCGCCGGATCATGACAGCGTCTATTTCACGATGCCGCGCGAGGATGGCGGCTTTGCCGTCTTTGAAACCGGCTTCGACGGCACCGCGCCGGAGCACCGTTTCGACCTGCCCGGCGAGACCCAGGACTATGCCGTCTTCACCCTGCCGGACGGCACGGACGGTTTCTTTGCGGTCGATGAGAATGTGCTGATGACGCGCACGCTGGATGCACCCTGGCACTCGGTCGCCGATCTGGCCGTGCACGATATCGACGGGGTCACCCGTCTCGCCGTCAGCCCGGACCGCCGCCATATCGCCCTCGTCGCGAACGATCCGGCCGGCGAATAGCCGGCGCCGCGATCATGCAGGAACACGGGCGGCACACGACCATCGTCGAGATTCAGCACCTGCGCATGGTCGCGGTCCTGCTCGTCGTGCTCGCCCATATCCACCAGGCCGATGCGCGCTTCCTCACCACCACGCTGCTCGACCAGACGGCCTATTTCGGCTTTGCCGGCGTCGACGTCTTCTTCGTCCTGTCCGGCTTCATCATCCACCATCTCTACCGCGACCGTCGCGGGCTGGATGTGCGCTATTTCCTCAAGCGCCTGAACCGGATCTTCCCGCTCTACTGGATCTTCACCGGGCTGACGCTCGCGGGCTATCTCGTCTTCGCCGGCAGCCTGACGCGCTCCTTTGCCGAGCTCGACCTCATCGCCTCGCTGACCCTGATCCCGCATCACGACCTGCCCGTCCTGCTGGTCGGCTGGACGCTGACGCACGAGCTCTATTTCTATGCCCTGTTCGGACTGGCGCTGGCCCTGCCGCCCGTCTGGCGCACCGGTGCGGCCGGGCTGTGGGCAGCGGCAACGATTGCCGCGACTGCCCTCATGCCGCGGGATGTCTCGCCCTGGCTGAGCGTCGCCTTCAGCCCGTTCAACCTGCTTTTCCTGTCCGGCATTGGCCTCTCGGTGCTGCGCAACCGGCTGCCGGCCTGGCGCTGGCCGCTCGCGGTCGTCGCGCTGGCCGGCGCGATCGGCGGACTGATCTGGACCCATGGCGGCGGGCTGGAGGCCATCGACGCCGCCGCCCTGCGCGTGCCGGTCTTTGCCCCCTTCGCCATCGGCATCACCGCGGCCTGGCTGGCCTGGAAGCCGCACCTGCCCGCTCTCGCCGCGCGCATTGGCGACTGGTCCTATGCGATCTATCTGGGCCATCTGCTGGCGATCAGCGCGCTGGCGCGCGTCCTGCCCGAGAGCCTGTGGAGCCCGCTCTTCTACCTTCTCGCCCTGGCCGCCTGCATCGCCCTGGGCTGGCTGACCCATATCGCCGTCGAGATGCCGCTCCTGAAAGCCGGCCGGCGGCTGATCGACAAAATAAAACCGCCCGCTGACACGCAGCGGGCGGCCAAGGACTAGCGAAAGCGGATCCGGTCAGACCGCGACCGCCTCCGTGATGCGGTAGGTCAGGTCGTCGCCATCGGCTTCGTGGATGGTGAGATAATCGCCGACGCGCATGGTGTGGTCGCCGAGGCGGAAGACCGGCTCGTCCGGACCCTCGTCTTCCTCGTCATAGCGGAAATACCAGTGCGAACCGCGATGGGAGAGCCAGCCATCGGCCTTCTCGTCCGGATCGGGCGAGAAGCGGTCGACGGTGCATTTTTCCTTGTGGGCGCGCCACAATTCGAGGTCCAGCTTGCCGTCCTTGTCGAGCGGCGCGACGATCACATAACCATGCTGCTCGTCGCCATCGGGATAGCCGGCGTCAGGATTGCGGCCCAGCCGCATCACAACACGTGTCAGACCCATCTCGGTCTCCTGTTCCAAGTCGGTGTTATCGCACCCTGTTTTTGCGGGCGGGTCAATCCGCCCGGCCGGGATGCGGCGATCTCACGCACGCGCCCGTCCAGCCCCTTGATGGGGCAGGACCGACATTCACGTCCCTATCGCGAGCGCACGACCGGCAGTTCGATATAGGAGGCGCGCCCGGACGAATGGTGCACCGAATTCGTCGCCACACGCCCCTCGCTCTCGTCGTAATTATTCCCGCCCGTATTCAGGTTGCGCACGAATTTCGGGAAGTTGGACGAGGTGATCTCGACCTGGATGCGATGGCCCGGCTGGAAGACGATGCTCGACGTCATCGGCGTGAAATCCAGTTCGTAAACCTCGCCCGCCTCCATCATTTCCGGCGCATCATAGCCATTGCGATAACGCGCCCGCAGGATGGTGTCGTCGACGATCCAGGCCGTGCCGTCCGGCGCGACATCGACCAGCTTGACGGCAAAGTCGGTATCCGGCGCGTCCGAGGAGACATAGAGCACGGCATCGATGAAGCCGGTCACGTCCAGCGGTTCGGTGAGCACGTCGGAGGTGTAGACCAGCACGTCGTCGCGCACCTGGACCGGCCGCTGGTCGCGCGCGCCGGGATGCACGATACCGCCATTGCAGCAATCGCCGCCGCCAATGGTCTGCACGGGTACCATGGGATCGTAGACATAGGTATCGGCGGGCTGCTCGCCGTCCGGCGCCTCGAAGCTCAGACGGCCGTCGCCATAGCGGCTGTTGGCATCGCCGCCGGAATGCAGATAGAGCCGCACCGGTTCGGCTTCGGCCGGCGGCCATTCCTCCGCGCCGCGCCACTCATTGGCACCCATCGCGTAGTACTGCACGCGCGGCGTGTCGCGGTCCCAGGCATTGCGCTCGCCCTTCAGCCAGCGGTCGAACCAGGCAAAGATCAGCCCCGTCGTGTCGAAGCTGGTGTCGCCGATATTGCGCTCGCCGACGACGGTATCCGGGCCGTAATTGAAGAAGTTGCAGTGCACATTGGGCCCGGCGACGACATACTGGTTGTCGCGCACCTCGCGGTCGGAGGCGCTCTGCCGGACATGGTTGTAGAGCGCCATGTTCGGGCCGATCGACACATCATACCAGGAATTGAACCAGAGCGCGGGCACGCCCCAATCCTCATTGTCATGATAGAGGCCGCCCTCATACCAGCCCTCATCGGCCGGACCGCGGACGATGAATTCCTCGAAGGTCGCCGGCGGCTCGCCCAGCGTGGACAGCAGTTCGGAGACCGGCAGGAAGGAGATATGGCTGGCCCAGTCGACATCCGGCTTGTCGGTCGCCAGATCATTGTACTGCGCGATGCGGCTGCGCATCTGCGGGTCGAGACCGGCCGGGATCTGCGCGCGCAGCGGATTGTCGACATTGTAGAGCCAGACAAAGAAGAGATTGCGCGGCACGCCGCCGGTATACCAGTTGCCCTGTTCGTGAAACTCGCCGACCCGGCCGATGCCCGCGCCGGAGGCCATCGGCACCATCGCGGCATGCGCCGGGTGGTCCATCGCCGCCAGCGCCAGCTGCCACTCCGCCGAGGACGAACAGCCCCAGGTGCCGACCCGTCCGTTCGACCAGTCCTGCGCGGCCAGCCAGTCGAGCGCGTCATAGCCGTCGGTGCGCGGATAGCCGAGAATCTCGAACTCGCCCTCGGAGAAATAGCGGCCGCGCTCGTTCTGGATCACGAAGGCATAGCCGCGATTGACCGCTTCCACGGCCATGCGCAGGCGGCTGCCGGACAGGGTGTTGAAATTATAGGGGGTGCGCCAGAAGATCACCGGCACGTCCCCATCGGCCTCGCGCGGGCGGTAGATGTCCGTCGACAGGCCGATCCCGTCGCGCATCGGCACGAGGACTTTCGTCTCGGCCGTCGCGATCCGCGCCAGCTCGGCGCGCAGCGCGTCCTCGGAATAGTTGGAATAATCCTGGGCCAGGGCCGGCGCCGTCAAGGCTGCCAGCGCGGCAATCATCGCAATGAGTCGCATGTTTTCCCCCGGAGTTCCGGTCTCACGAACCGTTTGGCCGGCGCAGAGTGAACCCCCTGACCGCGCGGTGCAAGACAGGCCGGCGCGGCGGTCTCTACAGCGCAAGGCCCGGGCTGACAGTGCGCAGAGTGGAGTGATGGCGGCATCGGTGCTATCTCCGCTCTCCGCCAAACCGGAGGTCCGACCCGCATGCCCGCTGCCGCCCGCAAGAAAGCCGTTGCACCGCGCGCCTGGCAGCGCATGATTTCCGGCCGCCGGCTCGACCTGCTCGACCCCTCGCCCTTCGATGTGGAGATCGAGGACATCGCCCACGGCCTGGCCCGGGTGGCGCGCTGGAACGGGCAGACCCATGGCGATCATGCCTTTTCCGTCGCCGAACACTCGGTCGTCGTGCTCGATATTCTCGACCACCTCTATCCGGATCTCGAGCAGAAATGGCGCCTGGCCGCGCTGCTGCACGACGCCTCCGAATACGTGATCGGCGACATGATCAGCCCGTTCAAGGCGGCGCTGGGCGTGAACTATCGCGAGTTCGAGGACCGGCTGGAAGCGGCGATCCATCTGCGCTTCGGCCTGCCGCCGAAACTGCCGAAGGAAACCAAGCGCAAGATCAAGCGGGCCGATGTGATCTGCGCCTATTTCGAGGCGACCCAGATCGCCGGCTTCAGCCATGACGAGTCGCTGAAATTCTTCGGCCGGCCGCCGGCGGAGCTGGAAATCGAGATCGTGCCGAAACCGGTGAAGCAGGCCCAGACGCTCTTCCTCGACCGGTTCGAGACCGTGCTGGGCCAGTTCGAAGGACGGCGCTGATGCAGCCGGCCGGCCAGTCGATCTCCGTCGGTCTGAACGCGGTCATTCTCTCGGTTGACGGCGACACGCCGCAACTCCTCATCGTGCCGCAGGAGGGCGGCGGGGTCGCCCTGCCCTTCGGTCCCTTCGATCCCGCCAGGCACCGCACGTTCGAGATCGGCCTGCGCCGCTGGGTGGCCGAACAGGCCCACTTCCAGCTGGGCTATGTGGAACAGCTCTACACCTTCGGCGATCGCGGCCGCGAAGCCCCGGTCGCCGCGATGTCGGGTTCCGGGGACGCCCGCATCGTGTCGATCGGCTATCTCGCCCTGACGCCCGACAAGAGCACCCCGCCCGACGGCGGCGGCCGCTGGCGCGGCTGGTATGATTTCTTTCCCTGGGAAGACTGGCGCGACGGCAAGCCGGCCCTGATCGACACCGAGATCATTCCGCGCCTTTCGGCCTGGGCCGACGAGGCCGGCGTGCCCGGCCGCCGGGCCTCGCGCCACGACCGGTTGAAAACCGTTTTCGGTGTCGGCGGCGGCGGATGGAACGAGGAACGCGTGCTCGACCGCTACGAGCTGCTCTACGAAGCCGGGCTTGTCGCCGAGGCGGCGCGCGACGGCCAGGTGGAAAACCCGTCGCAATGCCCGGCCTTCGGCTTGTCCATGGCCTCGGATCACCGGCGCATCCTGGCGACGGCGATCTCTCGCCTGCGCGGCAAGATCAAATACCGCCCCATCGTCTTCGAGCTGATGCCCGACCTGTTCACACTGTCCGCCCTGCAACAGGTGGTCGAGGCTATTGCAGGATACCGGCTTCACAAGCAGAACTTCCGCCGCGCGCTGGACCGCACGGGATTCGTCGAGGGGACGGGCCGGATGGAAAGCCGCACGGGCGGCCGGCCGGCCGAACTTTTCCGCTACCGCCGCGAAGCACTGGCGGGCCTGCCCTCGCTGGGCCTGGCCATTCCCAGGTTGCGAGACGGGTAAATTGAGTTGCAGCCGGGAGTTGTTCCGGCTTACTATGCAGGTGTCTGACGACAGCATGAGTACACTGAGGGGGTTGGTTTTGAGCGGGACGGCGATCCGTAACGCCTTTGTGGCATTGGCGATTTGCGCGGCCATTGTGATCGCCTTGCGCCTGATTGCCGCCGAGCTCTACCTGCCGGCCATTCCGGTGATTTTCGTTATCGCCGCCATCGTCGGCGTCATTCCCCGCAACCGCCTGATCCAGATTCAGATCCTGGTTCCCGCCGCGCTCGGCGTGGCTGCGGTTGAAGTGCTGACCGTCAACGGCATCCCGCTGGCGCCCGCCTTTGCCCTGGCTTTGGGCCTGGCCTCGCTGGGGACCGGCGTCTGGCTGTCCGGCCTGCGCCCCCACGCCGCGCACTGATCGCCTTCATTCCGGAATTCGCATGGCGAGGCATCGCGCCGCACGCCTGTGGCTTGCACTGTGCTCAGGGTGAGCATATATACGGGACACGTTAAAGCTCATTTCGAGCATAAGGGCGGCACCGGAAAACAGCCGCCCATTTTCGGGCCCCAATATTGCTCATATTGAGCAAAAGGGAGGAGAGAATGGACCGATTGAACTGGGACGGCACGCCTGAAGGCTTTGAACAGTCCCGGCCGGAACTGGCGTATACGGATGAGGTCAAGGCCGCGACGGACCATCTCTACGAGAAGGTGAAGGACATCATCACCCCGATGGAATGGCCGGCCAAGGCGCCGCTGATCCACGCCATCAACCAGCTGAAGGCGGAAAAGAACGCCGTCATTCTCGCCCACAACTACATGACCGCCGACATTTTCCACTGCGTCGGCGATCTGATGGGTGACAGCCTGGCGCTGGCCCGCATGGCCGCCGAGAGCGAGGCCGACATCATCGTCCAGGCCGGCGTCCACTTCATGGCCGAGACCGCCAAAGTGCTCGCGCCGGAAAAGAAGGTGCTGATCCCGGACACCCGCGCCGGCTGCTCCCTCGCCTCCTCGATCACCGGCGAGGATGTGCGCCGTATCAAGGCTGCCTATCCCGGCGTGCCCGTCGTCACCTATGTGAACACCTCGGCCGATGTGAAGGCCGAGTGCGATATCTGCTGCACCTCCTCCAACGCCGTGCAGGTCGTCGAGAGCCTGGGTGCCGAGACGGTGATCCTGCTGCCCGACCAGTATCTCGCCAGGAATGTCGCCGCCCAGACCGATGTGCGCATTCTCACCTGGGCCGGCAGCTGCGAAGTGCACGAGAAATTCACCGCCCAGGACGTGCAGGACCTGCGCGACGCCCATCCCGGCGTGCTGATCATCACCCACCCGGAAAGTCCGCTGGAGGTGGTCCAGGCCGCCGACTATGCCGGCTCCACCGCCGCCATGGCCGACTATGCCCGCAATTCGGGGGCGAAAAAGGCCGTACTGCTGACCGAGTGCTCGATGAGCGACAATGTCGCCGTCGAAGTGCCCGAGGTGCAGTTCATCCGGCCGTGCAATCTGTGCCCGCACATGAAGCGGATCACGCTGGAAAACATCTATGACTGCCTGCGTCTGGAACAGCATGAAGTGACCGTGCCCGACGATGTGATCGACGGTGCCCGCCGCTCCGTCCAGGCCATGCTCGACCTGCCCAAGCCCGACAAGCCCGCCAGCTTCGACCCGGCCAGGCAGGAAAAGCCCGTGGACCTGGTCTCGATCTAGGAGGACGGCCATGACCCGTCCCGTTCTCATCTGCGGTGCCGGGATCGCCGGGCTGTGGGCGGCGCTGAAGCTGGCGCCGCGGCCGGTCGTGCTGCTGACCGGGGCGCCGCTGGGTGAAGGCGCGGCCTCCGGCTGGGCCCAGGGCGGGGTTGCGGCTGCCCTCGCAGATGATGACAGCCCCGCCCTGCACACCGCCGACACGATCACCGCCGGCGCCGGGCTGGTCGACGCGGACGCAGCGCGCGCGCTGGCCGAAGGTGCGGCACAGGAAGTCCGCGAACTTGCCGCCCTGGGCGCGCCTTTCGAGCGCCGGGGCGAGACCTGGTCGCTCTCCCGCGAAGCCGCCCATGCCCGCCACCGGGTCGCCCGGGTGAAGGGCGACGGCGCCGGGGCCGCGATCATGGCGACGTTGATCGACGCCGTTCGCCGGGCGCCGCACATCGAGATCCGCAATGGCTGGAAAGCGGCCGCGCTGCTGGGCGATGCTGCCGGCTGTACCGGCGTGCTGGCCCGCTCGCCGGACGGGCGCACCGAAGCGATCGAAGCCGGCGCCACCATCCTCGCCATGGGCGGGGCGGGTGGCCTGTTTGCGCTCACCACCACACCGGCCGGCGCCCGGGGCCAGGCCATGGCGATGGCAGCCCGCCTGGGTGCGGTGATCCAGGACCCGGAATTCGTCCAGTTTCACCCGACCGCCCTCAATGCCGGTCTCGACCCGGCACCACTGTGCACCGAAGCCCTGCGCGGCGAAGGCGCGACCCTGGTCGACCGCACGGGCCACCGTTTCATGAAAGCCGTCCACGCCGATGCCGAACTCGCCCCGCGCGATGTCGTCGCCCGGGCGGTGCACCGGCAGAACCTCTCCGGCAAGGGCGCTTTCCTCGATTGCCGCACCGCGATCGGCGAAGCTTTCCCGGAGGAATTCCCTGCCGTTTTCGCGGCTTGCATGCAGGCCGGCATCGATCCGCGCCGCGAACTTATCCCCGTCGCCCCCACAGCCCATTATCATATGGGCGGAGTGATGACCGATATCGACGGAGCGACCAGCATCCCCGGCCTCTATGCCATCGGCGAATGCGCCTCGAGCGGCCTGCACGGCGCCAACCGCCTCGCCTCCAACTCGCTGGCCGAGGGCCTGGTGAGTGCGGCACGGGTGGCCAGGGCACTCCCATCCTCCCCCTTGATGGGGGAGGGGGACCGCGCCGCAGGCGTGGTGGAGGGGGTGAAACCCGGTGATGCCCAGCAAGCCAGACGCTCGCCCCCACCCCTTCCGACCCGCGGCTCCGCCGCGGCCCACCTTCCCGATCAAGGGGAAGGATTGTGTCCTCCCGAACTTCCCGCCGACGCACTCGCGACACTCCGCGCCGCCATGAGCCGGGCCTGCGGAGTGGAGCGCAATGGTGCAGCTATGGTGCAGCTATGTGACCTTATTGACGGTCTTATGAGCACGCATGGTGACGCGGACGCACTGCTTGCGGCACGCTTCATCGTCACCGGCGCCCTCAACCGGAATGAAAGCCGGGGCGGGCATTTCCGCACCGATTGCCCCGCCACCGACACCGTGGCACAGCATACCCGGATGACCCTGGCCGACCTTGCTGCCGGCACCGAGATTCCGGCCCGCTACCGCGAACCCGCCGAATAGGACGCCATGCCCGTTTCCCCCCTGCCCCGCTTCGTCGTCACCGATGCCGTCACCCGTGCTTTCGCCGAAGACCAGGGCGGCCGCGGCGATGTGACATCGCTGGCCTGCATCCCGGAAATCCAGGAGGCGAAATTCTACTTCGTCGCCCGCGAAACCGGTGTGATCTGCGGCCTGCAGCCGGCCGTGGAAGCGATCTGGCAGATGGACCCGGACGCGCTGGTGAATGTCCAGGTGTGCGACGGCGACAGCGTCAAGGCCGGCGAGGTGCTCGCCGCCGTCAACGGCCAGGCCCGCGCGCTGCTCTCGGCCGAGCGGATTGCCCTGAACTATCTGGGCCGGATGAGCGGTATCGCCACCTTCACCCGCCGCTATGTCGACGCCGTCGCCGGCACGAAAGCCCGCATCGTCCATACCCGCAAGACCACGCCGGGCTTCCGCGCCTTCGAACTCCAGGCCGTCCAGGCGGGCGGCGGCGCGCTGCACCGCTACGGGCTGGATGACGCCATCCTGATCAAGGACAATCACGTCGCCGTCTGTGGCGGGGTGGCCGAGGCCGTGAAGGCCGCCCGCGACCATGCTGGCCACATGACCCGCGTCGCCGTCGAGATCGACCGGCTCGACCAGCTCGACGCCGCCATCAATGCCGGTGCCGAAAGCGTATTGCTGGACAATTTCTCCCTCGAGGATCTGCGCGCCGCCGTCGCGGCCGCCAGCGGCAAGGTCACGCTGGAAGCGTCCGGCGGGGTCAATCTCGACACGGTGCGCGATATCGCACAGACCGGCGTCGATGTAATCTCGGTCGGCGCACTGACCCATTCGGCGCCCAATTTCGACATCGGCCTGGACGAGGCCTGAGGGGAGGACACCGCATGTTCAATCACATCATGGTCGGCGCCAGCGACATCGAGCGCGCCAAGCGTTTCTACGATGCCGTCCTGGGCACGCTGGGTGCCGGCGAGCCCCTGCGCAATGAAGCGCCGACGGGGCATGTGCGGTATTTCTACCGGCATGACGGCAACACGTTCGGCATCTCCGAGCCGATCAATGGCGAGGCCGCCTGCGGCGCCAATGGCGGCACGATCGGTTTCAAGTGCTCCTCGCCCGAGCAGGTGAAGGCCTTCCACGATGCCGGTATCGCCAATGGCGGCACCTCGATCGAGGACGCGCCCGGCCTGCGCGAGACCAGTATGGGACCGATGCACCTGGCCTATGTCCGCGATCCCGACGGCAACAAGCTCTGCGCCATCCACCGGGTGAAATAGGGAGGCCGGACGACACGCCTTTTGCGGGTTCCGGCGGCGTGGTACACTTCATCAGATGTGATTACAAAGCCGGGATTATGAAAAATATCTCCATCCGCATCGACGATGCCGCCATCGACAAGCTCGACACCCTGGCCAAGGCGCAGGACCGGTCCCGCAACTGGGTCGTCAAGGACGCCCTGCAACAATATTTCGATCAGCAGGACTGGATGGTTGAAGCCATCCGGGACGGTATCCGCGATGCCGATGCCGGCAAGACGGTGCCGCACGACCAGGTCGTCGACGAGATCGATGCCTTGATCGAGGCGGCCCGCAAGGCATGACGATCGCGTGGTCGGCCCGCGCGAAAGACGACCTCGTTACCATTTTCACCCGGATCGCCGCCGACAATATCGACGCCGCCGCCCGTCTTCGCGATCACATGTTCAAAGCCGTCGGCATGCTGGGCACCTATCCCTCAATGGGCCGCACCGGGCGTGTCGCATCGACACGGGAACTGGCCCTGCCGGGAACGGCCTATCTCGTCATCTACCGGCAGAACGGCGACGGCATCGAGATCCTGCGCGTCCTTCACGGTGCCCGCGACTGGCCGTGATCGCTAGTCCAGCACCGCCGCGCCGGCTGCGCCCTTGGTGCGGATCTCGTCGTCGGTGAGGCCGCAGATCTCGTGCGGGAAGACCAGCCAGTCGTCGGTTTCCTCGACGAAGAAATCCGGCTTGCCGCCGGTCCGGTTCCGGGCGGGCTTGTAGTAGACCGTGGCCACCTTCACCTCGCCGGGATAGTTGCGGCGGCATTTCTCCTGCAGCACACGCTGCAAGGCCTCGATCGAGCGGCCGCTGTCGAACACGTCATCGACGCGATGAGCAGGCGGTCCTCCGCATTCAGCGTGTCCACCAGATAGCCCTCGCCGAACACGCGCACGACCGGCGCCTGCCGGTCGATCCCGGTATAGGAGGCCGTGCGAACGGCGATGTGGTGGGTCTCCAGGCCGCGGTATTCGAGATATTCCTGCACCGCGATGCCGACCGGTGCCCCGCCCCGCCAGACGGCGACGATATGGGTCGGCCGGAAGCCGGCATCGTGAATCTGGCGCGCCAGCCGGATGCTGTCGGCCAGCAGCCCGTCGGCGGAGATGAAGCGCTTGTCCTGGACCATGCGGAAGGATCACCCGCTTCGCACAACATCTCAAGCACTTGCCCGCGAGCGCATGCACTCTAGTGTGGCCGCGCAAGCCAATGGGGAAAGCCATGCGCCGAGAACGTCACCTGCCGGCCGGAACGGTCACCACGCACTTCGTGAAAAGCCAAGCGATCGCCAACAACATGCTCGGCGAGGACCTGACCCGGCGGATCGATGTCTACATCCCGCACGGCCACGATCCGGCCGGCCTGCCCCTGCTCGTCGATCTGGTCGGCTTCACCGGCGGCGGCCCGGCGCACACCAACTGGAAAAGCTTCGGGGAAAGCGCGCCCAGCCGCGCCCAGCGGCTGATCGATGACGGCGAAATGAAGCCCTGCGTCATCGCCTTCCCGGACTGTTTCACCCGCCTGGGCGGCAATCAGTACGTCAACTCGGCGGCGATGGGGAATTGGGACGATTTCCTGCTGCAGGAGGCCGTGCCGTTCATCGAGCAAACCTTCGGCTGCGGCGGTCCCGGCCGGCGCGGCGTGTTCGGCAAGAGCTCCGGCGGTTATGGCGCCATGGTCCACGCCCTGCTGCACCCCGACTTCTGGTCGGCCGCGGCCTGCCATTCCGGCGATATGGGGTTCGAGCTGATGTTCGCCGCCGACTTTGCCTTCACCCTGCGGCGTCTCGCCAGGCATGGCGGCAATATCCAGGATTTCGTCGAGGCCTTCGAAGCCTCCGACAAGGTCAATGGCGACGATCTGCACGCGATGATGACCCTGGCCATGGGCGCGACCTACGACCCCGATCCCGACGCCTTCCTGGGCATCCGCCTGCCGGTGACGACCGATACCTGCGAGCGCATTCCCGAACGCTGGGCCGAGTGGATGAAGTGGGATCCGCTGGAAATGCTCGACGCCCATGCCGAGGGACTGAAATCCCTCAAGGGCCTGTTCATCGATTGCGGCGATGTCGACCAGTACAATCTGGTCTATGGCGCGCGCCGTATGAACAAGGCGCTCGCCGCCCGCGGCATCGACCACGTCTACGAGGAGTTCCCGGACAACCACTCCTCGATCGACTACCGCATGAACCGCTCCCTGCCCTTCCTGGCCGAACGCCTCAGCGCGTAGGGCGGTCAGACGATCAGCGTATCGCACCGTGCGGCAAGCGGCTCGCCGGTGTCCGTGGTCAGCACCTCGAGATGACTGGCGGAAGCCAGCCGCATCTGTGTCTGGAAATAATAGCGCCCCGTCGGCACACCGCCATCGTAGAGGTTTATCTGCACCTGCCGGACCGGCCCGAAGACAGCGATCCGCTGTCCGCGCAGCACAGCAACCGGATCGCCTCCCAGGCGCTGCTCCAGCCGTGCCCGCACGGTTGGCAACAGCTCGACATTGAGGGAGTCCCGGCTGCGATAATCGCGCACGGAATTGAGAAAGCCGCGTCCGCTGTCCTCACCGGATCCACACACATCCATCTCGATCCACTGAGCCTCGAGCGGCGTGTGCGGCCGTTCGATCGACCGGCGAACCGCCTCAAGCGCACTGAGCGCTCCATCGGCGAACGCCGCCCCGGAAACCGCCAGCATGGCAGCAAGACACACGACGCGGACGAACATGAAAAACTCCGGAGCAAGGGACGCATCCGCAAGCTTGCCCCGGAAAGATGACAACCGCATTTAGCCGGTGCACCCAGCGCCGGGACGAACTATGCCGGAACCCTGATCGTCTCGGTCTTGCCGCCGGTTATCGAATTCCACGCCGCCGTGAACCCGGTCGCCACGAGGGCGATCAGGACGCGGGCGATGATGGTGAAGAAGAGCAGCAGGATCTTGTCGTCCGACACGGCAAACCGCACGCCGGAGCGCCAACGGCCGGCCAGCGGCAGGCGTGCAAGCTGATCCTCTACCCAGTCGGCCATATCGAGCATGGAATGCAGCACGTGCTCCATGGTCAGTGCGATAAAGGCCAGCATCAGGATCGCCAGCACGAAGGACAGGAAAAGCGTGGCGATCATCGAGGAGATGCGGCTGATGAAGGGTGGCTCGGCCACACGGATTTTCGCGACCCGGGTCGCGGTCGTGAAAGCCGTGCCGAAGATCGCCAGGATGAAGCGCGCGATGACCGTGAAGATCAGCAGGACGATCTTGTCGTCGCTGGCATAGATGCGGACGAGATTGTTGTATTGCTCGGGTATGGGAATGGCCGACACGCCGTCCTCGACGAGATCGGCGCCATCCTGCACCCAGCCCAGCCATTCAGGCAGGTAGAACCAGAGCAGGACCAGCATGCCCATCGCCATGAGCATGGATACGAACAGCGTCGCCGAAATCTTGGACAGACGTGCAAACAGCATGGAACTCCCCTCCCCCCGAAGGCCGCCAGGAGGGACACTAGACAATAATTGCGTCGAAGTCGCGACCGCTCGCGCGAAAGGCGATTCGCCGGAGCGGCGCTATTCCTCGTCGTCCAGACCCTCGGACGAACGTTCCGCCGCCGGCACCTCGACGATCTGCACCCAGTACTCGCCGATCGAGTTCACCACCCGCATCAGCCGGTCGAGCGAGATCGGCTTGACGATATAGGACGAAGCCCCCAGCCCGTAGCTCGACAGGATATCATCCTCATCCTTCGAGGTCGTCAGCACGATGATCGGGATGTGCCGCAGCTCGCTGTCATTCTTGATTTCTTCCAGCGCCTCGCGCCCGTCCTTGAGCGGCATGTTGAGGTCCAGAAGGATGATCCCCGGATAGGGCGTGCCCTCGAGGTTCGCATACGCGCCGCGACGCTTGAGATAATCGACAAGCTGTTCGCCGTTCTCGAGGAATTCCAGCGGATTGCGCAGGCGCACCTCCTCGCAGGCTTCCTTGAAGAGCAGACGATCATCCGGATCGTCGTCGACCATGAGAATGGTGAAAAGCCGGTTGTCCTGGCTCATGATGAAAGCCTCGTCGAATTAGTCGGCCCTGCGGGCCGGGTCGGATAACAGGTTCGCCCGTCGGCGGGGCAAGATCAAGGTGAAGCAAGCGCCCGAACCGGGTTCTCCACGGGCTGAAAGCGACCCGCCGTGACGTTCGGCAATCTTGCGGCTCGTGGCAAGCCCCACACCGGCCCCCGGATAGGCGTCGCGCGAATGCAGGCGCTCGAACAGGCCGAATATGCGCTCGGCATGGCGCGGGTCGAAGCCGATCCCGTTATCGCTGATCTCGATTGTCACGCGCCCGCCTGCCTCGTTGTCGTCGGCCTGAGTGGAAATAAGAATATTCACACTCGCGTCCAAACGCCGGTATTTCAAGGCATTATCGACAAGATTTTCCAAAAGCGTCCGCATCTGGACGGCGTCGGCCTCGACCGCTCCCAGCGTGCCGGCCTCGATCTTCGCCTGCGCCGCCTGGATATCGGCCGCACGATCCTCCAGAATCCCGGCCAGGATCGCGTCCAGATCCACGGATGTGATAACCGTCCGGTCATCGCGCACCCGGACATGCACCAGCAGCGCATCGAGCAGGTCGCGCATGCGCCCGGCCGCGGCGGTCATCCGGTCCAGCGGCTGCGCGAGTGCAGGATCGGGCAGGAGGCCCAGCTGATCGCGCAGCCGGTCGCCGAAAACCTGGATCTTGCGCAGGGGTTCGTGCAGGTCGTGGGTCGCCGCGTTGACGAAGATCTCCAGATCCGCCTTCTCCGCTTCCAGCCGCGCGATCCGGGCACGGTCCGAGTTCTGCCGGGTCAATACCCGGTCTGTCTGCCGCCAGCTGATGATAACCACCGCCAGCAGCAGGGCGACGAGCGCCAGCACAATCGTCAGCGCCGCCGGGGTTGCCCGGGCCAGTGGCAGGCCCGCACCAGCGGCCAGCAGAAGACAGATCGCCGCCAGCACGGGCACGATACGCTGCTGCAGTCCTGCCCTGTCCGGGTCCGGCTGGCTCATGAACATGTCACGGGACGCGCCGCCCCGCGCCTCCCGTCAGGTTACACTGCCCTGGCGCACCGGCAGCAACAGGGTGAAGACCGCGCCGGCATCCGGCTCGCCCCAGGCCGTCAGCTCACCGGCATGGCGTTCGGCAATCTTGCGGCAGGTCGCCAGACCGACACCCGTTCCATCGAACTCGTCGCGGCCATGCAGGCGTTCGAACATGCCGAAGATGCGCTCGGCGTGGCGCGGCTCGAAGCCGACACCATTGTCGGCGACCGCAATCCGCGCCATGGCCCCGTTCTCGCCGACCTCGACACTGCCCTCGATGGAGATGGATGGCTGGACGCCGGGACGGCGGAACTTCAGGGAATTGGCGATCAGATTGAGGAAGAGCTGGTGCATCTGGCCCGGATCGGCCTCGATCGCCGGCAATTCGCCGACACGGATTTTCGCACCCTCTGCCGCGATCCGCGGCTCCAGATCGGAAAGGACATCCGCCAGCACGGTCGCCAGCTCGACCGGCAGGAAGGACGTGGTCTTCGAATTGACCCGCGAATAGCTCAGCAGATCGTCAATCAGCCGGCGCATCCGCGTCGCCGCATCGACCATGCGCTCCAGATAGTGCCGGCCGGTATCGTCCAGCGCGTCATAGCACTTGTTGTTCAGCCGTTCGCCGAAAGCCTGGATCTTGCGCAGGGGCTCCTGCAGGTCGTGCGAGGCGGCATAGGCAAACTCCTGCAGCTCGGAATTCGACCGTTTCAGCTCCTGGGCGTAGCGGCGCAGGGCCAGCTCGTCGCGCTTGCGATTGGTGATATCGCGGAAGGTGATCACCGCGCCCTTGGCCGGATCCGACGGATCGAGCGGCGAACTTGCCGATTCGATCGGGATGGGTTGTCCGCTCTTGGTCCAGAACACATCGCCGTCCACCGTCTCGGCTGTGGTGCCGGGATGGTGTAGCGGGCACTCCTCGCGCGGATAGAGCGAACCGTCGCGGCGGGAATGGTGGATCACCGCATGGACATCCCGGCCGATCAGCTCACTCTCGTCATAGCCCAGCATCTGGCAGGCCCGCGGGTTGATGAAGGTGAGCACACCCTGCCCGTCGATGCCGTAAATGCCCTCGGCCGCTGTCATCAGGATCTGCGACAGGCGCTGGTTGGCCGCAGCCGTCGCCTGCGCCCGGCGCCGGGTAATCGTCCTGTGTGCACTGAACAGGACCGCCAGCAGGATGAAGGACAGGGCCATCGCCACGGCAAAGACCCGCAGCACGGCGCGGGCCTGGTTGGCCCCCGCCAGCGCGTCGATGACCTCGATCTCGGTGATGACGCCGATGTCACGGCTGTCATCCCATACCCACGCGCCCATGACGAGAACGCCGCGTGCATCGCGATAGCCGCGCAGATTATAGCCCCGCCCGTTTGCGATCACGTCCTGCGCCGCCTCGGTCAGGGGCCATTCGGCGTAGGGACGGGACGGGATCGCGCCACGGGTGACATTGACCCCGGGGTCACGTACTTCCAGATGCAGCATCGAGGGATGCCCGTCTGCCAGCAGCCCCGCCTCGACGAATTCCTCGCTGTAGCGGGTCTCGGTCAGGAGCCGGCCCGTCCGGTCGATCGCATAGGTCTCGCCGGACACGCCGGTACGCCCCACGCGGAAGGTGGCGGAGTACTCGGCCAGCGGATCCACCCGCAGGGCCAGATAGCCCACGACCTCGCCTTCATCGCGGATCGGCGCGACCGAGTACATCAGGATTTCCTCGTCGATCGGCGCACCTTCCATGTCCGGGGACGGCAGGGCCAGATCGACGATGTGGGGACGCGTGAGAACCGAGCCGCTGCGCTGGAAGCGCCCCTCGGGCAGAAGATCGAGGACCAGGGCCGGCTGCGCCAGCACGCTGTCGCGCATCGAGGACAGCGTCGTGCCGTTGGACGAGATCAGCAGATAACCGCGATAGCCGTATTCGGTGAGCCAGGGCCCCAGCGTCTCGCGCAGGCGGGCCTGGGCAGGCGAACGTTCCAGCTCGGACCGGACGGGCGCACGCGACAATTCCGCCAGGGCTTCGACGACGACCTCGTTTTCCGCCCAGACCCGGACATCGTTCTCGCGATCCTGGGCCCAGTCCTCGAAGCGCTGGATCGTGTTGCGCAGCACGGTCTGCAGCGCGGACAGGTTGGTCGAGCGGGCCGACGCCATCAACGCGCCCTCGCCCGCCATCACTGCAAGCGCAACAACGACAATGAAGGATACAGCGACGAGGCCGGGCAGGACCTGTCCGACCCAGCCGTCAATATCGGCAAGGCGCTGCAAGGCAGACCGCGCTACGGCCTGCTCCGGTTCGTTACGGAGATAGGTATCTTCGTCCGCATCTGCGGTCATTCGAATCGACCCCGCCTGAACGCCCGAAGTCCATGTTAGCGATTTTGTGGCGCTTGTCGCGTAAGACCGCCAAATTCATGGCACAAATTGGCCCGCTCCGGTCAGCCCGGGTTCACCGCCACGCCCATAATGTCCTCAGCGTGCGCCCGCGGTGTATCGGTCCGGACCGGGCAACAACCCTCGCTTTGCTCCGGGCCGGGCCGGTACACCGCACCTTTTTTCTCACCACTCATCCGACGGATTGGCCGTTCCCGCGTATTCGCGAAGCCGGCGCAGCGTTGCCGGCGATGTGCCGTGCGGCAGGTCGTCCGGATGGAACCAGTCCACCGCCTCGATCTCACCGGCATGATCTGTCGGACAGACCCGCCAGTCGCGAACCGCGAACAGCACGACGTGATCGCCGCGAAAGCTCGCATGATTGCTGTAGATTCCAAGCAGATCGGCTGGTCCGGTCACCTCCACGCCCGCTTCCTCGGCCAGTTCGCGGCGCAGGGCCTCGCGAACAGGCTCGCCCCGCTCCACCCCGCCGCCGGGCAGATACCAGCCATGGACATAGGTGTGACGGACCAGCGCAACGCGCCCGTCGCGGTCCGTGACGATCGCCCGGACCCCGAGCGTGGTTCCCCGCGACAGACGCCACCAGGACTGCAGGATCGGGCGTACCGCCGGCTCGATGCGTGCGCGCCAGCTCATGCCGCTTCCACCGCTAGCCACCGCCTGTTCGTCACGCTATGTACGGGGCATCTGACTGCCATTTTCGGGAAAATGATCATGTACGCTCTTGTTGCCATCCTCGGCGTCGCGGCAATTTTCGGACTGCTCAACCTTATCGAATACCGCCGCCTCGACTAGTCCGCGTTTCCAGAGGTTACCGGCATGGCTGCACCCGTGTTCATCGCCCTGATCCTGGGCGGGATCGTCGTTCTTTTGTTCGGCGGGGACCTGCTGGTCCGGGGCAGTGCGGGCCTGGCCCGGATCTGGCGGCTGCCGCCGCTTCTGGTCGGCCTCACCATCATTGCCTTCGGGACATCTGCGCCCGAGCTGGTGGTCTCGGTGCAATCGGCCCTGGAAGACGTGCCCGGCCTCGCTCTGGGCAATATCGTCGGCTCCAACACCGCGAACTTCCTCCTGATTCTCGGCCTGCCGGCGATTTTCGGCGCCATTCCCACAACCACGCCCGGCGTCCGGCGCAATGCGATCATCGCACTCCTGGCCGCCCTCGCCCTGGTGGCGGTCAGCTGGGACCGCACCATCGACACGGTCGAAAGCGCCGTCCTGTTCGCCCTGATCGTCGCCTATGTCGGCCTGATGGGCGTGCTGGCCGGCAAGAAAAGCGACGATCCCTCGCTCGCGGAACTCACAGATCTCGAACACATGGAAGGCCTGCCGACCGGCGTGGGGCGCAGCGTTGCCGCCGTTCTCATCGGCCTTGTCGCGCTGCCCGTCGGCGCCCAGATGATCGTGACCGGCGGCACCGAAGCCGCCCTCGCCCTGAATGTCGACGAAGCCCTGATCGGCCTGACCGCCGTCGCCTTCGGCACCTCCCTGCCCGAACTCGCGACCGTCGTGATGGCGTCGATGCGGCGACAGGCCGACATGGCGATCGGCAATGTGCTCGGCTCGAACATTTTCAACGTCTTCGCGGTTGGCGGCGCCACCGGTCTCGCCGCATCGGCAGTGGGCGACGATCTTCCCGTTCCCGAGGGCTTCTTCGCCCTCGATCTGTGGGTGATGGTCGGCGCGAGCGTTGCGATCGCCGCGATCATCCTGGCACGCCAGCCGATCAGCCGACTGTTCGGCCTTCTGCTCTTCATCGCCTATGTCGGCTATATCGTCGTACTGGCGAGGTCAGCGCTGGGTGCCTGATCGCCGCAGGGGACGATCCGGACGAAAGTCCCGCAGACATTCGCCCTGTCCCATCGTAACCTCCCGCCGAAGGCTGTAATTCCGAGGGGGGACACATGGCTTCACCGAACACCGAGCGTCTGATCAGTATCGACGCGCTGCGCGGCATCGCGGTCCTGGGCATTCTGATGATGAATGTGCAGGGCTTTGCCATGTCGCCCTTCGCCTACGACAATCCGACCATGCAGATGGATCTGACAGGCGCCAACCTGTCGGTCTGGGCCATTGCCCACACCTTCTTCCATCTGAAATTCATCACGATTTTCTCGACCCTGTTCGGCGCCGGCATCGTCATGATGGCGGGGACCGGCGACGATACCGGCCGCCATTATCCGCGCATGCTGTGGCTGCTGCTGATCGGCGCGATCCACGCCTACCTGCTCTGGTGGGGCGATATCCTCGTCAGCTACGCCCTGCTGGGCATGCTGGCCGTGAAGGCCCGCCGCATGTCGCCGGGCGCACTGGTCACCTGGGGCATCGTGCTGATCGGCGTGAGCGCCCTCATGATGGTCGGCGGTGCCTGGCTGGCTGTTCCGTTCGCGGGCATGTCCGAAACGCCGGAACAGGACGCCATGATGGCCGAGATGATGGCCGGCATGACGCAGGCCTACCAGGCCGGCTATCTCGAGCGCCTGCCCTGGAATGCCGGCTTTGCCGCGATCGGCCAGATCGGCGGGCTGATCGCCTTCGGACCGCGCCTGATGGGCCTGATGTTCATCGGCATGGCCCTGTTCAAGTCCGGCTTCCTGTCGGCGAGCTGGAGCCTGGGACGCTATGCCGTTCTGGCAGCCGTGACGCTGGTGGCCGGTTATCTGCTGTCGCACATGGGCACGCAGTCGATGATCGCCGGCGAATTCGATACCGAGGCTATGGCCCTGGGCACGAGCTACAGTTATTTCGGCAGCCTGGTCCTGTCCTTCGGCTATGCATCCGCCGTGATGCTGCTGGCCAAGCTCGGCGCTTTCCGGCTCCTGCTGATGCCCTTCGCTTCGGCCGGCCGGATGGCCTTCACCAACTATATCGCCCAGACCCTGATCATGACCTTCATCTTCGTGGGCACGCCGGGTCTCGGCCTGTTCGGCACGGTCGAACGGGTCGACCAGGCCAAGCTGGTGCTGATCGTCTGGGCGGTGCAGCTGATCTGGTCGCCGCTCTGGCTGTCGGTCTTCCGCTTCGGCCCGCTGGAATGGGTCTGGCGCTCGCTGACCTACAAGCAGGCCCAGCCGCTGCTGAAGCGGCGCGAGCCTGCCGCCGGTTAGACTCGGGGCGCTGCAGCCGGTCAGGCCAGCTGCGGCGCCCACTCTTCCAGCAGGAAATCGAGAAAGGCCCGTCGAACGGGCGAGTCGGTCCGCGTTGCCGGCCAGACCGCGTGCAGGTCGATGGGCGGGACGGTCCAGCCCGGCGCGGGGTCGATCAGACTGCCGGTCTTCAACCTGTCCTCCACCAGATGGGCGGGCGGGGTAGCCAACCCCATGCCGGCAAGCGCCAGCTCGATCATGGCATCGATACTGCCCACCACGACATTGCCGGGTGTCTCGACATCCACCGACTGGCCACCCGGTGTGATCAGCGTGCGCCAGGCCGGCATGGCATCCAGCCGGATCCAGCGCCGTTGCGCCAGCATTTCAGCGTCGACAGCGATGGTGTGGGCAGAGAGGAACGCCGGCGCACAGACAAGCTGGCGCCGGATATGTCCGATCCGGCGAGCCTTCAGAGCACTGTCAGCCAGACGCCCGGCGCGCAGGCCGAGATCGAACCGGCCGGCGCCGAGATCCGCAACCGCGTCGGAAACATCCACCCGCATCTCCACGCCCGGATGGGCGCCGGAGAACGCCGCAACCGCCTCCCCCAGCCCGGCTCCGATCACCGCCGATGTACAGGTCACGGCAAGGCTGCCGCGCAGCTGACCTGTATGACGGCTGGCGAGCGCGAAAGCATCGTCGCAGGCGGCGGCGATCGCGGCGGCATGGCGGCCGACCTCTTCACCCAGTGCCGTGGGAGACAGGCGACGGGTGGTGCGGTTGAGCAGCGGAGCGCCCAGGAAACGCTCCAGCTCACTGATGTGATAGCTCACCGTGGATGGCGCCACGCCGAGCCTGACCGCAGCCGCACGGAAGGAGCCTTCCTGCAGGACGGTCCCGAAGGTCGCCAGGGATTTGAGCCGATCCAGCATATCGATGATTTTTCGATCAATGAGTTTCAACTCGCCAGCCTAATCGACCGCAAAGCGAATTGATAGATCAGCTGAAACGGGAGACACGCGATGGGAAACCTGCTGGCGATGGGCATCTTCGCCCTGACAATGTCGATCTCGCCGGGACCGGCAAACATGATCACCCTGTCGGCCGGACTGCATCACGGCGCACGCCGGGCCCTGCCCTTCGTGCTCGGCTGCACGATCGGTTTCACGGCCCTGCTCGTGAGCATAGGTCTGGCAGCCAGTATTCTGGCCCGGCTTGGGCCGGTCTGGCAGATCGGCATGGCCGTCCTGGGCGCCGCTGTGATCGTCTATTTCGGTGTCCGCATCGCCTTCGCCCCGACCGGCTTGCAGACCGAAGACCGGCCGGCCCTGCCCGGCCTCTGGCAGGGTGTGCTGCTGCAATGGGTGAACCCGAAGGCCTGGGGTGCCTGCCTGGCGGCTGTGTCCCTGTTCGAACTGGCAGGAGCGGGTGACCGGCTGGCCGTATTCTCCAGCCTCTATTTCGTGATCTGTCTGTTCGGGATCGGCGCCTGGGCGGTGCTCGGACGCAGCATACGCCGCTTCCTGGTCTCACCCCTGCGCATGCGGCTGTTCAATCTGGCGATCGGCGGCACGCTGGTGCTGCTTGCGGCCGGCCTGGTCGCCGACGGGTTGATGCGATCTGCGGCGAGCTGACCCGGTCAGCTTTTCGGGCGGCAGCGAAACCGCGTCAGGCCAACAGCATCGGCATCGGGATAGGCGTCGACCTTGCGGGTGGTCACCTGGGCCGCGGCGACCGCCGCCGGTTCCAGGGCGATATCGAGAATGGTCCCGCACAAGCTTTCCTGCAGGTCGAACTGCTTCTCGCCCAGCGCCTTGATACCGTTGAGGATGTAGTCGTAATCGACGACCGTGGCGATGTCGTCCGTGCCGCACCAGGCCTTGGACACCAGGGTGACGACATCCACCAGCACGCGCTGTTTCACGCCGCGCTCATAGTCGTGAATGCCGATCTCGACATCCAGCTTCACGCCCTCCAGGCGGTAGACGAAGACATCCTCGCCGGTGGCACTGGCGAGCGCGTTCTCGATCACCTGATCCAGTCTCATGGCCGTCTCAGTCCTCCGGCACACCGGCGGCATACATCACATCCCCGTCGCGGGCGTCGAGATGCTGGCCGCCATCCACGATGATCGTCTCGCCCGTCATCGACGGTGTCGCAAGGATGAAGCGCACCGCGCGGATGATGTCCTCGGGCGTGGACCCGCCCTGCATCGGGTTCATCCGGTGCGCACGGGCGAATTCCTCGGGCGACTGGCCGCCGGATGGCAGGGTGATGCCCGGTGCCACCCCATTCACCCGCACGCGCGGGGCGAAAGCCATGGCCATGGTGGTGGTCGCACCGAGGAGCGCCTGTTTGGCCAGGGTATAGGAAAAGAAGTCGGGATTGAGGTTGAAGAGCTTCTGGTCGAGCAGGTTGATGATGCAGCCGGACGCGCGGTCCTCGTGTCGCCTTGCCATCGCAGACGCGAGCAATACCGGCGCCACAAGGTTTACACGCAGCGTGTGTTCGAGTTGCACAGGTGTGACCGTTTCCGGACGGTCGGGCTCGAAGATCGACGCGGAATTGATCAGCGCATCGACACGCCCCACCCCGTCCATGAACCCCGCGATGCCGGCCGTGTCGTCCATGTCGAACCGGACCGTGTCCGCCGAACCGCCCGCATCGCGGATCGCCGCGGCGACGGCCTCAGCGTCCGTGCCGGAGGTGTTGTAGTGCACGACGACGTGCCAGCCATCCGCACCGAGCGCGGCAGCTATTTTGGCACCCAGGCGCTTGCCGCCGCCGGTCACGAGGGCGATCTTGTCGGACATGGCAACCTCGAAGTCTCAATCCGGTCCGATAGATGGCCTTTCCGAACCGGCGAAGCAATCGCTCGCCGGACCGAAAGTCATCGCCGACTACGTCAAGCGGCTGCCGCCCAGGCCCGGCGTCTACCGGATGATCGGCGAGGACGGGCAGATTCTCTATGTCGGCAAGGCGCGCAATCTGAAGAACCGGGTGAGCAATTACGCCGCCGGCCGCGGCCATTCCAATCGCATCGCGCTGATGATCGCGCTGACGCACTCCATGGAGTTCGTGGTCACCCAGACCGAGACCGAGGCGCTGCTGCTGGAAGCCAACCTCATCAAGCGCCTGAAGCCGCGCTTCAACATCCTGCTGCGCGACGACAAGAGCTTCCCCTACATCCTGATCCGCAAGGACCATCCGGCGCCGCAATTGCTCAAGCATCGCGGCGTGCGCAAGACGAAGGGCGATTATTTCGGCCCCTTTGCCTCGGTCGGCGCGGTGAACCAGACACTGAACACGCTGCAGAAAGCCTTCCTGATCCGCACCTGTACCGACAGCGTCTATGAGGGCCGCTCGCGCCCCTGCATGCTCTACCAGATCAAGCGCTGTGCCGGGCCCTGTGTCGATCTGGTCGAACCGGCCGCCTATGACGAGCTGGTCAAGGAGGCGACGGACTTCCTGCGCGGCCGCTCCAACGCCCTGCGCCAGGAGCTGCAGGCCCGCATGAGCGAAGCGGCCGAGGCGATGGATTTCGAAACCGCCGCCAGGCTGCGCGACCGGATCCGCGCGATTGCGGCCGTGACGACCGATCAGGGCATCAATCCGGACGGGGTGGAGGAGGCCGATGTCATCGCCATCGCCCAGGATGGCGGCAAGTCCTGTGTCCAGGTCTTCTTCTTCCGGGCCGGCCAGAACTGGGGCAACCAGTCCTTCTTCCCGCGCCATGAAAGCGACGCCGAACCGGCTGACGTGCTGGCCGCCTTCCTGGCGCAATTCTACGACGACAAGCCGGCGCCGGGCCTGATCCTCCTGTCGCACGAGATCGAGGAAGCCGAGCTGCTGGCCGAGGCCCTGTCGCTGCGGGCCGAGCGCAAGGTGCAGCTGCACACGCCCCAGCGCGGCGAAAAGCGCAAACTGGTCGAGCGCACAGCGACGAACGCGAAGGAGGCGCTCGCCCGGCGGCTGTCGGAAAGTGCCACCCAGACCCAGCTCCTCAAGGGCGTGCAGCGGGTTTTCGAACTGGAGAACATCCCCCAGCGCATCGAGGTCTATGACAACTCGCATATCCAGGGCACGAACGCGCTGGGCGCGATGATCGTGGCGGGGCCGGACGGTTTCGAGAAGAACGCTTATCGCCGCTTCAACATGAAGGGCGACGACGCGGCCACCAACGACGATTTCGCGATGATGCAGGCCATGCTGCGCCGCCGCCTGTCGCGCCTGATCAAGGAGCGCGCGGAAGGCGCCCCCGTGCCCGACCTGATCCTGATCGATGGCGGCAAGGGGCAATTGTCGTCGGTGATGGAAGTCGCTGCCGAACTCGGCGTGACCGACATCACCATCGCCGCCATCGCCAAAGGGCCCGAACGCGATGCCGGCCGCGAGGCCTTCTACCTGCCGGGCAAGGCCCCGTTCAAACTGCCGCAGAAGGATCCGGTGCTCTACTATCTGCAGCGTCTTCGCGACGAGGCCCACCGCTTTGCCATCGGCGGCCACCGGGCCAAGCGCAAGAAGCAGATGGCGGAAAACCCGCTGGACGATATTCCCGGCATCGGACCGTCCCGCAAGAAGGCCCTGCTGGCCCATTTCGGCTCGGCGAAGGCGGTGCGAAATGCAGCTCTGGCCGATCTCGAAGCGGTTGACGGCGTGTCAAAAGCCATGGCCAAAAGGATCCACGACTGGTTCCAGAGGTAATCCGCGTGCTGAAAGCCCTGCCCAACATCATCACCATATTGCGCATCGCGCTGGCCGTCAGCGGCGCCTGGGCCCTGTGGCAATCCTATTTCTGGTCGATCGACTACAATGTTCCGCTCTGGCTGGGCGATGCCTCGGTCGCCGCCCGCTCGCTGGGCGCCTTTGCCATCGCCGCTTTCGTCGTCGCCGCCATCAGCGACTGGCTGGACGGCTGGCTCGCCCGGCGCCTGTCGGCCGAATCCCGCCTGGGCTCGGTGCTCGACCCCGTCGCCGACAAGCTGCTCGTCGATGCCTATCTGCTGGTCTACACGATGATCCTGGGCAGCCCTGTCACACTGGCCGTGCCGGTTGCCGCCATCGTGCTGCGCGATGCCGTCATCACGCTCACCCGGATGGTGGGCCGCGGCGGGGCGGAACCGGCCCTTCCCGTTTCCGCCTCGGCCAAGCTGAAGACCGCCATCGCCATGGTCGTGACGGCCTTTCCCCTCATTGCCGCCATCGCCGGCATCCATACCGTGCTGTGGGTGGTGGAGGGCTGGATCATTGCCGTCTGGCTGACCGCCGCACTGAGCCTAGCGACCGGGCTGGGTTATCTGCGCCGCAAGCCGCAGGCCTGAACTTGAGCCGCGCGGCGGCACAGGCCATTCTGGACAGGACACAGATCAGGAGACGGCATGGCGGAGCTGGCCGGCGGTGATGCCCATATTCTCGTCGTCGACGATGACGACCGGATCAGGACCCTTCTCAAGCGCTACCTCCAGGAACGCGGCTTCCGCGTCTCCACGGCGCCGAATGCCGCCAAGGCCCTGTCGACCCTCAACTCGCTCGCCTTCGATCTCCTGGTTCTCGATGTGATGATGCCGGGCATGAACGGGTTCGAGCTGACCGAAGCCGTGCGCAAGCGGGGCGATACGCCCATCCTGCTGCTCACCGCCCGCGGCGAGGCCGAGGACCGTATCAAGGGGCTGTCGCTGGGCGCCGACGACTATCTCGCCAAACCCTTCGAGCCGGAAGAACTGGTCTTGCGGATCAATGCGATCCTGCGCCGGGCGCGGCCGGTGACGGCGGCAATCCGGCAGGTCGCTTTCGGCGACTGGCATTTCGACATCGGCCGGGAAAGCCTGAGCCGGCGGGGCGAACCGGTGCGGCTCACCGGCGGGGAAGCCGCTCTGCTGGCGGCACTGGCCGCATCGGCCGGACAGACCGTCTCCCGGCTGTCCCTGTCCGAACGCACGGGTGGCGGTGAACGGGCCGTCGACGTCCAGGTCACACGGCTGCGGCGCAAGATCGAGACAGACCCCAAGGAGCCGCTCCACCTCCAGACCGTCCGCGGCGAAGGCTATCGCCTCGCGGCCGATCCGATCTTCGAGGACTGAGCCTCGTGGAAGTACGTCTTTTTTACTCGGAGTTTTTGCCCACCCCTTCTCCCCGGGGAGAAGGTGCCCGAAGGGCGGATGAGGGGGACATCCCGCTAGCGCCGGAGGAGGCGATGGCTGTGTCTTCCCCCTCTCCCCGGCCCTCTCCCAAGGGAGAGGGCGTGCCCGCCCGCGCCTGCGCAAGCTATCCGGCCGGGTTGGCGCAGAGAGGCACACTGCCATGGGCCTGATGCGCCGCTACCTGCCCAAGGGACTGTTTGCCCGCACCCTGCTGATCATCGTCCTGCCGGTGGCGCTGATGCAGGTCGCCGTCGCGTGGTCCTTTTTCGAGGAGCACTGGGAAACGGTGACCAGCCGGCTGTCGGAAGGTGTGGCCGGCGATATCGCCATGATGACGGCGCTCTACGAGTCCGACCAGGAAACACCCGCCGCCTTCGAACGCCACGCCGAGATGGCCTATGAGACGATGCGGCTCTCGGTCGATTTCCGCCCCGGCGAGACCCTGCCCACCTCGCGGCGCTCCTCCTTCTTCCGCACGCTCGACCGCACCCTGCGCAGCGCGCTGTCGGCCCAGATCGACAATGATTTCTGGTTCGATACCACGCGCTATCCCAGCTATGTCGATGTGCGGGTCGAGGTCGAGGGCGGCGTTTTGCGCTATATCGCCCTGCGCGAACGGGTGTTTGCCACCACGGGCCATATCTTCCTGTTGTGGATCATCGGCGCGACGACGCTGCTGACGGCCGTCTCGATCGTCTTCATCCGCAACCAGGTCAAGCCGATCCGCCGCCTCGCCGACGCGGCGGAACAATTCGGCCGCGGTCAGGATGTCGACCATTTCCGTCCGGCCGGCGCGACCGAGGTGCGCCAGGCGGCCCATGCCTTCCTGGAAATGCGCGCCCGTATCCGCCGCCACCTGGAACAGCGCACGGCCCTGCTGGCCGGGGTCAGCCACGACCTGCGCACGCCGCTCACCCGGCTGAAACTGCAGCTGGCCCTGATGCCGGAAAGCCCCGAGCGCGAAGACGCCAAGAAGGATATCGCGGAGATGGAGGAGATGCTGGACGAGTATCTCGACTTCGCCCGCGGTCAGGCGAGCGAAGAGACGGCTCGCAGCGACCTGGTCGAACTGGCCCGGGAAACCGTGGATGCCGCCGTGCGCCAGGGCGGCGATATCGAATTTGTCGCCGATGGCAGTATCGAAAGCGATATCCGGGCCGGCACGGTGAAGCGCTCGCTCGCCAATCTGATCTCGAACGCCCTCGCCTTCGGCAAGAAGGCGCGCGTCACCGTGCGCCGCGCCGGTTCACGGGTCGAGATCGTGGTCGAGGATGACGGTCCGGGTATTCCGCCGGATCAGTATGAAGAGGCGCTCAAACCCTTCAACCGGCTGGATGAGAGCCGCAACCAGAACCGCAAGGGCGTCGGCCTCGGCCTCGCCATCGCCCGCGACGTCGCCCGCAATCACGGCGGCGACATCCGCCTCGGCGAAAGCGATCTGGGCGGTTTGAAAGCGGTGATCAGCCTGCCGGGGTAACGCTGTACTGCACGCCAGTTTTCCCGGACGAGACACCAGGGGACACGACGCCAAGGGACACGTACCAAAGGTACATGTCCCTCTCGATGCCCCTAGCGTTCGCGGCCGCCATTGCCGCTATTGGCGGCCAGCTGGCGGGAGCGGCGCTCGGCCGCGGCCACGGCCTGGCGGACCAGCTCGGGCAGTCCGCCGCCACCGCCCATCAGCACATCGAGCGCAGCCTGGGTAGTCCCCCCGACCGGCGTGACGGCCCGGCGCAATTCCTGCGGCGACTTTTTCGACGAGGCGAGCAGCGCCCCGGCGCCCACGATCGTTTCGCGCGCCAGACGTTCGGCCAGGTCCCGCGGCAGGCCTTCGGCAACGCCGGCGCCTGCAAGGGCTTCGGCGAGCAGGAAGACATAGGCCGGACCGGCCCCGGACACGGCACCGACAGCACCGATCAGACGCTCGTCATGCACCCATTCCACACTGCCCGCCCCCTTGAGCAGGCGCGTGATTTCCGCTTCCAGCGCGTCACCCGCCTCGTTGGCCACGCACACCGTCACCCCGGCCCCGATTTCCGAGGCGGTATTGGGGATGGCACGCATGATCGGCCGGTCGCCAAAGGCCAGCGCCAGGCGGTTCAGCGACACGCCGGCAATGGTCGAGAGCAGCGCGGTGTCGTCGCGCATGACCTGGTTGAGATGGGCCGCGACAGTGTCGGCGGCCTGCACCTTGATGGCCAGGACGACGAGATCGGCCCGCTCGGCTTGCTCAAGACTCAGCGCTTCGCTGATCGTGAAATCGTGCTTCTCGGCCAGCGCCTGGATGGTCTCGCCCGGCGACGGGTCGACCACGATGAGGTTTTCGGCCGCGACCTTGGCGCGCTTGCCGCCGCGCAGCCAGGCGGCGGCCAGGGCCCCGCCCATATGACCCCCGCCGATAAGGGCAATCTTTTCAATCTTCGACATGGTGCGCCTCAGGCCTCACCTGCCGTTTCGAACATGGCGGCAGCGGCCGCCTCCTCGACATTCTTTCCGCCCCACACAAGGAAGTGGAAGGCCGGATAGAAGCGCTCGCCGGCCTCGCGCGCAGCCGAAATCATGGCGGCCGCCTGGGCCGGCGACACGGTCTCGCCATTGGGCAGGGACAGGGCGTGGCGATAGACGATCGAGCCGTCCTCGAACCAGACGTCGAAATGGCCCAGCCACAGCTTTTCGTTCAGGCGCGCCACCAGTTCGCAGACATCGCGGAACTTGTTGGAGGGCACTTTCAGGTCGAGACTGGCACAGATGTGCAGCGCTTCGAGCTCTTCACGCCAGGCGAACCAGATCTGGTGATCGCGCCACGCGCCGGAGGCCGTCAGGTGCAGCTCGCCCATCTCGTCGCGATCATAAGGATACTGCTCGGCAATAACCGCCTGTTCGACCGCGTCGAGGGGGTCGGTCACAGAGGGTGCGAATTCATCTGACAGGAGGTCCATGGAGTACGTTCCTTCGTCTGCGCTGCACATCACACCGTGCATGGACGGTATGACCGCGCTGCGTCAGGCGCAATAAAAAGCGGCCTGTGCGGCCGTGTCAGTTCGTGGATTTCGGCGCGCGGGCCTTCGTGGCCGGCTTCTTCGCGCGGCTCGCCGCCTTCGGCTGGGCCGGCGTTTCCAGCGCCTCGAGACGGGCTTTCAGCGCATCGATCTCGGCCCGCGAATCGTCGAGCGCCGCCTTCACGGCGTCGAATTCCTCACGGCTCACCAGATCCATGTCGGCGATCATGCGATCCGCACGCGCCCGGAAAACGGCGCGCGCCTCCTCGCCCATCGCCTGTGCGGCGCCGAAGGCGTCGGTCATCAGATCGGCAAAATCATTCAGAAGCGGGTTGCGCGTTTGCATCAAAGAAAGCCATTAGAGTGACGAACGGCCACCTATATGCGGCCCATGGCGGAAAAGCGCAACGCGCCGATCCGTCACATCTGCATGTGCCACCCGCAACCCGCTGAGTCATTCATGGAATTCTGTCCGCCCAGCTTCGACCTGATCGACCCCATCCTGTTCACGATCGGCCCGTTCGACCTGTTCGGCATGGAATTGCGTTTCGATCTGCGCTGGTACGCGCTGGCCTATATTGCCGGCCTGCTGCTCGGCTGGCGCTACATGATCGCCCTCGCCCGGCGGCCGCAGATCTGGCACCCGGCCGGCGCGAAGAAACCCAAGGCCCCCTTCACGGAAACCCAGGTGGACGATCTGCTGATCTGGGCCACGCTGGGCGTCATCGCCGGCGGGCGGCTGGGCTATGTCATCTTCTACATGCCCGACATGATCTGGGAACGGCCGCAGGACATTGTGCTGGGTATCACCGATGGCGGCATGGCCTTCCATGGCGGGTTGATCGGCGTCTCGCTGGCGCTCTTCGTCTTCGCCCGCCGCGAAAAGCTGGATCTGATGCGCATCGCCGATGCGGCTGCGGTGGTGACCCCGATCGGTCTCCTGTTCGGCCGGCTGGCCAACTTCATCAATGGTGAGCTGTGGGGCCGTCCGACCGACCTGCCCTGGGGCCTGCGCTTTGCCACCGACCCCTTGTGCACACCGCGCCATCCCAGCCAGCTCTACGAAGCGGCGCTGGAAGGCCTGGCCCTGTTCGCCATCGTCAATATCGCGACCTGGAAATTCCGCTCGCTGGAAAAGCCGGGCCTCAATGCCGGTCTCTTCCTGTTGAGCTACGGCCTGTTCCGGGCCCTGCTGGAAACCGTGCGCGAGCCGGATGCGCACATGCCCGAAGCCCTGCGCGGCTATGTCACCATGGGCATGCTGCTCTCGCTGCCGATGATCGCCGCGGGCGTCTGGCTGATCCGCCGCGCCCTCAAACCCGCCGCTGCCGCCAGGGCCTGAGCCATGATTGCCGACCGCCTGCGTGACCGGATCCGCCAGACGGGTCCGATGTCCATCGCCGCCTTCATGACCGAAGCGCTGTTCGATCCGCGCGAGGGTTACTACGCCACCAAGGATCCGATCGGCGCCGGGGCGGACTTCATCACCGCACCGGAAATCAGCCAGATGTTCGGCGAGCTGATGGGATTGTGGGCGGCGCAGTCCTGGATGGATATGGGCAAGCCTGCGGCCTTCCAGCTCGTCGAGCTGGGTCCCGGCCGCGGCACCATGATGGCGGATGCGCTGCGGGCCGCCCGCACGGTGCCCGGCTTCGTGGATGCGGCGCACGTCGTGCTGATCGAGGCCTCGGCCGCGCTGAAGGCCGTACAGGCGCAAACGCTGGGGCCGACCGGCGCACAGATCCGCTGGGTGGACCGGCTGGAGAGCGTGCCGGCGGGGCCCGCCATCGTACTGGGCAATGAATTCCTCGACTGCCTGCCCGTGCGCCAGGCCATCCGCCGCGGCGACGACTGGCATGAGCGGATGATCGGGCTGGACGCGGACGAGGCCTTCGTCTTCGTGCTCGGCCCGCCGCTGGGTGCCGATGCGGATCTCATTCCCGAACGCCTGCGCGATGCGCCCGAGGACAGCCTGGCCGAGCTGCGGCCCGGCGACCGCCAGGTCGTCGATGCGCTGGCCGCCCGCTTTGCCGAAGCACCCGGCCGCGCCCTCTTCATCGACTACGGCCCCGCCACGAGCGAGACCGGCGACACGCTGCAGGCCGTCAAGGCTCATAAGAAAGTACCGCCGCTGGAAGCGCCAGGCACAGCCGACCTCACCGCCCGTGTCGATTTCGAGAGCCTCGCAGCCGCTGCGCGCGCTGCGGGACTGACCGTCAGCGGTCCGGTGACCCAGGGCGATTTCCTTGTCGGACTGGGGCTGGAAGCGCGTGCTGCCGCGCTGTGCCAGGCCGCGCCGGACAAGCGCGCCGTCTTCGCCCGCCAGGTCTGGCGGCTGACCGATCCGGAGCAGATGGGCACGCTGTTCAAACTCGTCTGCCTCGACGCGGACGGCCTGCCGGCCCCGCCGGGATTCGCCGCACGCTGAGCATTTCAGCTTCAATCCCCGGCGTGCGTCTGTTAATCAGCGCGCGAGTGTGACTGCCGGGGACCACCAGCCATGAAACTGATGTCGGGAACGGCCAATCGCGAGTTGGCCAGAGCGATTGCCGATTACCTGGATGCGCCCCTGTGCGCGAGCGAGATCGAACGCTTCGCCGATGGCGAGATCTTCGTGCGGATCGACGAGAATGTGCGGGGCGAAGACGTCTTCGTCATCCAGTCGACCTCCTCGCCGGCCAATGACCATCTGATGGAGCTGCTGATCTGCATCGACGCGCTGGTGCGCGCCAGTGCGCGGCGGATCACGGCGGTCATTCCCTATTTCGGCTACGCCCGGCAGGACCGGAAAACCGGCGGCCGCACGCCGATCTCCGCCAAGCTGGTCGCCAATCTGATCGCCAAGGCCGGCGCCGACCGCGTTCTCACGGTCGACCTGCATGCCGGCCAGATCCAGGGCTTTTTCGACATCCCGACCGACAATCTCTTCGCCACCAAGGTGATGGAGGACGATATCCGCCGGCGCTACCAGACCGACAATCTGCTGATCGTCTCGCCGGATGTCGGCGGCGTGGTGCGCGCCCGGGCGCTGGCCAAGCTGCTCGATGCCGAGATCGCCATCGTCGACAAGCGCCGCCCCAAGGCCGGCGTGGCCGAAGTGATGAACATCATCGGTGAGGTCGAAGGCCGCCGCTGCATCCTGTTCGACGACATGTGCGATTCGGGCGGCACGCTGGTCAACGCCGCCGACGCGCTGCTGGCCAAGGGCGCGACCGAAGTGTCGGCCTATGTCACCCACGGCGTGCTGTCCAAGGATGCCCAGGGCCGGGTCGCCAAGTCGCAGCTGCGCGAACTGGTCGTCACCGACTCGATTCTCGAACCGCCGAATTCCACCCAGACCGAAAAGGTGCGCCGCCTCTCCGTCGCCCCGCTGCTCGGCGAAGCGATCCGCCGGATCGCCAATGACGAGTCGGTCTCCAAGCTGTTCGATTGACACAATCAAAGGCCGCTTGTACGTTTTTTCCCACCGATGATTGAAACGGATGGTGGTTGTGCGGACCTTATTGCTGGGGGCCGTTGGGCTTCTTTGCGGCGGCATCCTGCAGGATGCATGGGCGTCTCAGGACTCCGAACAGGAACACGCTTCCGGTGCATCTCCGGCAGAGTCCGCCTGCCCGGCTGCGAGCAACGGAATCTTCTATTACCGCGACCGGCAAACAGGCGTTGTTGCACGTGTTGACCGGTTTATCGGCCTCGCAGATGCCGACGCCGTGAGAGACGCGGCAGGTGCCGCCGAAGCTGCCTCCGGCCGCGACCTCGTTGATGCGATGTCCTCAATCGTCAGCGGCCGGGACTGCGACGGCAATAACGTCGTCGACGGATACGACCACATCTTCCTGCATGGGGCACCGGTCGGTTTCACGCCGGAACAGTGGGCAGAGGTGCAAACCACCCATGCAGACAGTTTGCGGTTCACACCGTGGTAGATTGTCTGAGTCGCTGACTCTTCCCTGCCGTCGCGGTTGCGCGGCGCTTGTGGATCGGTTATAGCCCGCCGCTCGAAATAACACTGTGGCACGAGGCCATGACAGATCGCCGCCCGCCTTGATCCGGCTGGAGGCGGCGTTTGCATTTAAGGAACAGGACCGATGAGCTCCAACATCGTTCTCAACGTCGACGTTCGTGAAGGCACCGGCAAGGGCGCAGCCCGCGCGGCTCGCCGTGAAGATCTGGTCCCGGGCGTCCTCTATGGCGGCGACCAGGATCCGGTCTCCATCAACCTGCGCGGCAACGAGATCCGCAAGGCCCTGCTGACCGGCCAGTTCATCTCCCACATGATGGAGCTGGAGCACGAAGGCAAGCGCCAGAAGGTCATCGCCCGCGACATCCAGTTCCACCCGGTGTCCGACGCCCCGATGCATGTTGACCTGTTCCGCGTGACCGAGAAGACCCGGATCGACGTGGAAGTCACCGTCCACTTCATCAATGAAGAGAAGTGCCCGGGCCTCAAGCGCGGCGGCGTGCTGAACGTGGTCCGCCACGTGGTCGAGCTGAACTGCCCGGCCGGCGCCATCCCGGAATCGATCGAAGCCGACCTGAGCGGCCTCGATATCGGCGACTCCATCCACATCTCGGCCATTCCGCTGCCGAAGGGTGTGACCTCCACCATCACCGACCGTGACTTCACCGTCGCCACCCTGCAGGGTTCGCGCGCCGTGCTGACGCCGGAAGCCGAAGACGAAGATGCGACCCCGGCCGAGCCGGAAGTCATCAACCAGAAGAGCGACGACGCGTAATCACTCGCCGCGACATTTCTGGAGCGTACAATCAGCGAAGCCGGGCCCGGCTTCGCTGATTTCATATCCGGCCTGCGCAATGACGGGAGCAGACGCCGATGATGATCCTCGCCGGCCTCGGCAATTACGAACCGAAATACCTGCGCAACCGGCACAATGTCGGCTTCATGGCACTGGACGTGATTGCCCATGCCTGGAGCGCCGGGCCCTGGCGCAAGCGCTTCCAGAGCCAGGCCTGCGAACTGGTGATCGGCTCGCAGAAGCTGCTCCTGCTCAAGCCGCAGACCTTCTACAACAATTCCGGACACGCTGTCGGCGAGGCCGCGAACTTCTACAGGGTTCCGCCGGAGAATGTTGTCGTCTTCCACGACGAGCTGGACCTGGCGCCCGGCAAGTTCCGCATGAAGACCGGCGGCGGCGCCGCCGGCAATAACGGCATCAAGTCGATCACCGCCCAGATCGGCCCGGACTTCCGCCGCGCCCGTATCGGCATCGGCCACCCCGGCGACAAGGGCCGGGTCACCGGCTATGTCCTCTCCGACTTCGCCAAGTCCGAGGAAGACTGGCTGATCGACCTGCTGGACGCGATCGCCGACAGTCTCGACCTGCTGGCCAGGGGCGAATTCGACGCTTTCCAGACCCGCGTGACGCACAAGGCGCCCGCACCGGAGCCGGCAAAGCGCGGACGGCCGGACGAGGTTTAGGCAGGTCGCCCGATTGCTTTTCCTCCCCATTCCACGGGGAGGTGGATCGCCGCCAAGCGGCGAGACGAAGGGGCGCCGCATCAGCGGTATCGTGTTCGAGACAAGCTCCGCCCCGGCAGATGATCTGCGCAGGCATGCTGAAACCGGCCGGCAGCGAAAGGGTTGGGGCCTTCACCCCGGACACGCTTTCCCCGGCCGTTTGCCGGGGCCTGTGATTGCGGACGGCCTGAACACAAACGCCTTCTTGTGCCGGGCCCCGGAACCGGGTCCGGGGAAAGAAGAAAGTATTTCCGGCGACCCGATGCTGCGCATCGGCCCACTTCCCCACGCGTGGGGAAGAAACCTCTCCCCCCACTGACACGGCAGTCGACCCCGCGGCCCATTCTTCTTATAAGGCGCGCTCGGACCAGCAAGGGACATCCATCATGGGATTCAAATGCGGCATCGTCGGTCTGCCGAATGTCGGCAAGTCGACCCTGTTCAACGCCCTCACCCAGACGGCGGCGGCGCAGGCGGCGAATTATCCCTTCTGCACGATCGAGCCGAATGTCGGCGATGTCGCCGTGCCGGAACCCCGCCTGAAAAAACTGGCCGAGATAGCCGGGTCCAAGGAAATCATCCCGGCGCGGATGAATTTCGTCGATATCGCGGGCCTTGTGGCCGGCGCGTCCAAGGGTGAAGGCCTGGGCAACCAGTTCCTCGCGAATATCCGCGAGACCGATGCCATCGCCTATGTGCTGCGCTGTTTCGACGATGACGACGTCACCCACGTCGCCAACAAGATCGACCCGCTCGCCGATCTGGAAACGGTCGAGACCGAGCTGATGCTGGCCGACCTGGAAAGCCTGGAGAAGCGCCGCGCCAATCTGGAAAAGAAGGCGAAGACCGGCGACAAGGAGGCGAAGGCCACCCTGTCCCTGATCGACCTGGCCCTTGAACAGCTGAACAATGGCCGCCCGGCACGCTTTGCCGAGGTGCCCAAGGAAGAGCGCAAGGCCTGGCGCGGCCTGCAGCTGCTGACCACCAAGCCCGTCCTGTTCATCGCCAATGTCGATGAAGACTCCGCCGCCACCGGCAATGCCTATTCCGAACTCGTCTTCAAGCGCGCCGAGGAAGAAGGCGCCGAAGCCGTCGTGATCTCGGCCAAGATCGAGAGCGAGCTGGCCCTGCTCGAGGACGAGGAGCGCGCGGAATATCTCGAGACGCTGGGCCTGGAAGAGGCCGGTCTCGATCGCCTGATCCACACCGGCTACAAGCTCCTGGACCTGCAGACCTACTTCACCGTCGGTCCGAAGGAAGCGCGCGCCTGGACGATCCGCGAAGGCTGGACCGCCCCCCAGGCGGCCGGCGTCATCCACGGCGATTTCGAGAAGGGCTTTATCCGCGCGGAGACGATCCCCTACGAGGATTTCGTCGCCTGCGGCGGTGAAAGCGCGGCCAAGGAAGCCGGCAAGATGCGGGCGGAAGGCAAGGAATACATCGTCAAGGACGGCGATGTGATGCATTTCCGCTTCAACGTCTGATCTGCGTCAGACCACCGCATCGCAATCGGACGCCGAGCTGCCTAAGTGAGGCGTCATGTCTGCGAATTATTCTCTCCGCGCCACAGAGGCCCGCGAGGCGGCCCGCGCCGAAGCGGCCGCTATGGGCATCACCGCCCGGACCGTCTCCGATCTGGTCGATACCTTCTACGGACATGTCCGGGCCGATGCGGATCTCGGTCCGATCTTCGAGAAGGCGATCGGCGACACGTGGGAGCCGCATCTGGACACGATGAAGCGCTTCTGGTCCGCCATCGTCTTCCATGACGGCGGCTATTCCGGACGGCCCATGCCGGCGCATGTGAAGCTGAAACCCGATATCGCGCCGGAGCACTTTGCCCGCTGGCTAGGCCTGTTCGAGCAGACGCTTGACGAGATCGGTGCGAGCGAGGCCGCCAAGGCCGCCTTCCTCGATCGCGCCAACCGGATCGCCAAGAGTTTCCAGCTGCAGCTTTTCTATTCGCCATACGAATAAGCCGGTCAGGCATGCATGCGCACGACTTGCACTTTCAGGCCGCAAGTCGCATGTGAAGGGGAGCGCTGTTCTGCGCCCGATCCCCGGAGACCGCCATGACTTCACCGAAACGCCCGGCGGGCGAGACGCTGCCGCTTCCGCTGTTCGAACTCGTTGCGCTCCTGGTGGCGATGACCTCCGTCGTGGCCCTGGCGATCGACATGATGCTGCCGGCGCTGGACGATATCGCCGGTGATCTCGGCGTGGCGCAGGCGAACGACCAGCAATTCGTGATCACCAGCTATCTGGCCGGCTTCGGCGCAGCACAGCTGTTCTACGGCCCGCTGTCGGACCGGTTCGGCCGCAAGCCGGTGATTATCTGGTCGCTCGTCTTCTTCATCCTGATGAGCGTGATCTGTACCTTCTCACCCTCCTACAGCCTGCTGCTGGTCGCGCGTTTCTTCCAGGGCGCCGCGGCGGCCGCCTGCCGTGTAATCGGCGTGGCCATCGCACGCGACCTCACCTCCGGCCGGCGCATGGCCGAGGTGATGTCGATGGTGATGACCGCCTTCATGGCCGTGCCGGTTCTGGCCCCGACGCTGGGCCAGATCATCCTGACCTTTGCCCCCTGGCGCTGGGTGTTCGGCTTCCTGATCCTGTTCGGCATCGGCCTGATCGCCTGGCTGCACATGCGCTTGCCCGAAACCCTGCATCCGGAATACCGGGTACCGTTGCGGCTGAAATCGACCATCTCGACTTTCATGGAGACCACCCGTCACCGGCTGATGGTGGGCTATACGCTGGCCGCCATGCCCTTCTTCGGCGGGCTCTACGGCTTCCTGGGCACGTCGCAACAGGTCTTTGTCGACCATTTCGGCCTGTCCGACGCCCATTTCCCCCTCGCCTTCGCCGTGATTGCGGGCGGGATCGGTGTGACCAGCTATGCCAATTCCCGGCTGGTGATGCGGGTGGGCCAGCGGCGCCTGTCGCACGGCGCCCTCGTCGCCTTCACCGTGATCAGCATCGTGCACACGATCATCCTGATGTCCGGCGTCGACAATCTCTACGTCTTCCTGGTGCTGCTGGCCTCGGCGATGGCCTTCATGGGGCTGATCGCGGCCAACTTCTCGGCCCTGGCGATGGAGCCGGTGGGTCATATCGCCGGCACGGCCTCGGCGGCCTATGGCTTCGTGACCGGCGTGGTGGGCGCGGCGATCGGCGGCTATATCGGCCATCTCTATGACGGCACGCCCGTGCCGCTGATTGCCGGCCAAGCGGCGATGTCGGCGATCGCGCTGGTGATCGTCTACATCACCGAGCGCCGCAAACTGTTTGCAGTGGTCGAGGACTGGGAAGACTAGCCCTGCCCGCCCCGGCCGGTCATGCTGGGCGGCAAGAGGGAGGACGCCCATGTCATTCGAGACCATCCGCTATGCGGTCGACGAGCAGATCGCGACGATCACGCTGCACCGGCCGCACCGGCTGAATGCCTTTACCCTGGAAATGGGCGAGGAGATCATCGCCGCCTTTGACGAGGCCGATGGCGACGACAATGTCCGCGCCGTCATCGTCACCGGCGAGTCCCCGGCCTTCTGCGCGGGCGCCGACCTCTCGACGGGGGCCGACACGTTCAACCGGGTCGCCGACGAAACCCAGAGCGGGGAATTCGATCCGGAAGATCCCAAATGGCGCGACAGGGGCGGCAAGCTGAACCTGCGCATCTGGGACAGCGTCAAGCCGGTGATCGGCGCCATCAATGGCGCGGCGGTCGGCATCGGGGCGACGATGATCCTGCCGATGGATATCCGGCTGGCCTCGATGGAGGCGAAATTCGCCTACCCCTTCGCCAGGCGCGGCATTGTCTGGGACGGTTGCGCCAGCTGGTTCCTGCCGCGCGTGGTGGGGATTTCCACCGCGATGGACTGGGGACTGACCGGGCGGACCTTCAACGCCGCCGAAGCCTTCGAGAGCGGGCTGGTAGCCCGGGTCGTACCGGCGGAAGACCTGATGGCGGAAGCGCGCGAGCGGGCCCGTCTGATCGCCGACAAGTGCGCCCCGGTCTCGGTGTCGCTGATGCGCCGCATGGCCTGGCGCATGCTGGGGGCGGCGCATCCGATGGAGGCCCACCGCATCGAAACCCAGGGCATTCTCCATGCCGGCATGGGCGCCGACGCGAAGGAAGGCGTGATGTCCTTCCTGGAGAAGCGCCAGCCGGACTTCCCGCTGCGCGTCTCCGAAGACATGCCGTCCTGGTATCCCTGGTGGGAGGCCGGCGAGGACGCCTACTGATCGAGCAGCAGGGTGCCCTCGGCGACTTTCACCGCATCGCCGCCGATCATCAGCTCGGTGAGCCGTGAGGCCTCGATACGCAGGCGCAGGCGGATATGGCTGGGCCGGCCCATCTCGACGCCCTGATAGAGGCTGACCGAATGCTCGCCATCGCCCAGCCCGGCCTGTTCGGCGATCAGGCCGGAGAGGGCTGCGGCGGCGCCACCGGTCGCCGGGTCTTCCATGATGCCCAGATGCGGTGCGAACATGCGCGTCCGCCAGTCGGTCGTGTGTTCGGTCTCGCTCGACTTGACCACGCAATAGACCCCGACCGGCCGCTCGCCGCCAAACACGTCGGCAAAGGCGACAGGGTCGAGCGCGATCGACTGCAGGGCCCCGGCATTGCGCAGCGGCACGATGGCAAACGGCACACCGGCCGACCAGATACCGCCCTGCACCGACGTGTCCATCAGATCGCCCGGTTTCAGCCCCAGCGCGGCGGCGATGCCGTCAAACTCCGGCAGATCGCCGATCTGCTCCGGCAGGCGCGGCACGAAGAAGCGGGCGGAGCCGTGGCGCGGCCCGTTGCGGCGGCCGTCGGCAGTGATGTCGCCAACGGTTTCCTCCAGCACGAAACGGCGCACATCGCCCTCCCTTGCATCGCTCTTCAGGGTCAGCGCGACGGTGGCGCCGACGGTCGGATGCCCGGCGAAGGGCAGTTCGCTTGTCGGCGTGAAAATGCGCAGGCCCCAGTCGGCCTCGCGTCCTTTCGGCTCGGTGATGAAGACCGTCTCGGACAGGTTGAATTCAGCGGCGATGGCCTGCATCGCATGATCGTCGAGCGCGTCTGCGCCATGCACCACAGCGAGCGCATTGCCCGCCCATTGGTGCCCCGTAAACACATCATAGATGTCGTATTGCAGTGACATTGCGTGCCCTAGTTTTTCAGCCGGTAGCCGGTGCGGAACATCCACCAGGCGATCGCCAGGCACGCGAGGAAGAAACCGAGGATCGCCACGAGGCTGATCCCGACATCGACATCGGACACGCCGTAGAAGCTCCAGCGGAAACCGGAGATCAGGTAGACGACCGGGTTGAACAGGGTGACCGTCTGCCAGAAGGGCGGCAGGACCGAGATCGAGTAGAAACTGCCGCCCAGGAAGGTCAGCGGCGTGACGATCAGCATCGGCACGATGTTCAGCTGTTCGAAATTGTCGGCCCAGATGCCGATGATGAAGCCGAACAGCGAGAAGGTCACCGAAGTCAGCACCAGGAAGGCCAGCATCGCGAACGGATGCTGCACCTCCAGCGGCACGAAGAAGGCGGCCGTGGCCAGCACCAGTACGCCGAGAATGAGCGATTTGGTCGCCGCTGCCCCGACATAGCCGATAACGATCTCGAAGGCCGAGACGGGTGCGGAGAGGATCTCGTAGACCGTGCCGGTGAATTTGGGGAAATAGATGCCGATGGCGGCGTTGGAGACGCTCTGCATCAGGATCATCATCATCACCAGGCCCGGCACGATGAAGGCGCCATAGCCGACCCCGTCAATCTCCTCGATGCGCGAACCGATGGCGGCGCCGAAGACGACAAAATACAGCGAGGTGGAGATCACCGGCGCCAGTACCGACTGCATCAGCGTGCGGCCGGTGCGGGCCATCTCGGCGTGGTAGATGGTTGCGATTGCGCGGAAATTCATCACTTGCCTCCCACCAGGCCGACAAAGATCTCCTCGAGAGAGCTCTGGCTGGTTTCCAGGTCGCGCACGGACAGGCCGGCCTCGTTGAGGCGGGCAAGCAGCGTGGTGATGCCGGTGCGTTCGGCCTGGGTGTCATAGTCGAAATGCAGCGCCGTCCCATCGGCCGCCAGTTCCAGCCCGTCGGCCTTCAGCGCCTCGGGCAGTTCGGTGAGCGGTTCGGCCAGCTGCAGGGTGAGACGCTTTTGCCCCATCTTGTGCATCAGCGCGCCGGTCTCCTCGACCACGACGATCTCGCCCTTGTTGATCACCCCCACACGGTCGGCCATCTGCTCGGCCTCCTCGATATAGTGGGTGGTCAGGATGATGGTGACGCCGCGCTCGCGCAGCCGGCCGATGACCTGCCACATGCTCTGGCGCAGCTCGACATCGACGCCCGCCGTGGGCTCGTCGAGGAAGAGGATGTCGGGTTCGTGGGCGAGCGCCTTGGCGATCATCACCCGGCGCTTCATGCCGCCGGACAGGGCGCGGATCTCCGAGTCCTTCTTGTCCCACAGCGACAGGTCTTTCAGCACCTGCTCGACATAGGCCGGGTCCGGCGCCTTGCCGAACAGGCCGCGCGAAAACGACACAGCCGCCTTCACCGAGCCGAACATGTCGATCGACATCTCCTGCGGTACCAGGCCGATGCGCGAACGCGTCTGGCGGAAATCGCGCAGGATGTCATGACCGTCGACGGTGACCGTGCCGGTCGTCGGCGTGACGAGACCGCAGATAATGCCGATCATCGTCGTCTTGCCGGCCCCGTTCGGGCCCAGAAGGGCAAAGATCTCGCCCTTCTCGATTTCAAAATCGACGGATTTCAGCGCGGTAAACCCGCCCTGATAGGTCTTCGAGAGACCCGAAATGGATATGATTGAAGACATGCGGAAAGGCGCCTTCCGGATAAGGGAGGCCAAAATGGCGTGGAGCGCCTAAGTTGGGAAGGGTCGCGGGCGATTCAACCCGGAAGGACGGGTTTTCCCTGAGTTTTTTGTTCGCGACCGTCTGCTTCCCCCGGACTTGTTCCGGGGTCTGGCACGGGAGACAGGTCGCTCTGAATGCGTTGCCCCTCAGTCACCGATCCCCATCAGGGTCATCGGCATTGGCAGGCCCCGGAACAAGTCCGGGGAAAACAAATCTGGCTGAACAGGGACGCCGCCCCTATTCCTCCAGCCCCTCCTCGACATCCTCGTCAGTCAGGCCGCCATCGACGCGCCAGCCGTATCCGTCGCCCTGGGCCAGGGTGTCGGCGAGCCAGGGCATGAGGCCGAGGAGTTTTTCCTCCAGCGTGAAGGGCGGGTTGATGACGACGACACCGGCACCGGCCAGCTTGCCCTCGCTGGCGAGGTCGCGCACCCAGAGGTCGGCGCGCAGGATCTTCTCCGGCTCGATACCCTTCTCGGCGATCAGCCATTCGGCAAGCCCGTTGTCGAACCGGTCGGCGGCCCAGAGATTCTTCAGCGAGCGCCAGAAGATATAGGTGCCTGTCGGCCATTGTCCGAACGCGCCGTTGACGGCCTCAGCCATATGCGCCAGCTCGTCGCGATCCTCGAAGGGCGGATCGATCAGCACCAGGCCGCGCTTTTCCTTCGGCGGCAGCAGGCTTTTCAGCGCCTTGTAGCCGTCGCGCCGCTCCACCTTCACACGCGCATCGCGGCGATAGCGGTCGTCCAGCGTCTTCGCGTCGGCTTCGTGCAGCTCGCACAGATGGATGCGGTCGTCGGCGCGGGACAGCCGGGCGGAGATTTCCGGCGAACCGGGATAGTGGCGCATACCGTCCGGATTGAGCGCGCGCACCACGTCGAGATACGGCGCCAGCGCCCCGGCAGCAGCCTCGGGCAGATCGGCGTTCAGCAGGCGGCCGATCCCGTCCTTCCATTCCGGCGAGCGCGCGGCCTCGCTGGAGGCGAGGTCATAGCCGCCGATCCCGGCATGGGTGTCGATCACCCGGAAGGGTTTGGGCTTGGACTTGAGATGCTCCAGGCACAGGGCGAGAACGCAGTGCTTGAGCACGTCGGCGAAGTTTCCGGCATGGAAGGCGTGGCGGTAATTCATGCCAGCGCTATAGCGTTTCTCAGGCAGCGTTTCCATCGCCCGCATCGGCGGGGCATGCTGAAAACCCGTCTCGCAACCGGCCGGGCTTTGGCCTAGCCTTTCAGGGCGCGTGAAGACGGAGGGGCCAGACCGCATGTTCGTGAAACTCTATCGCCGGATGCAGGACGAGGCGGATCGCGGGCCGCGCCGGGTCTACAAGGCCGGCTGGCTGTTCAAGGACGACAAGACAAGCCTGATCTGGGACGCGCCGAAACCGGTGAGTTTCGACCATCCACGGCCGGCGACCTCGAAATCGGCCCTGTCCTGCCCCGCCGCGATCGAGTTCGACCGCCGGCATTTCGCCATCCCCTGCCCGGTCGATCTGCGCCTGCGCATGGTACGCAACGCCCAGGGCCAGATGCAGCTGACCAATGTCGACGGGCCGCAGGCCTCGACCCGTCCGGCCGGTCTGCAGCAGATCCTCGTCCTGTCGCCGCCCAATGAGTGGCGCCATCCCGAGCGGCCGATGATCCAGCTCGTCACGCCCTATGTCTTCATTTCCGACGAGCCGCTCTACATCAACCAGTTCCCGCCCTTCCTGCATTACGAGACCCAGGCCCGGCCGGGCGTGATGCTGTGCGGCCGCTTCCCCGCCGACATCTGGCCGCGCCAGCACATGTGGGCGTTCGAATGGCACGATCTGGAAAAGGATCTGGTGCTCAAGCGCGGCGAACCGCTCTTCTATGTCCGCTTCGAGGGCGGCGATCCGGCCGCGCCGGTGCGCCTGGTCGAGGCGGAGAAGACGCCGGAGCTGGAAAGCTTCATGCGCTCCATCGTCGATGTCACCAATTTCGTGAACCAGAGCTTCCAGCTCTTCAAGACCGCCCGCGAACGCCGCCCGAAGACGCTGCTGGTGGAGAAGAAGCAGAAGTGAGAACACCCTCCCCCTTCTCCCCCGGGGAGAAGGTGCCCCGAAGGGGCGGATGAGGGGGAAGCCCCGGCATTGCCGGATCGCAGCCAGACCGCGCGCGGCCTGTGCCTCCCCCCTCTCCCTCGATCCCTCTCCCCAGGGGAGAGGGAGGACAGGCGCTATTTCCACCCACCCGACATTACCGCCGCACACCTGGTCTTCCCGCCGGGCGGATTGGCGCTTAGGGTCGCGGCGACGTCAATTTGGGGAGACAGGCATGATCCGCTTGATGACCGCCGCGCTGGGCGCGGTGCTTCTGGCTACCACCGTTCAGGCGCAGGAGAATTCCGGGGGCGATATCCCCGAGCCGCGCGTCTATGAGAGCACCGGCCAGGTCAACGCCAACGGCACGCGCGTGCGCTACACCGTCACCGCCGGCGAGACCTATCTGCGCGATGCCGACGGCAATCCGACCGCCTCGATCTTCTCGACCACCTATATCGCCGACGGCCATGCCGACCCGCGCACGCGTCCGGTCGCCTTCGTCTTCAATGGCGGGCCCGGTTCGGCCAGCCTGTGGCTGCACATGGGCATGTTCGGCCCGCAGCGCGTCGCCCTGCCGAATGTGCAGGACGATGGCGCCGCGCCCTACAACATCGTCGAGAACACGCATTCCATCCTCGACGTGGCCGATCTCGTCTTCGTCGATCCGGTCGGCACCGGCTGGAGCCGTCCGCTGGGCGAGAGCGAGGGCGACGATTTCTGGGGCGTCAACGAGGATGGCGAAAGCCTGGCCCAGTTCATCCGCATCTGGCTGACCGAGCACCGGCGCTGGAATTCGCCGAAATACCTGCTGGGCGAAAGCTATGGCACGCTGCGTATCGGCTCGCTGCTGAACCAGCTGGAAGGCAGCTATAACGATGTCGCGATCAATGGCGTCGCGCTGATCTCGACCGTGCTGGACTTCCGCTATGACGACACGTCCGAGGGCAATGATATCGGCTATGTCGGCCTGCTGCCGGGCTTTGCCGCCACGGCCTGGTATCACAACCAGGTCGACCGCTCGGCCTGGAATAATGATCTCGAGGCCTTCCTGGCCGAGGCACGCACCTTCGCCATCGAGGAATACATGCCGGCCCTGATGCATGGCGTGACCCTGCCGGCCGACCGCCAGGCGCGCGTGGTGCGCGAGCTGTCGCGCTTTACCGGCCTGTCGGAAGACTTCCTCACCCGCGCCAATATGCGCGTCTCGCTGCGCCGCTTCCAGCGCGAGCTGATGCGCGATGAAGGCGTGTCGGTGGGCCGTCTGGACGCCCGCTTCACCGGTGTCGAGGTTGACGGTGTCGGCGAGGATCCGGAAACCGATCCCAGCTTCTACGGCATCGATGGCAGCTATACCGCCGCCATGCTGGACTATTTCACCCGCACGCTGGGCGTCGACATGACCGAATTCTACACGGTGATCGGCGGCGTACGCGGCTGGAACTGGGATGCCGGCCGTTCGGGCAACAACAACTACATCAATGTCGCCCCGTGGATCGCCCGCGCCATGCGCCAGAATTCCGATCTTAAGGTGCTGGTCGCCCAGGGCTATTACGACCTGGCCACGCCCTTCTTCGCCGCCGAGCTGATGTTCAACCAGCCCGGCTTCGACCAGGACCGCGTGCAGTTCCGCTACTACGAAGCCGGTCACATGATGTATCTGCACGAACCGTCACTGGAAGCCTCCACGGCCGATGTGCGGGCACTGATCGCGAACTAGCCGAAATAGGGGAGCGGTGCGTTTAGTACGGGTGCAAACGTGGCACAGAAGGTGCCGGTCATCGCCTAAATGCACTGCTCCTTTTTATTTATTTTGAAGAGCAAGAAACTGCGACCATCTGTCTGTAAATTGCTCGGGGCTGGGCCCTGAATCTGGCAAAGCAATGGAACGACCATCAAACTCTTGATATGATTCAAGAATTGGGTTTACTTTCACCTTGATATCTTCCGGATCAACCGCAATCATGCCAATATCAAAGAGGCGATGAAGATCGACTCTTAAAATTATCGAGTTTTTGCGCGTCATCTGACCATACTGCGAATGAGGGCTCACATGAGCAGCCTCAAGAGCCTGCTCGTGCGCAACACCAGAAATCGCGCATTTCCCCTTCCAAATCTCAAGCGCCTGCTGCCGAAACCTAGACTGGCCCTGCCGAGCGAGGCGCAAAACACTCTCATATCGGCGCATTGAGTATGTATCGACAGCCTCTGAAGCCTTTTCGTCGATCACAGGAAAGCCCAGCTTTTCGAGCACATCGATCAGGGGGTCCGTATGCCACTCATAGACTTCCGATGCATCGTAACCCTTCCGGACCAGCGCTGCTTTAACAATAGCTTTAGCGTCTAGATGCTCACCGTTGTCGTACAGAAAATAGCGCCTACTTGGTCCACTTCTAAGATTCCCTAGCCAAACTTTTTTGTTATCTGATTGCCAGTACTCATCTATCGCGCCTTCGATATCCTCCGGCCCCAGCTCAGCCATCAGCCAAGCAACGTCGTCCGGTCGAGAGTTTGGTCGTAGCATCCTAGATATCCTCAATTTTGGCTGGCTGCCCAAGTTCCCTGCCGGGGCAAGGCTCATCTTACAAATTTCCCCTCTTCTAGCGCGCCCGCCGTGTCAGGTCGCAGACGGCGGCGAGGCCGGTGAAGACGAGGAAGGTCACGGCGGCGGAATAGCCGAAGGCGGCCGGGCTTTCCGGCAGCGGGCCGCCATGATTGGCGATTTCCGCCACGCCCAGCAGGCCCAGGAAGACCCAGGGCCAGATCCGGCCGATCAGGCCCTTTGCCTCGGTCACGCGCATGTAGAGCAGAAAGCCGAAGACCAGCACCGCGGCCTCCAGCGCCAGGGCGACGGGGTAATTGTTCCACAGGCCCAGCCCGACGCGCGGCCCGCCCGGCCAGAGCAGGAGGTCGGGCACATGGACGAGAAGGTCGAGGATCCAGTGGGAGAGGACGGCCGCGCCGACGACCAGCCCGCCCGGCATCTTCTCGCGCCGCGCCCAGATCGCATAGACGAGGCCTGCCGCCACCGACCAGGCCAGCGCGCCCGGCAGGGAATGGGTGATCGGCATGTCGTAGAGGTCGAGCGCATTGGCGTCGGTAAAGCCCGGCACGATGCGCACGTGCTCGATGCCGTTGGCGACAAATATGCCCCAGGCGATATCGACCAGCTGCACCGCCAGGAAGAGCGTCCACAACGGGACCGAACGCGCCACCGCCTTGCCGGCAAAGGCCGGACCGTAATGACCGACGAACATGCTGTGCCCTCCCCTGACCGGGCCCAGATTAGGGGCTGTGTCGATGCAGGCAAGGTGAGAGCCGGTTCTTTTCCCGCTCCCGCTCCATTTTCCCCGGCCCCCGTGCCGGGGTCTGGTTGAGCCTGCACCTGAAACGCCGCCGGGCCCCGGGATAAATACGGGGGAAGCAGCTGCCTCTTTCTTCCCCACCTCGTGGGGAAGTGGCCCCTCCGCAGCCTTGGCGAAGGAGGGGTCGAAGGGGCCGGCGCGGAGCGCCGGGAAACGGTAGAGCTTGGCATTGACGACTACGCCGCTGACGCGGCGCCCCTCCCCCGCTTCGCGGGTCCCCTCCCCATGGAATGAGGAGGAAAGCCAGCCTCAGCCCAAACCACCGTCATCCTGACACCCGCTTTCGCGGGCGCAGGCTTCAGTCAGGACCCAGATTACGCTTGTGGCCGCAGAGCGGTACAGGTGCGAGTTCGCCCCCATCGCGTTCTGTGAACTGGGCCCTGACTTTCGTCAGGGTGACGATGAATGGTGCAGTGAACGCCCCTCTCCCCCACCGGGGAGAGGAATCAAAGGTGAGGGGCGGCCGCGGGAGCGGCCCACTCAAAAGACTCTTTGTAGCGCTGTCGCGCGCGCCTCATCCGCCGCTTCGCGGCACCTTCTCCCCAGCCGGGAAGAAGGGGTGAGATCCGGCCTAATCGCCCTCGTACTGCACCAGCGAGGAGACCGGCACGCCCATCGCCTCGATGCGCTTCGCGCCGCCCAGGTCGGGCAGGTCGATGACGAAAGCCGCGCCCACGACGGTGGCGCCGGCGCGCTGCAGGAGGCGGATGGAGGCTTCGGCCGTGCCGCCGGTGGCGATCAGGTCGTCGACCAGCAGGACCCTGTCGTTTTCCTGGATCGCGTCGACATGGATCTCGATCGCGTCCTGGCCGTATTCCAGCTCGTATTCCTCGATCAGCGTGCGGTGGGGCAGCTTGCCGCGCTTGCGCACCGGCGTGAAGCCGACGGAGAGCTGGTGCGCCACGGCGCCGCCCAGGATGAAGCCGCGCGCCTCGGTGCCGGCCACCCGGTCGATCTTGGCGCCGGCCCAGGGCTGGACCATGCGGTCAACGGCGACGCGGAAGGCCCGCGCATCGCCGATCAGCGTGGTGACGTCGCGGAACATGATGCCCGGCTTGGGATAATCCGGAATCGTGCGGATGGCGGATTTCAGGTCCATGCGGAAAGATCCAGTTCGCTGTCGTTCAGCCTGCCGGGCCCGGCAGGGTCTCGGCCAGGGCGGCGCTGCGCCACGCGGCATAGTCTTCATCGGCCAGCAGCTTATCGCAATAGTCCTGGGCGCCGGCATGCAGCGGAATGTCAAAGGTGTAGAAACGCACCGCGACCGGCGTGAAGAAGGCGTCGGCGATGCTCCAGCGGCCGAACAGCCAGGGTCCGTCGACACTGCCGACATCATTCCACAGCGCCTGGATGGCGGCGATATCGGCACGGGTATCGGCATTGAGAGCGACCGCCTGCGGCGTGCGCGCAATGTCCATGGCGCACTGGCCGCGCAGGGCGGTGAAACCGGCATGCATGCGGCAAACGGCAGCGCGTGCCAGGGCCCGGCGGCCCTCATGCTCCGGCCAAAGGCCCGGCACCCGCTCGGCCGCCCATTCGGCAATGGCCAGCGAATCCCAGAAAGTGCCGTGCTGTGTGGTCAGGGCCGGCACGCTGCCGCCCGGCGACAGATCGCTCACCGCCTGCCGCGTCTGCGGCGTGTAGAGCGGCACCAGGGCCTCGTCGAAATCGATGCCCGCCTTGCGCAGGATCAGCCAGGCCCGCAAGGACCAGCTGGAGTAACGCTTGTTGCCGATATGCAGGACCGGCCGGTCCATCACATCGTCTCCAGTTCCTGTGTGCGGGCCCGGGTCAGGGTGATGCGGCAGTCCAGGCCGATCTCCTCGCGGCTGTCCTCGCCGATGAACATCAGCGCGGTACGCCGGTCGCATTCGGCATCGCGATAGGCGTGCCAGGCCGTCTGGGCGGCCTCGAAATGCGCTTCGGCGCCAAAATGACCACCGGAGTCGAAGTCGGATTCGCGGGCTTCCTCGAGGGCGGCGTCCGCGGCGCGCTCAAGGGCCGCTTCGGCGTCGTCGAGCAGGCCGCGCAGGCACCGGCGCCGGGCCGGCCAGTCGGTGAGGTGTTCGGAGCATTCCACCGCCGGGCGCGGCGGCGTGAATTCCGGCATCTGGACGGCCGCGACCGCCCAGCTGAGTGCAACCACCGTGATCATGGTGTCCCCTTCGTCCTTGCCCGTGCGGCCTTTATGGACGAGGCCGCGGCGCGGGGAAAGGGCGGCCTGCGGCTAGGGAATGGCCAGTTCGTGCAGATACTCGGCCAGGGTGGTGAGGAATTCACCATTCAGGCGGCGCGCGATGCCGTAGGAGTCCTGGGTCTCGCCGAACGGAATGGTGTGTCCGACATGGACAGCCACCACAAAGGGTTCGCCATCGATCTGCACGACCAGCGGCGTGCCCGACAGGCCCTGGCGCGACCGGCAGCCGTGGATCAGAAGTCCCGGATCGGAAAAGGCCGGCGGCGACTGCCGGACATCGCAGGGTGCCCGGTCGACGGGACGCACCAGCAGCGAGACCTCGCCCTGGTCGATGCCTTCGGCCGCCAGAACACGAAGCCGCGGCGTCTCGTCCGGCAAACGGCGGCGGGTGCGCAAAATGGCCCAGTCCGCGCTGAACTGCGGATGACTGTCTTCGGAAGGTGTGCCAGTGCGCACGTCCACGATCTCTCCCACCCACTCCGGAACGCCGCGCACGTGGCAGGTGCGCGGGCCGTTCCTTCCCTGCAGGGCATGACGGGTCGCCAGGAGTATGTCGAATTGCGGCCGGGCCCCGGGACGGGCGTCGAGCACGACGGCACGGCTGAGATAATACCGGCCGCTCTGTTCTTCATGACACAGGAGCTGGACGACGCTCTCGCGCGAGATGTCGTAGGTCTGCTCGTCCAGAGCGCGGAAGCTGACAATGTCGCTGGCCTCGGCGCGCGGTTGCGGCCCCAGGGTCAGAGCCGCGAAGAGGACAGTCAGGACGAAACGATACATGCAGCAAGTCTAGTCCCGCCGCGTGCGATCCGTCCAGATATTCGCCGGAGCAGGATCGTTTCCCGCTTCACCGGATCACGCTCGACTTGAGCGGTCGCGTGATCGAACCGGTGAACCCCTGATCACGCTTCAGAGCACCCGTCCGGCGATCGTGCGCAGGCGGGCGACGATTTCGGGGTCGCGCGCCTCCGGCGGTGTGATGATCGCGGTGTCGAGCACGGTATCGACCGGGTCCGGCGCGCGCTCGCGGCCGGCCAGCATGGCCGTCAGGCGCGTCAAAAGGGCCCTGGCCTTGACCGTATTGTCGCGCATCACCCGCAGCACGGCGGCCACGTCGACGCTTTCCTCGCCATCACGCCAGCAGTCGTAATCCGTCACCATGGCGATCGAGGCATAGGGCAGCTCGGCTTCACGCGCGAGCCGGGCCTCGGGCATGTTGGTCATGCCGATCACGTCCATGCCCCAGTGCCGGTAGAGCTCGCTCTCGGCGCGGGTGGAGAATTGCGGCCCCTCGATCGTGATATACGTGCCGCCGCGCTGCACCGGCACGCCGGCCGCCTCGCCGGCATCGCCGATCAGCCCCGCCAGGCGGGCGCAGACCGGCTGGGCCATGGGCACGTGTGCGACACAGCCCGCGCCGAAAAAGCTGCGCGCGCGGCCATCGGTACGGTCGACATACTGGTCGACGATCACGAAATGCCCCGGCGCGAGATGCTCGCGCAGCGAGCCGCAGGCCGAGATCGAGACGATGTCGGTACAGCCCGCCATCTTCAGCGCCGCGATATTGGCACGGAAGGGAATGTCCGACGGTGACAGGCGATGCCCGGCCCCGTGGCGCGGCAGAAAGACCAGCTCGACGCCGTTCAGCGTGCCGTGCGTCAGGGGCGCCGAGGGGGCGCCCCAGGGCGTCTCGACGGTCTCGCTGCGGACGGACTCCAGACCTTCCAGCGCATAGAGGCCGGAGCCGCCGATAATGCCGAGCTTCCAGTGTGTCATGTTGTCTTCCTTTCTTCGCGATCCCAGGGGCTCGCCCCGCTTGCGGGGGAGCTGTCCGCGTCAGCGGACTGAGGGGGCGGTGCGGAGCACCGCAGAGCGCAGCAGCGGGCAGACTTACCCCCATCGACCTCAACCGGCCTGGGGCCGGGTTCGGCCACTTCCCCCGCTTTCGCAGGGGAAGCCTGGTGTCGTTTGCAAAACAAAAAAGGCCGCGAACGTTTCCGCTCGCGGCCTCTTCAATCCGGTGCCAGGCGCAACGCCTAGTGCTTCACGTTCCGCCAGACCTGGCGGTAGGCCAGATAGACCAGGACGGCGAAGATGAAGAGATACATCAGCACCATCACGCCCATCTGCTTGCGCTCTTCCATGTGCGGATCGCCGGCCCAGGTGAGGAAGGTCACCACGTCCTCGGCCATCTGCTCCATGGACGCCGTCGTGCCGTCATCATAGGAGATGATGTCATCGACCAGCGGCGGTGCCATGGCGATCGCGCCACCGGCGAAATAGGCGTTGTAATACTGGCCCGGCGACAGATGGGAGTCTTCCGGAGCCTCTTCATAGCCCAGCAGCAGCGAGCGGATATAGTCCGCACCGCCCGAACGCGCCTTGACGATCAGCGACAGGTCCGGCGGATAGGCACCGCCATTGGAGGCCCGGGCCTGCTGCTCGTTCTCGAACGGCGCCGGGAAGGCGTCGGACGGCAGACCGTCGCGCATGAACATGTCGCCGTCATCGTTCGGACCGTCCTCGACCTGGTAGCCGGCGGCGATCTGCATCACGATCGGGTTGTCGTTCGGGTTCGGATATTCCTCCGACTCGAACGGACCGCCCTTCTGGCCCAGATTGCGGAAGCGCATCAGGTTCATCGAGTGACAGGAGGCGCAGACCTCCTGGTAGACCTGGTAGCCACGCTGGACCGCATTGCGGTCGAACGTGCCGAACGGGCCCTCGAATTCCCAGGCGTAGTTTTCCGGTGCGTGGGCGTCGCCCTCGACGGCCAGCGCCGCCGTGGCCGAGAGGCCGACAGCTGCCAGGGCAGCGGCGAAAATACGGGTCATCATCATGATCTCGTCGCTCCCTTAGGACTTGTCTTCACCGAGGACGGACGCCTCGATCGACGCCGGACGGTCCTTCGGCTTCTCGACAATGCCCATCACCGGCAGGATGACGATGAAGTAGGCGAAGTAGTAAGCCGTCAGGAATTGCGCCAGGTGCACGAATTTCAGGCCGCCGATGAACGGATCGTCCGGGTTCTTCGCGCCGCACCAGCCAAGGCCCAGTGCCGCAATCACGAAGAAGATGAAGAACCAGCGGGTCAGCGGACGGTAGCGCATGGAGCGAACCTTCGACGTGTCCAGCCAGGGCAGGACGAAGAGGATCGCGATGGCACCGAACATCGCCAGCACGCCGCCCAGCTTCGCATCGATCGGGCCGATGTCGAAGGTGATGGCGCGCAGGATCGCGTAGAAGGGCAGGAAATACCATTCAGGCACGATATGCGCCGGCGTCGAGAGCGGGTTGGCCTCGATATAGTTGTCGGCATGGCCCAGCACGCCCGGCATGTAGAAGACGAAGGTGGCGAAGACCATCAGGTAGACGATGATCGCGAAGCCGTCCTTCACCGTGTAGTACGGGTGGAAGGGCAGCGCGTCCTTCTTCGGGTCCTTGATTTCCAGACCGGCCGGATTGCCGTTGCCCGGCACGTGCAGCGCCCAGATGTGCAGGCCGACAACGCCGGCGATCACGAAGGGCAGCAGGTAGTGCAGGGAGAAGAAGCGGTTCAGCGTGGCCTGGCCGACCGAGAAACCGCCCCACAGCCATTCCCGGATCGCGTCGCCGACGAAGGGCAGCGCGCCGATCAGGTTGGTGATCACCATGGCGCCCCAGTAGGACATCTGGCCCCACGGCAGGACGTAGCCCATGAAGGCGGTTGCCATCATCAGGAGGTAGATCACGACGCCGAGGATCCAGAGGACCTCGCGCGGCGCCTTGTAGGATCCGTAGTACAGACCCCGGAACATGTGGAGGTAGACGGCGACGAAGAAGAAGCTCGCGCCGTTGGCGTGCATCGACTGGATCAGCCAGCCGAAGGGCACGTCGCGGGTGATGCGGGCGACCGACTGGAAGGCCATGTCCTCGTGCGCCACATAGTGCATGGCGAGCACGATGCCGGTGATGATCTGGATCATCAGGAAGACGGCGAGAATACCGCCGAAGGTCCACCAGTAGTTCAGGTTCCGCGGCGTCGGGAAGTCGACGAAGCTGTCATAGCCCAGGCGGATGATCGGAAGACGGGAGTCGAGCCATTTCTCGATTCCGGTCTTCGGCTCGTAAGTCGAATGTCCGCTCATGCCGCAGCCCCCGAAGCGTCAGCGACCTGCCATCCCGAGACAGCTGCCTCGTCGGGCGACAGGCCGATCTTCACCGTGTTTTCCGATTCGAAATAATAGTCGGGAACCGGAAGGTTCTCCGGCGCCGGTCCGCGACGGATCCGGGCCGAGGTGTCGTAGTGCGAACCGTGGCAGGGGCAGTACCAGCCGTCATAGTCGCCGGTATTGGCGCCAAGACCCAGCGGCACACAGCCGAGGTGCGTACAATTGCCCTTCACGATCAGGTATTCCGGGCGCAGGACGCGGTTGGCGTCAACGGCGGGAATGCCTGCCGGCAGGTTGTCATTGCGGGCGTCCTCGTCCGGGAGCGCGTTCAGCTCGACCGAGCGGGCCTCCGCGATCTCTTCCTCGGTCCGGTGCCGGATGAAGACCGGGCCACCGCGCCACATGACGGTGATCTCCGATCCCACCGGGACCAGCGAGACATCGACCCGGATGGATCCCAGCGCCAGCGTATCCGCTGCGGGATTCATCTGATCGATGAACGGCCAGGCCACGAGACCGCCACCGACAGCGGCCGCGCCGCCTGCAGCGATATAGATGAAGTCGCGGCGTGTCGGTTCTTCACCGTGTCCGCCAGGCGCGCCGTTCTCTTCCGTCACGAGCCGACCTCTTCTCTTGTCTATAACGGGCCTGCACAAAGCCGGGCCCTGCCCCAGAAACATGCGTCAATCTTGACGACCCCGTCCAAGACGGGGTTTGACGCGGTATAAACTAATCCCGGACCCACTGACCAGTAGGCGGCGCAATGCCGCATGCAGACAGATGGCTCCAGTCTGTGCGCGGCTTAGAATGCGGATCGTATTTTTTCAACCGGATATTCCGCAAAACCTTGGGGCTTCCATGCGGACGGCGGCCTGTTTCGGGGCCGGAATGGACGTTATCGAGCCCTGCGCCTTTCCCCTGACGGACAAGGGAATTCGCAAGGCCGCTATGGACTATGGCGCGGCCATTGCGCCGGTGCGCCATGCCAGCTGGAATACCTACACAGAAAGTGCAGAAGCTGGTGCGGGCCGCCTCGTCCTGTTCACGACTGCGGGTGCGACGGACCTGTGGGATTTCGCCTTCGAGCCGGACGACCGGATGCTCTTCGGCCGGGAAAGCGCCGGCGTGCCGGAGGCGATCCACGCCGCGGCGGATTGTCGCGTGCGGATTCCGATTCGCGCGGACATGCGCTCGCTCAATGTCGCGATGAGCGCAGGGATCGCGCTGGCGGAGGCAAGCCGGCAGCACCGGAACAACCCGTGAATCCGTTTGAACGCCGCTTCCATCTGAAGTAGCATTTCACGCATGTCCGGCACGGCTCTGGAGGGTGAGATGGCGCGGCACAAGCGTATCGTGATCTGTTGTGACGGCACCTGGAACGAGCTGGACTACAAGTCCCGCCCGGTGACGAATGTGGTCAAGCTCGCCCAGTCGATCCATCCGGAGGGCGATGCCGGCGACGGTGCCGATCCGGTCAAACAGGTCGTCTTCTACGACGAGGGCGTCGGCACGCTGGAAGGCGAGAGCCTGGATGGCGGCGGTTTCGGCGACGGACTGATCCAGAACATCGTCGATGCCTATTCCTTCCTCGTCTTCAACTATGATCCCGGCGACGAGATTTTCGTGTTCGGCTTTTCGCGCGGCGCCTACACGGCGCGCTCGCTGGTCGGCATGATCAGGAATTGCGGCATCCTGCGGCGCGATGCGGCGCCCTATGTCGACGACGCGCTGATGCTCTACAAGGACAAGCGGCGCAAACCCGACCATCCCGACAGCATCGAGTTCCGCCGCACCTATAATCATCCCGGCTGGTGGATCGATACCGCCGCCGACCTGTCACTGCAGGCCGACAATCCGGACCAGAAGATCATGGTCAGCTATCTGGGCGTCTGGGACACGGTCGGCCAGAACGGCGTGCCCGGCGTGTGGAATGCCATGGCCGGCAAGGCCGAGGATCACGGCTTCCACGATCTCAAGCTTTCCCGCATCGTGCAGCGGGCCCGCCACGCCGTGGCGCTGGACGAACCGCGCGCCGCCTTCAGGCCTGCCCTGTTCGACGCCGGCAAGATGGCGGCGCTGCAGACCGAAGCCGAAAGCGACGGGCGCGGCCGCGATGCCTACCAGCAGCTCTGGTTTCCCGGCGATCACGGCTCGGTCGGCGGCGGTGGCGACGTCACCGGCCTGTCCGACCACGCGCTCGCCTGGATTGCCGAAGGGGCCTGCAGCAATGGTGCCCGGCTGAGCTATGATGCCGAATTCAGCGCGGTGAATTTCCCGGTCACAGTGCGCGACCGCTCGCGAGGCAAGACCGGCACCCAGACGATCCGCTTCGCCCCCTCCCTCAACGCTCCGCTCAGCAATGTGTCCGGCGACTGGAAGCAGGCCAACCAGAGCGCGATGAACCGTCTGCTGGGCTATACGCTGGGCATGATCAGCCGCGACCGCATCACCCATCTGCGCGACATTGGCGAAGTCGCCGTACTGGCCAAGCAGTATGAGGGGTATGAGGGCGAGAACATGGATTATGTCCAGTCGCTCGCCGACCGTATCCGCCAGCAGACACGGATCCGCATCGCCGAAATCGAGGCCGCCTTCCCGACCTGGCGGCGCTGACCGGTGGCATCCGGTCGCGCAATGCGGAGCTCGCCCTCGCCGCCGGCTCGGATATCCAGTGTGCCTTCACTCAGGGCAGGTTCGAGGACCTGCGCGACCGTATCTGCACCAAGTCCGAACGCCTCGAGGACGAAGCGCCCGCCGCGCTTCATTGCGGCGAGCCGGGGGCCGGCAGTCCTATCGGGATGCGGAGACCTGCATCGCCTGACGCGCGAGCCAATAGACGACGAAGACCTCCAGCGCGATGTTCAGATAGCCGAAGGTCCCGTCATAATAGGGATTGGCACTCAGCGTGAGAAAGGCCGCGAGGTGCGGAATGATGGCGCTCGCCAGCAACACCACAGCCCCCTTCCGCCGGAACAGGACCGCGACGAGCGCAGCCATGAGCAGAGTCGTCCACAGCCACAGGGCCAGGCGTGTCCAGACCGGAAGAAGAGACAGGGCGTCAGAAACGTCCAATTGGAACACGCGCTCCGGTGTGATCCCCAGCCAGGCCAGCAGCACAAGGCCCGACCAGAAAGCCGAATAAAGCGCAAGCAGGCTGACGAGCGCCGTTGCGAACGTGCCGTAGGCGACGTGCTGTGCCCGCCTGTTGTTCGCTTTCGCCGGTTCAGGCACTGCATCCTCCCGATCAACGATCCCGCGATCAATCTGGATTATCGCCGCATGACGTGCAATTCCAGACGCCCTGTAGCGTTCGTACGTCGAAGGATTGTCGACAGATCAAATGACCGACCAACCCAAACCCGCCTCCGCCGGCTCCGACCTGCAATGCCAGTCCGCCCAGGCCTGGTTCGAGGATCTGCGCGACCGGATCTGCGCCGAATTCGAACGTCTGGAAGACGAGGCCCCGTCCGACCTCTATCCCGGCGAGCCCGGGCGTTTCGTGTTCGAGGACTGGAAACGCGGCGACGGATCTAAGGATGAGGGCGGCGGCCGCATGGGCCTGATGAAGGGCCGGCTGTTCGAGAAGGTCGGCGTCCACGTCTCTGCCGTGAAGGGCGAATTCTCCGACCTGTTCCGCCAGCAGATTCCCGGCGCCGAAGACGACCCGCGCTTCTTTGCCACCGGCATTTCGCTGATCGCCCATATGTGGTCGCCCAACGTGCCGGCGGTGCACATGAATACGCGCTTCATCACCACCACCCAGTGGTGGTTCGGCGGCGGCATGGATCTCACCCCCGTGCTAGACCGCAACCGCAGCCAGTCGCACCCCGACGCGAAGGATTTCCACGCCGCCTGCAAGGCCGCCTGCGACGCCCATGGCGAGGATTTCCATGAGCGCTTCAGGAAATGGTGCGACGAGTATTTCTACCTGCCCCATCGCGACGAACCGCGCGGTATCGGCGGGATTTTCTACGACCGCCACAATACCGGCGACTGGGATGGCGACTTCTCCTTCACCCGCGATGTCGGCCTGGCTTTCCTGGACATCTATCCGCAACTCGTGCGCCGGCGCATGGGCGAAACCTGGACGCCGGAAGACCGCGAGGAGCAGCTTGTCCGCCGCGGCCGCTATGCCGAGTTCAACCTGCTCTACGACCGCGGCACCAAGTTCGGCCTCGAGACCGGCGGCAATGTGAAGTCGATCCTGTCCTCGATGCCGCCCGAGGCGAAATGGCCCTAGCGGCAGCCCGGCAGATCCTGCCAGAAGGAAGAAAAAACCGGGCAATATCTGCCACCTGGCGGGAGGTCATACGCTATGACTGGCCTCTGCGCTGGCACCGCTCCTGCTAGGCAGGCAGTGCCCCGTGCGAATCCCGCGCCGGGGCCTACCGACGAGGAGCCCAGCGCGTGTCCTATATCGACGCCCTGTCACAACCGGCCCCGAGATGGCCGGGCGCCCGCTCTCCCGAGGCCGAGGAAGAAACCCGTCCGACGGAAGGTTTTGATGCCATCCCGCCCGAAGCGGCCGAATTGCCGCCCGAGGCCAGCCAGAAAATTGCCGAAGCCGCACCACCCGGCCAGTCCGGCGGCGAGCAGCCGCCCGGTTCCAACCTGGGCGGCGGCGTGGTCGAGGAATTCCTCAAATGGGCCCGGATGAGCCCGGCCGAGCAGGTCCGCGCCATGTACCTGGAAGAACAGGGCATGACCGAGGACACGCTCAAGGCCCTGCCGCCCGAGGAACGCCAGCGGATCGAGTTCGAGATCGCCAATCGCATCGAGCACGAGGTGCGCACCTCGGCGGAAAGCCCGGCGGAGCAGAATATCCGCGTCTCGATCAACGCCTCCTACGCGCAATCCATGCAGCGTGTGGAAGAGGGCGAGCAGGCGATGTGGGGCCGATAGGACACCGCACCGCACAGCCTGCATCCAGAACAGCCGCGTCCAAAACACCGGCGGCGGGCATCTTCTGCCTCGAAAGACAGGAGATGTCCGCCATGCCGGCATCCTGCTCCCGGCCCCTGCCCCGGATCGCCCGCGGGGGCAGTCGTAGCCCGCGTCTCATCGCCGCGATCGGCGCCTGCCGGTGATGACCGGCATGATCGGGGTCGTGCTGGGCACGCTCTACCTCGTCTTCAAGCGCAATCTCTGGCCGCTGATCCTGGCGCACGCGCTGGTCGACCGCTGGCCTTCACCGCGATGTATCTCGATCTGGATATCTAGGAGCAAAACCTCGGGCGGACTTGCACCCCGCAAGGATGCGGGATCTTACGGCCACGCCGCCTAGAAACGCCGTTGTCCGGCCGTCGGGTCCGTGGTGGGCTCGCAGCTACCTGAACTCTCATGCCGGAAGGACGTGCTTGTGCTCGGAATATCCGTGATGTTGTGGATCACTATACCGCCCGTCAGCCGGTTGATGATGACATCGTGACGGGCAACGGCGCCCGGCGTGGTCCGGCTCCTGCGGCTGATCACGTTTTCCGCATTGATTGTGCAGCTGGAGCTCGGAAATTCCTCATCGGGAGTGCATTGCGAGCGCCAGCTGATCGCGCCACCCGAATAGATATCGAAATCCGACCCGTTGAAACGATAGGTGAAGCGGGCCGGACTGCGCCCCTGATCACTGACTCCGCTCGGATCCCGCACCGTGAAGTGCGTCTCTAGCGAGCAGACGACATAGGTCCAGTTCTGCGCCTCGGCGGCACCCGCGGCCAGAACGGACGCGACAAGAGCGCTACCGGCCATCACTTGCCAAGCTTTCATGATCCAACTCCTTGTATTGCCGGGCATGCTGGCGCCGGCCCATCCCGCTGAACGGCCGGCAGCTGTGCAAGCTCAGGTATTCGGCATCGAGATACGGAAAATCTGTTGCTGCTGGTTGAGCCTCACATGGCGCGCCATGTGCTCGCGCAGACCGGCTTCGGCCTCCGCTGCCGAGCTGTAGCAATGGGACTCCCGCGCACTCGCGGACGGCAGGCCATGATTGGTGAGCTCCCGGTAGAAAACCGAGCTCGGATATTCGCCATTCCCGCCATTGTCGTGAAACACGTTGGAAATGATCAGGACCTGTGTCCCGCGCGCGCCGAGGCGGCCGTCATCACAGGGCAGCGATCCGGCAACACAGGTGGTGTAGGTGTACATGTATCCCGACCCCTGGCTCAGACAGTCGGCCTGACCGGCAGCGGAAAAAACGACAGCACCCAACACGGCGCTGCACATCATGGAAGCGAGTGTCGTCATCTTCAGATGTCTCACTGGACGACCGACGCCCTCCCCGGGGCCCCGGCCGCTCGTCCCGGCTCGGACAGAAGTTTATTCCGCAAAACGCCCGGCGCGCTACCAAAATCGTCAAGCCAATCATCCGCTTCTTTGCACCGCAGCGTCCGGTGCCACGCTAGCGGGACGCCAGCGGCGCGGGGTCGATGATCACTGGCACATCCGGTGGCGCCAACAGACCCTCGTAAAAGCCCACATAGACGAGCGCCGGAGCGTCCAGGCTGCTCAGCTGCAGCAGCAAGCGCGCATTGAGATCCGGACCGCCATCGTCGTCGCACGCCCAATATCCGTCCGGCAGCCGGATCAGCAGAACCGTGTCCGCCGCTATATCGCTGGTAATGCTCACCAGGCTGGACGTCTCGACCTGCACGGAGAACTGGGGCACAGGGTCAAAATATCCCTGGCAGAGTCCCTGCGGCCGCAGATCGAGACGGACCAGCTCCAGCGGCGCACCGACGACCGGCCAGGGTGTCCGGGAAAAGGCCGGTATGTGCACCTGCGTCCAGCGCGGCGCTGCCTCCAGATCCAGAGGGGCCACGACGCCTGTATCGCTCAGATAGATCCGCTGCGACGGCAAGGCGCTGATCCCGTCCGGCGCCGGCCGGTCCTGCTGGGACCGGGGCCGGGGCTGGGCCAGAACGACAGGCGTGTCGTCGACAGCGGCCGGTCCGCCCGTGTCTGCCGGGGCGGCAGCCGGCGGGCGGGTGCGGATCACATCCTGTCCAGCCAGAGCCCGGGCGCTACACACCCCCGAAGCCAGCGCAGCCGCAAACAGCATCGCCACGCATCCCGCCCGGCTGACCGGTGCAAAACCCTTGTTCATGAACGCTCCAGCTGTCCCGGAGGCCGGTTTTCCCGAACCGACCCCACCTTGTCCTTCGCGGTATCGACTATCGATCCACTCCCCGGTCCGGGCAACAAAAAACCCCGCCGCAGCGGGGTTTTTCGTGTTCGGATCAGGCCCGGGATCAGTGCGTTTTCAGACGCGCGATCAGCTCGTCCTTGCTCGGTTCGAAGCGTTCGGCGATCCAGTAGGCCTTCAGTTCGTCGAGCGCATCGCCGAGCATCGGGCCGGGCTCGTAGCCCAGCAGGATGAGGTCGCCGCCCTTGACCGGGAATTCCGGCTCGGCCCATTCGCGGGCGAATTTGGCGAGCAGGGTCCAGTCGCGCGGCGGCGGAGCCACCTCGCCGGCGGCCTGCAGGCGGGCCTGGTCCTCGAAAGCGCGGGCGCCCAGCGCCATGATGGCGCGTTCGGCGGCGGCCATGTCGGAAAAGGCCTTTGTGACGTCTTCGCGCGCCGACGGATCGACGGCACCCTCGAGGCGGCGCGTCTCTGCGTTCGACATCTTCAGCTTGGCTGCCATGGTCCTGATCCTTTCCGGTCCGCCATCGGCAAGCGCCACGAACCTCAAGAGCGAATCGGGCGCTAGACCATATTGTACATCCTGATCAACAATACCGCCGAGGACTCTTAAGGATCCGTTCACTCCAAGGATCAAATCCAGAATACCTGCCTTGGCCATCGCGGCGAGCGCCGCCCGAGGATCGCGTGCAGCCAGCAATTTCTTGAGTTCGGCCCAGACACGCTCGACCGATAATTTATGAAGCCCGTCCTTCAGCGCCGCCGCTGCCGCCAGACCCGCCGGGTCCGGATCGCCGGCGCCATACCAGGCCTCGAAGCGGAACAGGCGCAGGATGCGCAGATAGTCTTCGCGGATGCGGTTCTCCGGCGTGCCCACGAACACGAAACGCCGCGGCGCGACATCCTCGAGCCCGCCCGTCGGGTCGGTAACCGCGCCCGTGCGATCGGCATAGAGCGCGTTGAGGCGGAAATCGCGCCGCTGCGCATCCTCGGCCCAGTCCTCGGTGAAGGTCACCACCGCCCGCCGGCCGTCGGTCGACACATCGCGCCGCAGCGTCGTGACCTCGAAGGGCACGCCATCGGCAATGACGGTGATCGTGCCGTGCGCCTTGCCGGTGGGAACGGCCTTCAGGCCGGCCGCCTTCGCCGCAGCGATGGTCTCGTCGGGCAGAAGCTGCGTGGCGATGTCGATATCGGCCACCCGTTCGCCCAGCAGCGCATTGCGCACGCAGCCGCCGACAAAACGGCTGCCGCCGGGCCGGGCCGCGTCCAGGGCTTCCATCACGGCGACGGTCTCCGGCGCCTGCATCCAGGTCTGCCGGGCGGGATCGAGATGCGGCCGGGTCATTGCGGCGTGTCTTCGTTTTCCGTTTCCGGCGTATCCGCCTCGTCGCTCTCCGCGTCGCCCGCCGGAACGAAATGACCCGGCACGACCCGGCCATCGACGACACGCGGCGGCACATACCGGTCGCCCTCATGCCCGCCGCGCGAGGCGTCGAACATGGCCAGGGCGATCATCGCCGCGATCGCCAGCACGGCTCCGGCCACACCCAGTTTGAGCGCCGGCGTGGCCGTCAGCTTGACGTCGGACCGTGTCTGCCACCGCCAGATGAAGAACAGCAGGAAGGGCAGGAAGAAGGAGGCGATTTCGATAATTGTGATGCGGATCATGAGCTAACCATACAACCGGTCGTGCAGGGATTTAAGCATGCCTGCAGTCGCCCCCCAGATATAGCGGCCTTCCCAGGGCATGGCGTAGAAGTGCCGCCGGTGCCCCTGCCACTCGCGCGAATGGCGCTGGTGATTGACCGGGTCCATCAGGAAATCGAAGGGCGCCTCGAACACATCGGCCACCTCGCCCGGATCGGGACGCAGGACATAGCCGGGTTTCAGCACGCCCACGAAGGGCGTGACGTGGAAGCCGGTCACGGTCTCATAGCCATCGAAGCGGCCGATCAGCTCGACATGCCCGGCACCGATACCGACCTCCTCCTCCAGCTCGCGCACGGCGGCCTGGGCCGGGGTCTCGCCGGTCGGATCGACACTGCCGCCGGGGAAGGCGACCTGGCCGGCATGCTTGGCCAGATGGGCCGCGCGTTCGGTCAGCAGCAGGCGCGGCGGACCGTCATGTACGATCAGCGGCGCCAGCACGGCGGCATTGCGCAGCGCCGTCGTCGCCGTCTCGCGCAGCGGCAGGCCGCCATTGAGATCGCCATCGCCGAATCGCGGCGGCGTGGCCGGCGCATCCACCGGGTCCAGCCGGTCGCGCAAAAGCGCCAGCAGCCTGTCGGCGCTCTCCATCACACCGCCCCCAGCGGGTAGAATTCGCCGCCGCTCCACACGCCCATCACACCCTCATGCTCGACCGCCCGTTCGGCGAGCTCGTAGAAGACCGGACGTGCCATCAGCGCGTCCAGCTTGCCGCGCACCCGCACCAGCGGCGTCGGCTCGCCGGTCTCTTCATCGACTTCGACCGTGATCGGATGGTCCTGCCCTGCCTCGGCGAGATCGCCGACATTGGTGGTAAAGACCAGCGACTGGTCCTTGCCCTCGCCGACGACATCGACCCGCGTGGCGATGAAGGGCGCGACCTCGACCTCGATGCCGATCTTCTCGACCGGGGTCACGAGGTAGTGAATGCCATCGTCATCTTTCCGCAAGATCGTGGAAAACAGTCTTACAAGACGGTCACGTGTAATGCGCGTGCCTTCGTGCCACCAAGACCCGTCACGTTTGATGACCATGTCCATCTCGCCGCAATAGTCGGGATGCCACTTGTCCACCGGCGGCAGCCCGTCGCCAGCCTGGCGGGCGGCATCGAGGAGCGACTGCATCGGATCGCGGGTCGGAGGTGTGGAGGGCATGGACAGCTTTCGTGTGCAACGCCATGCTCGTAAAGAGCATATGGCCAATGGATCGTATCTGTATCGCAAAGGAATGTAGGACGATGACCGAGACGAATGAACCCGGTGCAGAACTGATTGCCGAGGCGGATGCCGCGACGGAACGTCTCAAGGCGGTGAAAGAGAGCATCGGCCGGGTGATCTTCGGGCTCGAGGACGAGATCGAGCTGTGTCTCGCCGCTGTCCTCGCCAGCGGTCATACCCTGCTGGTCGGCGCGCCGGGCCTCGCCAAGACGCGCCTGGTGCAGACGATCGCCACGGCCACCGGCCTGGACACCAAGCGTATCCAGTTCACCCCGGACCTGATGCCCGCCGATATCCTCGGCTCGGAAATCCTGGAAGAGAGCGATGACGGCAAGCGGCATTTCCGCTTCCTGCCGGGCCCGGTCTTCTGCCGCCTCTTGATGGCCGACGAGATCAACCGCGCCAGCCCGCGCACCCAGGCCGCGCTGCTGCAGGCCATGCAGGAAAGCCATGTCACCGTCGCCGGCGAGCGCCACGACCTGCCCAGGCCCTTCCACGTCCTGGCCACCCAGAACCCGATCGAGCAGGAGGGCACCTATCCGCTGCCCGAAGCCCAGCTCGACCGCTTCCTGCTGCGCGTCGACATCCCCTACCCCAAGCGCGAGGCCGAACGCGCCGTGCTGCTGGCGACGACGGGGGCCGAACAGGCCGAAGCGATTGAAGTGCTGAACCCGGACGAGATCCTGAAACTGCAATCGCTCGTGCGCCGCCTGCCGGTCGGCGAGCGCGTGCTCGACGCGATCCTCGACCTGCTGCGTTCGGCCCGCCCGGACGAGAGCGATGTCCCGGCCGTGCGCGACGGCGTGTCCTGGGGTCCCGGCCCGCGTGCCGGCCAGGCGCTGATGCTGGCCTGCCGCGCCCGCGCCCTGCTGCGCGGACGGCTTGCCCCGTCCACCGAGGACGTCGCCGCGCTGGCCGAACCGGTGCTGAAGCACCGCATGGCGCTGTCCTTCGCGGCGCGCGCCGACGGTCATACGCTGGAAGGCCTGATCAAGACGCTCGCAGACCAGGCGGCCTGATCCATGGTCCAGGGCGCAGACCGCAATACCGAGCGCCGCGTCGTCGCCCTGCGTCACGAGGGTGAGGATGCGGCTGCGCGCCTGCCGGCCCTGCTGGCCGAAGCCGATCGCATTGCTGCGACGGTCGCCCAGGGTGTGCATGGCCGCCGCCGCTCGGGCATTGGCGAGACCTTCTGGCAATACCGACATCACCGTCCCGAAGACGGCCGCGCCGCGGTCGACTGGCGCCAGTCGGCCAAGTCCGACCAGCTCTTCGTGCGCCAGAATGAGTGGGAGGCCGCCAACACCGTCTCGCTGTGGCGCGACGGCTCGGCCTCGATGCAGTTCGCCTCCAGCCGCAATGTGCCGACCAAGGCCGACCGGGCCGCGGTCTGCCTGATCGCCGTCGCGGCCCTGCTCACCCAGGGCGGGGAGCGGGTCTCCGTGCTGGGCGAATCGGCGATTGCCCGCACCGGCGCTCTGGGGCTGGAACGCGTGTCACGGCGGCTCATCCTGGGCCCCGGCGCCGCACAATCGGTCGAGGCGCCCCATATTTCCCGCTTCAGCCGCATCGTGCTGTCGAGCGACTTCCTCGATCCGCCGGAGACCTGGGCGGCCCGCCTGTCGCGCTTCGCCGCCCAGGAAGCCAATGGCGTCCTGCTGCGTATCGTCGATCCGGCGGAAGAGGACTTCCCCTATTCCGGCCGCACCCGCTTCGAGGCCCCCGGCAGCGGCGAGACCCTGCTGTTCGGCCGCGCCGAAGAGGCCCGCAACGCCTATCGCGCCCGCTGGGCCCAGCACGGCGAACAGCTGGCGGCCCTTGCCCGGCAGTTCGGCTGGACCATGATCACCCACCGTACCGACCGCCCGGCGACCAGCGCCGTGCTATCCTTGTTCAAAACCCTGGCACGAGACGTCTGACGCATATGTTCGCCCTGGGCCCTCTTTCCTTCGCAGCTCCGCTGGCGCTGGCCGGCCTCCTCGCGCTGCCCGCGCTGTGGTTCCTGCTGCGCGCGACCCCGCCTGCACCGCGCCGGGCCGTTTTCCCGCCGCTGCGCCTCCTTATGGGGGCGCCGGACGATGCCGAGACGCCGCAACACGCGCCCTGGTGGCTGATCCTGTTCCGTCTCCTGATCGCCGCCCTGATCATCATCGCCCTGGCCCGTCCGGTCTGGACGCCGGCGGCGGTCGAGACCGAGACACGCCCCTCCCTCCTGGTGCTGGACAATGGCTGGACGGCCGCCTCGGCCTGGGACGACATGCGCCGCGAAGCCGAACGCCTGATCGACCAGGCCGATCGCGACGGCCGCGTCATTGCCGTCACAGGCACAGCGGACAGTGGCAATGCGCCCCTGCCCGTGCGCCTGGGCAATGCCGATGCCGCCCGCCGCCAGCTGGAAACCCTGTCGCCCCAGCCCTGGCCTGCCGATCGCGAGGCCACGGCCGATCGCCTGCGCAATGCGCGCGACGCCGGCCAGCTGGACGGTCCGCTGGCCGTGACCTGGCTGAGCGACGGCCTGAATTCCGGCGATGCCGCCCGCCTGGCGCAGACATTGTCGGGCCTGGGCCGCTTGCGGGTGATCGAACCGGACAGCGGCCGTGCCGCGCTTGGCCTTGCGCCGCCGGAAGCCGCGGCCGACGGGCTGACCGTGGAAGTCCGCCGCGCCGCGACCGACCTGCCCCGCACCGCCGGTGTCACGGCACTGGGCGCAGATGGCCGCGCCATTGCCCGCCGCGACGTTACCTTCGAGGCCGGTTCGGGCATTGCCTCGGCGACGCTGTCGCTGCCGCTCGACCTGCGCAACCGCATCGCAAGCCTGCGCCTGGACGGCACCTCGACCGCCGGGTCGGTGCATCTGCTGGGCGATAGCTGGCAGCGTCCGCGCGTCGGCCTGATCGAGCTGACCGCCAGCGAGGGCCAGCCCCTGCTGTCCGACCTGCACTATATCCAGAGCGCCCTGGCGCCGCGCGCCGAGCTGATCCGCGGCACGCTGGACGATCTTCTGGCGGCCGAGCCGTCCGTCCTGGTAATGACCGACGATGCGCGCAGCGACGATCCGCGCATTGCCGACTTCATCGACAATGGCGGCGTGCTGATCCGCTTTGCCGGCCCGCGCCTGGCCGCCCGCGGCGACGCGCTGCTGCCCGTCGACCTGCGCCAGGGCGGCCGTCTGTTCGGCGGCGCGCTGAACTGGGAGGAGCCGCAGACGCTGGCGCCCTTCCCCGACACATCGCCCTTCGCCGGCCTGCCGGTCGATCGCAATGCGACCGTCGACCGGCAGGTCCTTGCCCAGCCCGGCTCGGCGACGCCGGACCGCGTCTGGGCCCGCCTGGACGACGGCACGCCGCTGGTGACCGCCGAACGCCGTGCGCGCGGCTGGATCGTGCTGTTCCACGTCACGGCGAGCCCGGAATGGTCGGACCTGCCGCTGACCGGCCTCTTCCCGCGCATGCTGCAGCGCCTGATGGGCCTCGCGCACAGCGGCAGTGCGTCCTCGCCGGCCAATGGCGCCTGGGTGCTCGACCGGGCGCTGGACGCCGAAGGCCAGCTGGCCCCGGCCCCCGCCTCGGCCCGGCCGATCCCGGCCCAGGCCTTCGAGACCACGACGCCGGGCCCGGTCTCGCCGCCCGGCCTCTACCGGCTGGGGCCCGCATCGGCCGCCCTCAACGTGATTGCCCGCGACACGCGCATGGTGCCGCTGCCGCGCAATCTGCCCGGTGCCGAATTTGCCGGGCTGGACGGTCCGCGCGTATCGCAGTTCGATGCCCCGCTGCTGGCCGCCGCGCTGATCCTGCTGGCGCTGGACATCCTGATCGCGCTTGCCCTGGCCGGCCGCCTGCCCGTGCGGCTGGGCGGCACGGCTGCGGCTGTCCTTGTCGCGGTGGCCATCCTGCCCGGCGCTCCGATGGCGGACGCCCAGGACACCGATCCCGACGCCTACGCGCTGGAGGCTGCGCTCAGCCTGCGCTTTGCCTATGTCCGCACCGGCAATGCCCAGACCGACGGCCGCAGCGAAGCGGGCCTGGCCGGCCTCGGCCGCGAGATCACCCGGCGCAGTGCCATGGAACCGGACGCGCCGATGGGGATCGATATCGAGACCGATCCGCTGCTCTTCTTCCCGATGATCTACTGGCCGGTCTCCACCGATGTGCAGCCGCTCTCGCCGGAGACGGCCGGGAAGGTGAGCGCCTATCTCCAGTCCGGCGGGCTGATCGTGTTCGACACCCAGGATGCCGACGTGGCCATGCTGCGCACAGGCGCGCCGCACCCCGGCCTCGTCACCCTGCTGGAAAGCATCGACATTCCGCCGCTGGCCCAGATCCCGCCGGATCACGTGCTCACGCGCACCTTCTACCTGCTGCAGGATTTCCCGGGACGCTTCTCGGGCAGCCCGGTCTGGGTGGAGGCCAATCCCGACGGCGCCTCGCGAGACGGCACGTCCGGCGTGATCATCGGCGCCAATGACTGGGCCTCGGCCTGGGCCCGCAATGCGAACGGCGAGGCCATGGTGCCTGTCGAGGGCGGCGACCGCCAGCGCGAGATGGCCTACCGCTTCGGCGTGAATATCGCGATGTATGCGCTGACGGGGAATTACAAGGCCGACCAGGTCCATGTGCCGGAAATTCTCGAGAGGCTGGGCCAATGAACGCGACCGTCACTGCGCTCGACTTTGCTCCGCTCCTGCCCTGGAGCGTGATCGCGGCCCTCACCGGGCTCGCCCTGATCGCCACACTGGCCGGCGGTGTGATGCGCCTGTCCGGCTGGATCTGGCGCACGCTCGCCATTCTGGGCATCGCCCTGGTGCTGGCCAATCCCTCGCTGGTCGAGGAGGAGCGCGACCCGCTGGCCGATGTCGCCATCCTGGTGACCGATACCTCGTCCAGCATGGATATCGGCGGCCGCAATGACGCCGCCAACGCCATGGCCGAGGCGCTGCGCCGCGAGGCCGAGACCGATCCCCTGCTCGATCTGGTCGAGGTGGAAGCCGGCGAAAGCGCCGACGGCACCATGCTGTTCGACGGCGTCAATGCCGCCCTCGCCAGCGCACCGCCGGACCGTATCGCCGGCGTGGTCCTGGTCACTGACGGCCAGGTGCATGACGCGCCGGCCAGCCTGGACGCGATCAATGTCGATGCGCCGATCCATCACGTCATGCCCGGCGACCGCGAGGCCGGCGACCGCCGCCTCGTGATCGAGGAAGCCCCGCGCTACGGCATTGTCGGCCAGACGGTACAATTCATGATCCGCGTCGAGGACGATGCGATGCAGGGCACTGCCGCGGTGGATTTCCGCTTCGAAGGCGGCGAGCCCCAGCGCTTCACCATCCCGATCGGCCGCTCGACCCGCGTCGAAGTCCCCGTCGAACGCCGCGGCCAGAATGTCATCGAGGCCGAAGTCGAGGCGGGACCGGAAGAACTCTCCCTGATCAACAATCGGGCCGCCGTGTCGGTGAACGGTGTGCGCGACCGGCTGCGCGTGCTTCTGGTCACCGGCGAGCCGCACAATGGTGCGCGCGCCTGGCGTGACCTTCTGAAGTCCGACCCCTCGGTCGACCTCGTCCACTTCACCATCCTGCGGCCGCCAGACCGGCGCGACTCCACCCCGGTGGACGAGCTGGCCCTGATCGGCTTTCCGGTGCAGGAATTGTTCGTGGAGCGCCTGGAAGAATTCGACCTGGTGATCTTCGACCGCTATCGCCGGCGCAATATCATGCCGCCGCTCTATTTCGACTATATCGCCCGCTATGTGGACAATGGCGGTGCACTGCTGGTGACGGCCGGGCCGCCGTTTGCCGGGGCGCCGAGCCTTTACCGCACGCCGCTGGCCGCGGTCCTGCCGGTGCGTCCGACGGGCTATATCACCGATGGCGGCTTTACCCCCGAAACGACGGAGACCGGCCTGCGGCATCCCGTGACGGCCGGCCTGGCCGGCGGCGGCGAGATCCCGCAATGGGGCCGCTGGCTGCGTCACATCCACGGCACGGCGCTGGGCGGCGACACGCTGCTGGAGACGCCGGACGGGCATCCGCTTCTGGTACTGCAGCGTTCCGGCGAAGGCCGGGCCGCCATCGTGATGAGCGACCAGACCTGGCTGTGGGCGCGCGGCTTCGAGGGCGGCGGTCCCTATGCGGAAATGTTCCGCCGCGTCGCCCACTGGCTGATGCGCGAACCCGAGCTCGACGAGGAACGCCTCACCGCCTACGCCACCGAGGGTGAGCTGCATGTCGACCGGGTCACCCTGGCCGACGACGCCCCGCCGCTGGAAATCACCTGGCCGGACGGCCGCGAGGAAACGGTCGCGATGGGCCGCACCGAGGACGGCCGCTTTGCCGCGGTCATGCCGGCGGAAGGTTCCGGACTGGTGCGGCTGCGCTCTGGCGATCTGACGACGGTGGCCGCGCTGGGACCGATCAATCCGGTGGAATATGCCGACCTGCGTCCCACCGGCGATGCGCTCGATCCCTTCGTCGAGGCAACCGGCGGCGGCTGGTATCCGGTTGGCGACGGCGCCGACGCGGACCTGCCGGCCCTGCGCCGCACGCGGGCGGGCGCCGATCAGGCCGGACGGACCTGGCTGGGCCTGACCCGGAACGAGCGCTATGTGGTCGAGGCCTCGACCCGCACACCGCTTCTGCCGGGCTTGCTGGCGGTCCTGCTGCTGGCGGCTTTCCTGGGCCTGGGCTGGTGGCGCGAGGGACGCTAAGACCAACGTCTTCATCTTGTGGAAACCCTGTCAGTGCGACGAGGGAGGCGTTCAACCGGAGACCGATCCATGCGCCGCATCCGCATCCTGCTCGCCATGCTTTTCCTCAGCCCGCTCCTGTCGGGATGCCTGGTCATTGCCGCAACCGATGTCGCCGTCGGCACGGTCGGCGCTGCGGTCGGTGCCGCCGGCGCGGTAGGCGGTGCCGCGATCGACGTTGTCACCCCCGGAGACGACGATGACGACGGGGACGAGGACTGAGCGCCTCCCCGTCTGTCCGCGGTTTCATTTTCATCGGCAATTCCTATGTGTTAGTCTGGTTGCGAGGGACTCGTTGCCAACTTTGTTAGGAGGCGCACAATGAGACGTACCATGACCGCGCTGCTGGCGATCGGAGCCCTGGCGGTTCCGGCACTGGCACAGGATCCCGTTTCCATTTCCCCGATCGGCTTCGGACCGGAGCTGACCGAGAAGGCCGACGAATACGGCCAGCGCGAGCTGGACTATCTGGCCAACGAGATGCGTGAGGATCTCGAGCGCGAACTGTCCGGCATGCTCGGCGAGAACGGGCTTCGCCTGGAAGTCACCATTCTCGACGCCACGCCCAACCGGCCGACCATGGAACAGATGGCCGCCCGCAGCCTGCACCATTCATCCATCAGCATCGGCGGGGCAAGCCTTGAGGCCCGCCTTCTCGACGCCAGCGGCGCCGAGCTGGAGACGTTCAGCTATTCCTGGCGCTCGCATAACATCCAGGATGTCGTGGGCTATTCCCGCTGGACCGATGCACGCCGCGCGATGGACCGGTTTGCCAGCGATATCGGCGAGAGCCTGAGCGAACGGAACGGTTCCGGCTCCTGATCCCGGGGCCAGGCTTCAGCGAACAAGCGGGGCGCATCCGGCGGGTGCGCCCCGTTTTCGTTCGCGACCGCACAACACCCTTCGCTCACGCACACGCCGCGCCCCGTGCTAGTCTCTCTGCCACAAGGGGGACCTGATGCGAGGAGAGACACGATGCGTGTGCTCGCTTTAGTCCTTGTAGGTGCGTTCATCGGGACTGTGCCGGCGGCAGCCCAGACAAGCGGCTTTCAGTCCAGCTATCGCAGCGAGGCGACCGGTTCGATCGAAATCGGCCGGATCGACGTCGCTCCAGGGCTGCGCGAAAAGGCCGAGCTTCTCGGCGAAGCCGAGCTGGGACGGTTGACCGGCTATCTGCGCGACGTTCTGCAGAACACCCTGGTCGCCGCCGACTGGCATGGTGTCTCGGCGCACGAGACGGTGCTCAATGTCACCCTGATCGATGTCGTCCCCAGCCGGCCGACCCTGTCGCAGATCCAGGAGATGGATACCGCACACTATACCAGTGAGGCCTCCGGCGGCGCCGAGCTGACGGCCGAACTTGTCGGAGCGGACGGACGGGCGATCGGGCAGTATTCCTTCCGCTGGTACAATACCGAGCCGACAGGCCACGACACCGGCATCTGGAGCGATACCCGCCTGGCCTTCAGCCTGTTTGCGCGGGAGCTGACCGATAGCCTTGGCGAAGCCCCGATGCCCCGGCGCCTGTCGGAAAGCCGCTAGAGCAATTGCATCGCAATTGATGTCGATGAAATTGCTCTAGTTTTTGAGTGGTCGCATTTTCGAACCGCAAAACCGGTTCCCACTTTTGCTGAAAATGCTCCGGCGGCGACAATGTCACTCAGGGCGCGCCGATCCATTTATGGGTCTGCAGGCTCAAGGACCATTGCGGATGCGCCAGGCAGTATTCGAATGCGGCCTGGGCATTCTGCATCATGTGTGCGCCATCCATCGGCTGCAGGGAGAAGCGCCGGAAGTCCCAGGCCGTGAACGCTGCCGGATCGAGGCCGGGCTGCGGATAGACGAGTTTGAGCTCGTGGCCGGAACGCTGGACGACCTGAGCGGTGCCCTTCGGACTGACGGTGATCCAGTCGATCCCTTCGGGCGCCGGCAACGTGCCATTGGTCTCCACGGCAATCTCGAACCCGGCCGCGTGCAATGCCTCGATCAGCGGCGCGTCGAGCTGCAGCAGGGGTTCGCCGCCCGTGCACACGACCAGCGGCTTGCCGCCGCCCGGCCAGAAGCCGCGAACGTGACCGGCGACATCCTGCGGCGTCGCAAAGCGTCCGCCGCCCGGACCGTCCATGCCGACGAAATCCGTGTCGCAGAAATTGCAGACCGCCCTGGCCCGGTCCTGCTCCCGGCCACTCCACAGATTGCAGCCGGCAAAGCGCAGGAAGACCGCCGGACGCCCGGCCTGGGCGCCCTCGCCCTGCACCGTCAGGAAGGTTTCCTTGACCGAATAGCTCATGCCGTCCGCGCCTCCTGCCAGGCCTGCCATCCTGCAGCGCGCAGTTCGCACGCCGGACAGGTGCCGCAGCCATGGCCCCAGTCGTGCAGCGCACCGCGCTCGCCGCGATAACAGGTATGGGACCGGACGCGGATCAGCTCGACCAGGTCCGCACCGCCCAGCTCGGCCGCCAGCGCCCAGGTCTGGCCCTTGTCCAGATGCATCAGCGGCGTTTCGACACGCATCGGCACGTCCAGGCCCAGTGTCAGCGCCTGCTGGGTTGCGTCGATGGTGGCGCGACGGCAGTCCGGATAGCCGGAATAGTCGGTCTCGCACATGCCGCCGACGAGCACGCCGTGCCCGCGGCGATAGGCCAGGGCCGACGCCACCGTGAGGAAGACCAGATTGCGGCCCGGCACGAAGGTGGAGGGCAGACCGTTGGCCTGCATCTCGATCTCGCGCTCGGCGGTGAGTGCGCTTTCCGCAATGGCGCCATAGCCGGTGAGGTCGATGACAAAGTCCTCGCCCAGCCGGTCGCCGCCAGGCAGGGCCTGCATCCCCTTGCGCACATCCTGCCGCGCGCTCATCTCGACGGCGTGACGCTGGCCATAATCGAAACCGACCGTCTCGACCCGGTCATACCGGTCGAGTGCCCAGGCAAGGCTGGTCGCGGAATCCTGGCCGCCGGAGAAGAGGACCAGGGCCGTGGGGGCGGGCATTGGGTTCGTCATGCGCGGCTTATATAATGAAGACAGCGAGGATGACCATGAGCCATAGCTGGACCTACACAACCTGGCCCGATCCCGACAGCGCCGAGGCGGCCGCAAAACAGCTGATCGAGGAGAAGCTGTGCGCCTGCGCAAACGTGTTCCGCGGCATGATCAGCGTCTATCGCTGGCAGGGCAAGGTGGAGACCGCGCAGGAGGCCATCATGGTCCTGAAAACGCGGACCGATCTGGCGCCCGCCCTGTGCGAGCGCATCGTCGCGCTGCATCCCCATGACGAACCGTGCGTGCTCTCCCTGCCGGTTGACACGGCCGGAAGTGCGGCCGGTTTTCTCGACTGGATCGATCGGGAAACGCGCCCGTCTTCGTGACGTTTCGGTGAAGTTTCCATGAAACCGTTCAGGCGTTTAAGCCTTGGAAAGCAGGCCCGGACAATCTCCCCCGCAGATTTCAGGGGGAAACGGGATGAGCCGCCTTGTTCGCGATGTGATGACAGATGCGCCGGTGGTTTCGCCGGACACTTCGGGTGAGTTCGTCTACGACCTGTTCTCCGACGACAAGGACCTGCTGGTCGTTGCCGTGGTGCAGGACGGCCAGCCTGTGGGCATGGTGTCGCGCGACCGCTTCTTCGTGAAAATGGCCGACCGGCACGGCCGCGCACTGTTTTCCAAACGCCCGGTCACCTTCCTGATGAACAAGGATCCGCTGCTGGTCGAGGCGTCGACGCCGATCGCCGAGCTGAACATGCTGATCGTACGGGACCGGCCGTCAGCCCTGATGGAAGGCTTCCTGATCACCCGCAATGGCGACTATTGCGGTGTCGGGACCGCGCTGGACCTGTTCCGCGAGACCTCGCGGGAAAGCGCCGAGCGCAGCCACAAGCTCTCCGCCCTCGCCGAACAGCTGGGTCATGCGCGCATCGAGGCTCTGGCGGCGTCGAAGGCCAAATCGGAATTCCTGGCCACGATGAGCCACGAGATCCGCACGCCGCTGAACGGTGTGCTCGGCGTCGCGCAATTGCTGATGTCGACCGAGCTGAACGACGAACAGACCGAATTCGTGCGCGTGATCAATGACAGCGGCCAGATTCTCCTGCGCCTGCTGAACGATGTCCTCGACCTCTCGAAGATCGAGGCCGGCAAGATGGACCTCGACATCCAGGTCTTCGATCCCCACCGCATGGCCGCCGACGCCCGCACGCTCTGGCAGGCCCGCGCGCGGGAAAAGGCGATCGGCTTCTCCATCGAGGTGCAGGCTGGCAAGGACGACCGCTTCGAGGGCGATCCGGTGCGGCTGAAACAGGTCCTGTTCAACCTGGTCAGCAATGCGATCAAGTTCACCGAGACCGGTTCGGTCGATGTGGAAATGGGCTTTCACGCCATCGGCCGCCGCCGTCATGTCATGCGGGTCGAGGTGCGAGACACGGGCTGCGGCGTGCCCGAGGCTGCGCAGACGAAACTCTTCTCCGCTTTCACCCAGGCCGATGCCGAGACCACGCGCGCCCATGGCGGGACCGGGCTCGGGCTGACGATCTGCAAGCGCCTCGTCGAGCTGATGGGCGGCACGATCGGTTTCCGCACCACGGCCGGCCAGGGCTCGACTTTCTGGTTCGAAGTGCCCCTGAAGCGCGATATTGCCGAGCCGGCACCCGCCGCCGGGACGCCGGAGCCCGTCCAGGCCGCCCTGCCTGCGGGCGGTGTCCGTATTCTCGTCGCCGAGGACATTGCCGTGAACCGGGCCGTCGCCAGGGGCTTCCTGAACCTGCGCGGCTATGAGGCCGACTTCGTGGAAAACGGCGCTGCCGCACTCGAGGCGGTCCAGGCGCAACACTACGATCTCGTGCTGATGGATATGGAGATGCCGGTGATGGACGGCCTGCAGGCAACCGCCGCCATCCGCGCCCTGCCCGGGCCGGCCGGCCAGGTTCCGATTGTCGCCCTGACCGCAAACGCCCTGTCGAGCGCCCGGACGCGCTGCCGCGAAGCGGGCATGAATGATGTCGTCACCAAGCCGATCAACCAGGCCGAGTTCTTCGGCGCCATCGATGCCTGTCTCGGCGATCCGGCGAAACGGCAGACCAGCGCCGCAGCCTGATCCGGGTTGAAAGACCTGTCGCGCGGATGAAATAGGCTGCGTGATTTCGAAAACGCGCAGACGCCGCGCCCCCGGCGCTGTCATGCATCGGCCTGCCAACCACGGAGGTCGATATGGCTTTTCTCCCCGGCGCCCTTTTTGCCGCCACCTTGCTGCTCTCCCCCGCAGCACCCCAGACCGACACGACCCAGGACCGGCTGGACCGGCTGCACCAGCGTGTGCTGACCGCGTGCCGGCACGAAAATCGCCACGGTGCCATGGCCGCGCGCGGTGTGCGCTCCTGCGTCCGCGATACACTCGACCGCGCCGTCGAAGCGTCCGGCGACCGCTGTCTCCAGGCCCTGCATGCGGGCGCCGCGCTTCCCGCAACGCATGCAAGCTGCGATAACCGCTACCGGATTGCACAGCAGACCGGACCAGCACGGGATGAGCACGATCGAGATTCTTGATATCCTGGCGCGCGGCGGGACCTTCGCTCTCGCCGTGATGCTCGGCCTTCTCTTCCTGCGTGATGCCCGGCACAGCCTGGCGGCCCGTCTCGGCATCCTGTTCGCCACCGGCGTGGCTTGCTACGCGCTCCTGTCGTCCAACACGATCGCCGCCGTTCTCGGCCCCTTCGATCCGGTGCTGAACGTGTTCGCCGTGCCCACCGGCGTGTTCTTCTGGTGGTTCACCACAGCCCTGTTCGATACCGGCTTCCGCTGGCGGATGTGGCGCCTGCTGCCCATGCTGGCGGTTGTGCTGTGTGCGGCGGGCAATTTCCTGTCGCCCGGCGACAGCGTGTTCGCGATGATCTCCGCCAGCGGCTGGCAGATCATCAACATCTCGATGATGGGGCACGCCGCCATCCTGGCCCTGCGCGACTGGGGCGACGACCTGATCGAGCCCCGGCGCAAATTCCGCATCGCCTTCGCGATCCTGGTCGCCCTCCTGGGCATTGCCATATCCGCCCTGGAACTGCGCTATGCCCGTTCCAGCTTTCCCGACTGGGTCTTCCCCGCCCACGGCTTCACGCTCTTCATCCTAGCCATGGGATTTACCGGCTGGCTGGTTGCCACGCCCACCGACCTGTTCGGCGCCCGGGACAGGCGCCGCCGCGGCACCGGCGCGCGCGGCCGGGAGCTGTCACCGGAGAACCGCCCCCTCGCCCGCCGGCTGGAAGCCGCCATGGCCGAAGGACTCTATCGCGAACCCGGTCTCACCGTCGGCTCGCTGGCCGAGCATCTGGGCACGCGCGAGCACCGGCTGCGGCGGATCATCAACCAGGGGCTGGGCTACCGGAATTTCTCCGCCTTCCTCAACGCCCACCGGCTGGAAGAGGCCAAGCGGCTGCTCGCCGACCCGGACCGCGCCCATGACCAGGTCCTCACCATCGCGCTGGACCTGGGCTATGGCTCGATCGCGCCCTTCAACCGGGCCTTCCGCGCCGAAACCGGCACGACACCGACGGCTTTCCGTCGCGATGCGCTGAGCGGTTAGAGCAGTTTCAGCAAAAGTGGGTACCGGTTTTGCGGTTCGAAAATGCGGCCACTCAGGACCCGGCATTTTCAGCAAAAGTGGGTACCGGCTTTGCGGTTCGAAAATGCGACCGGTCAAAGGCCAGTGCAATCGCATCGGCCGCAATCGCGATGAAATCGCTCTAGAGATCCGGCTCGCTGTCCTTGAACACCTGGTGCGCGGCTTCGTCATAGCCATTGCGGCGCGAGATGATCAGGATGGCCGCCAGCCCGCCGCCGACGGCGACACTGACCACTGTGCCCAGGCCGAGGGCAATCCAGCCGTGAATGCCCATCGAGACCTCGGGCAGATTGCCCAGCCCCCAGACGATGAAGGCGAGACAGAGCAGGATCGCGACGACCGCGACGGCGATGAGGGGGATGTTGGTTCTGTTCATGGGGTCTTCTACCTGTTCCTGAGACGCAGGACCATGGCGGGCCCGGCCTGCGTGACGCTTCGCCGCACCACGCAAGCCGGGCCGTCACGGCAGCTCAGTGCCGGGCGACCTGCATGCGATTCCACAGATTGATCATCGCGATGAGTGCCGTCAGCGCGGCGATCTCGCGCGCCTCGAAATGACGCGCCAGCCCGGCGCGCAAGGGCTCCAGCTCTGCGGCCGGATCGATAATCGTCAGCGCCTCGGTCCAGGCGAAGGCGGCCTTTTCACGTGCGGTGAAGTCGGACATGTGACGCCAGGCCACCAGCCGGTCGAGACGTTCGTTCGTTTCCCCGTCCTCACGGGCCTCGCGCGTGTGCATCTTCACGCAGAAGGCACAGCCATTGATCTGAGAGGCCCGCAGCACGACGAGATGGCGCAGGGCAGGTTCCAGACCCGTCTCGAGGATGGCCGTCTGGGCCGCGATGAAGGCATTGAAGACGTCCGGCAGGTCGCGATCGGCACGGATTTCGGTATGGGCAGTCATGTCAGTCTCCCGGGTTGGCGAAGCAAAGGCTTCAGAACCCAAGACGCATGGCCGGCGCCGCGTGTGACAGATGCGCTGCGGAGTGCCGGGAAGGCTTGTCGCGCGTGTCGCGGACAGCCCGCCTTCGCCAAGGCTTCGGAGGACAAGCCTCTTCGCCCCAAGTGCGCGCTGCGGGTGGCTTGCCACCCGAAGCCCGCAGGGCGAAGGGTGGTGGCGAGGGAGAGACTTGAACTCTCGACCTCACGATTATGAGTCGTGCGCTCTAACCAGCTGAGCTACCTCGCCACGAGGTCTGTCCCGTTCGGGAGAGGGACGCCATATACGCGGCCCGCCCGCGGCTGGCAAGCCGCGAACGGGCCCCGATTTCAGTTGTGCCTGCTTTACGCGGCACGCACCTCGTTGAGGAATTGCTCGACCGCCGATTTCAGCGAGTCGGACTGGCGCGACACGGCCAGCGAAGCCTCGAGCACCTCGCCTGCGCTTTCGCCGGTTTCCGAGGTCGACTGGTCGACTTCCTGGATGTTGGAGAACACGTCGCGCGTGCCGTCCGCGGCTTCCTGGGCCGAGCGGGTAATCTCGCCCGCGGCCGCCCGCTGCTCTTCCATGGCAGCGGCGATGGCCGTCGCGATTTCCGACATTTCGTGGATCGTGCCGCCGATCGAGGACATCGCCTCGACCGCCTTGGCCGTCGCACCCTGGATGCCGGAGATGTGCTCGGAGATGTTCTGCGTCGCCGCACCGGTCTGGCTGGCCAGCGCCTTCACTTCCGACGCCACGACCGCGAAGCCCTTGCCGGCCTCGCCTGCGCGCGCCGCCTCGATGGTGGCGTTCAGGGCCAGGAGGTTGGTCTGCTCGGCGATGTCGTTGATGAGGCTGACGATATTGTCGATCGACTTGGCCGCATCGTCGAGACGCTGCACGTCCTCATTGGTGCGCTCGACCTGGTCGACGGCAGAACCGGCGATCTCGGTGGAGCGGGCGATCTGCTGCGAGATCTCGCCGATCGAGGAGACCATTTCCTCGGCCGCGGCGGCCACGGTCTGAACGTTCTGCGACGCGCCTTCGGAGGCCTGGGCCACGGCGGCAGACTTGCCGGTGGTGGCCGCCGCCGTCGAGCTCATGGCGCGGGCGGCGGCTTCCATGCGATGGGCCGCTTCGCCGACCTGGCTGAGTGCATCCGACGAGGCCTGTTCGAAGGCCTGGATCAGGCTTTCCACGGCCGCCGAACGCTTCTCCTTCATGCGGCGTTCCTGCTCGGTTTCCGCTTCCAGACGCGCACGCTCCTTGGCGTTCTGGCGGAACACGTCCACCGAGCGCGCCATGTCGCCGATCTCGTCCTGGCCGGGCGTGAAGCCCAGATTGACGTCATTGTCGCCGTCGGCCAGCGCGCGCATGGTGCGGGCCATCGCCGTCAGGCGCGCGAGCAGCGTATTGTTGACGTAGAACCAGGCAATCGCGAGCGCCACCACGAGGCCGATCGCCGCGATGGAGATCAGCAGGATCCGGCCGGCAATCACGGCGCCGTTGGCGGCGTCGGTCGCGTTGTCGACGCGGCCGGCGACCTGTTGCTTGTAACCTTCAACGCTGGCCAGCAGCGTTTCGGCCGACAGGCGCGCCTCCTCGGCGACCACTTCGGCCGCGACAACAGCGGCGAGTTCCGCCTTGCGCAGTTCGAAAATCCCGGTGTCGCCCTCACCGAAGGCGATCAGGGTGTCGGCCTGGCCGCGCATCACGTCGGACACGACCGGCCCGAGAATGGCGAGGTTCACATCCAGTTCGCCGACGGCTTCGTCCCAGCGGTCGAACACCGCGTCGACATCCGGATTGGTCGAGGCAATATCGACCTCTGTGTACTGGATCATCATCTGGTTGGCCGCCAGCAGCGAACGCAGCAGGCTTTCAATGTCCGCGTCGGTGCTGGTGTCGAGGGCATTCTCGACGCTGGAGGCAAACTGGGCGCGCGCCGTGCGGGCCTGCGCGGTCGCGTCATAGCGTTCGTCGCGGATCTGGAGCCGGCGATCCACCACCTCGTTCATGCTTTCGACGAGATCGGAGAGATCGGCGACGGCCGTCGCCAGTGCTGCGGTTTCCGCCTCGCCGCCGATCGACTGGAGATCCTCCAGTTCGGCCGTCAGCTGCTCGCGGTAATCGACGACGCGGTTGTAGTTGGCCAGGCGCGCATCCACCGTCGGGGACAAGGCAAAACTGGACAGCGCCTCGGAGAGGGCCTGGCTGTCTTCGCTCAGCGAATCGACGGCCTGCGTTTCCGGAATGGCACGCTCGGCAATCTGCTGCACGGCGTAATTGGCCGAATTGAAGCCGGTCACACCGACCACCGCCGCGATCAGCGTCATCGCCGATGTCAGACCGAATGCAGCCAGGAGCCGGACCCGGATACTCGAGGTCTTGCCGAGAAACTTGGCGAACACAGAATTCATTGGATGGCCCCTTACGGTTAATGCCCCCGATAAAAAGATACGGCGACGCTACCGCGCCGCCGTAAATGAATTCTTATTCTTGTGAGCGCTTTCCGGTTCTATCGCCGGATGGCGCAGTATTTCTTTATGTTCAGCCGCCGAGGTTGAAGTCGAAGCGCTGCTGGACACCTTCGGAAGCGGACGCGGCCGGCGCGTAGGCCCAGCCTTCGATGGCGCGCAGAACGGCGCGGTCGAACACGCCTTCCGGGCTCGCCTCGACGACCGTCGCGTTCTCCACCGTGCCTTCGGCCGAAACCGTGTACTCGACAACCGCATAGCCCTCGATCCCGCGGCGTTCGGCACCGCGCGGATATTCCGGTGCCTCGACCTGGGTGCGCTCGCGATCGTCCTGTGCCAGTGCCGGAGCCGCCGTGAAAGCCATCGCCGTCATTGCCGCTGCCAGAAACATGGTTCCCGTCTTGTTCATCGACATACCCTTCATCCAGTTCTTGGTTCGAGGCGCTGCCCGGGATTTTCCCCGTGTTCGAACGCCCGTTGATTTCCTGCGGACCCGTTCTGTCCGACGTGATGAAGAATGACCGAAACCGGTTGCCAAACGCTTAAGTGCGATTCGATTTTTCGAGCGGTTGTAGAATTTTTTTATCTCGTAAATTCAGTGTCTTAGCTGTTTTCAATTTGAAGATTTGGTTACCTGTGCCAAAACGCGACATGTCTTCGCCGGATTCTTCGTAAACATCGGATTAACCGCGAAAAAACAATTCGATCCTTCCTGGTCGCCCCAACCGGACCCCTTGCATGACCCCCACCGACCGCCGCATCGATGCCGACACGCTGACCGGGTTTCTCGCCGCCGTACTCACCTCGGCCGGAGCCCGCAAGCCTGACGCCGATTGTGTCGCGGCGCATCTGGCCGATGCCAATCTGAAAGGCCATGACAGTCACGGCGCCGGCCTGCTGCCGGTCTATGTCCACCATATCCGCAAGGGCCTGGTCGAGACCGGGGCGACCCCCTCCACGCTGACCGACACGCCGGTTCTGCTGCGCATCGGCGGCAATGGCGGATGGGGCGCGCCGACCGGTTTCGGCCTGATCGAGCAGGCCGGACAGAAGGCGAAGGCCGGCGGGCTGGCGGCGGCCACACTTGGCAATGTGCACCATCTCGGCCGTGTCGGCGCCTATGGCGAGCGGGCGGCGGCGGCCGGGCTGGCCTCGATCCATTTTGTCAGCGTCGGCGATCATGCGCCGCTGGTCGCACCCTTCCGCGGGTCCGACGCCCGTTTCGGCACCAACCCGGTCTGCATCGCCTTCCCGGCTACCGCCAACCGGCCTGCCTTCGTGCTGGACATGGCGACCAGCCGTATCGCGCTGGGCAAGGCACGGGTTGCGGCCAACAGGGGCATCGCGCTGGCCCAGGGCAATCTGATCGACGAGAAGGGACGGCCGACCACCGATCCCGGCGGCATGGCCGGTTTCGAGCTGAAGGGCGCACTCACCCCGATGGGCCGCCACAAGGGATACGGGCTGGCCTTTGCCTGCGAGATCCTGGGCGGCGTGCTGTCAGGGGCGGGCACGATCCAGCCGGGGCGCGAGCGGCGCGGCGGCCTGCAGAACGGGCTCTTCTCCATCCTGATCGATCCGGCCGCCTTCGGCGATCCGGCCTGGATGGAGGACGAGATCGAGGCGCTGGCCGATTATGTCCTCGCCTCGCCGCCCATGGACTGGGACAGCCCGGTTCTCTATCCCGGCGATCCCGAACGCGCCGCCGAGGGCAAGCGCCGCCGCGAGGGCATCCCCATGGACGACACCACGATCGCCCAGCTGAACAAGTCGGCCGAGATCGCCGGCTGTCCGGAGCGTCTCTAGGGCAAATGCTCCTTCGCGCACTTCAGAGCGCGAAGGAGCTTGCCGGTCAGGCCAGGCTCAGGCGGACATCCACATTATTGCGGGTGGCATTGGAATAGGGGCAGACCTGGTGAGCGGCGTCGACCAGCGCCTGTGCCGTATCGCGCTCCAGGCCCGGCAGGTCGACCTTGAGGTCGATGTCGAGGCCGAACCCGCCCTCGTCGCGCGGACCGATACCGACCGTCGTCTCGACCGTCGCCTCGGCCGGAACCTTCGTACCGACCTTGCCGGCCACGGCTTTCATGGCACCGATGAAACAGGCCGAATAGCCCGCCGCGAACAGTTGCTCCGGATTGGCGCCTTCGCCGCCCGCACCGCCGAGCTCCTTCGGCGTCGCCAGCCTGAACTTGAGCGTTCCGTCGAGGCTTTCCGCCGTACCGTCGCGGCCGCCGGTGGCCCGGGCCGTGGTCTTGTATGCAACCTTTACAGACATTGCGCGTCCTTCCTGATGAGCGGCCTCGCGGCCAGGTAACTTTTGCACGATTAAATCGCGCACGATATAATTGGGAAGCCGATGCCCCGTCGTCAAGCGCTTGCGATCATATCGCGTACGATTAAATTGATGGCCTTGTTCCAGCGAGAGCCGCAATGCCTGAAACCCCTGCCCCCGCCACCGTCCCGGAAAAGATCCGGCTGAACGATCTGGTCTGTTTCGCCGTCTATTCGGCGAACAATGCCTTCAATCGCTTCTACAAGCCGATCATGGCCGAGCTGGGCCTGACCTATCCGCAATTCCTGGTGCTGATGGCGCTGTGGGAAGAGGACGGCCAGGGCGTCGGCCAGCTGGGCGAACGGCTCGGCCTGGAATCCAACACGCTCACACCGCTGCTCAAACGCATGGAAACCGCCGGCGTCATCGAACGCCGCCGCGACCGGGCCGACGAGCGCCGCGTCGCCGTGCAGCTGACGCCGTCCGGCCGCGACCTGGAAGCCAAGGCCGGCGCCCTCCTCGCCTGCGTGCCGCAAGCCACGGGCATGACCAAGGACGAGCTGGTCGAGCTCAGAACCGCGGTCGAACGCCTGCGCGACAATCTCGCCTGCGCACGCGACGGCGACTGATCAGCTGCGCTCCAGCCCGCGCAGGGCGAACGTGTCGAGAATGTCCTCGCCGATCCGCTTGGGACGGCGGGTGTCGCGGTCGATCAGGCACCATTCCGTCGTCGCCCGCGCAGAGAAGCGCTTCGCCCCGGGTTTGCGGATATCGACATGCCGGTCAAAGCGCGGCCCGTGTACCCGGCCCAGCCAGGTGCGGATCTCGGCGGTCTCGCCGGGCTGGATGGCATCGCGATATTCGATCGTGTGCTTCAGCGCGATCCAGATATCGCTGGCAATCATCTCCGGCGTGGCGACACGGTGCCAGTGGGTGATGGCAATATCCTGGACCCAGCGCAGATAGACGACATTATTGACGTGGCCGAGTTCGTCGATATCGCCCGGGCCCGGCACGACGCGGCGCATCAGGGCCGTCTCGAAGGAAACACAGCCCAGACCTTCGCCCTCGACCGCCTGCTCCGGCCCGATCACCCCGGCCAGGGATATCGCGCTGTCATCCATCACACTCTCCTTCGCAGGTGCACAATATATGGATGGCGGCGAGGCAGGTGAAGGGGGGTGGGCCGCTGCGCGGCGAAACACGCTCGCGACCCCTTCTCCCCTTCCGGGGAGAAGGTGGGCGAAGCCCGGATGAGGGGCGCGCGGTCGCGCCGCGCTAAAGAAGAGTCTTTAAGTGGCCGCTCCCGCGGCCGCCCCTCACCCTGCCCTCTCCCCGGGAGGGGAGAGGAGAGCGTGGCCGGAGACCCCCGCCCCTATTTCGGCGCGGAGATATGGATCGGATGACCCAGCGCGGTCAGTGCAGCCTCCGCGAAGCCTTCGGTGAGGGTCGGGTGGACGTGGATCGTGCCGGAAATGTCTTCCAGCCGCGCCCCCATCTCGACCGCCAGGGCGAACTCGCCGGAGAGCTCGGAGACATGCGTGCCCACGGCGTGGATGCCCAGGATGACATGGTCGTCCTTGCGCGCGGTGACGCGGACGAAACCGCCATCCGTGCCGGCATCCATGGAGAGATAGCGGCCCGAGGCGGCCAGCGGGAACTTGCCCGTGATCACTTCTTCACCCTTCGCCTTCGCTTCGTCCGGCGTCAGGCCGACACCGACGACTTCCGGCTCGGTGAAGCACACCGCGGCGATGGCGACGGGATCGTGCACGCGGCGCTGGCCGGCAATGATCTCGGCGACCATCTCGCCCTGGGCCGTCGCCTTGTGCGCCAGAAGCGGCTCGCCGACGACATCGCCGATGGCATAGACGCCGCGCATGCCGGTGCGGCACTGGGCATCGACCTTGATGAACTTGCCATCCATGTCGAGGCCCATGTTTTCAAGGCCCCAGCCATCGAGGCACGCCTTGCGGCCGACGGCGACGAGGATCTTGTCGGCCTCGATCGACTGCGTGGCGCCCTTGGCGTCCTCATATTCCAGAACGGCCTTGCCGCCTTTTGTCTCGGTCACGCCCCTGGCCTTGCAGGAGAGGTGGACATCCACCTTGTGCTTCTTCAGCCACATCGTGATCGGGCGGGTGATTTCCTTGTCATAGAGCGGCAGGATGCGGTCCAGCGCCTCGATGAAGGTCACTTCGGTGCCCAGCTTGCGATAGGCGATGCCCAGTTCCAGGCCGATATAGCCCGCCCCGACAACGACCAGCTTTTCCGGACGTTCGGTCAGATCCAGTGCCTGGGTCGAACCGATCACCGACTTGCCGAAGGGCATGAAGGGCAGTTCGACTTCCACCGAACCGGTGGCCAGGATCACATTCTCGGCCGTGATCTCGACCTTCTCGCCATCCTCCTGCGTGACGATGCAGGTCTTGGCGTTGGAGAATTCGGCCCAGCCGGCGATGTGTTCGGCACCGGCGGCCTTGATCAGCTGCGCCACGCCGCCGGTCAGCTTGGAGACGATACCGTCCTTCCAGCCCACCAGCTTGCCCATGTCCAGCTTGGGCGCCTCGGACAGCGAGATGCCGAAGCGGTCGCCCCTGGCGGCCTCGGACATATGCTCGAACTCGGTCGCCGCATGGATCATCGCCTTGGAGGGGATGCAGCCGCGATTGAGGCAGGTCCCGCCCAGACCGTGCTTGTCGACAATAATCGTCTCGAGCCCCAGCTGGCCGGCGCGGATCGCAGCCGGATAGCCGCCCGGGCCACCACCGACGACGAGGACCTGGCAAGTGCGTTGTTGCATGGCGTGCGCTCCCTAGCCCATGAACAGGGTGGCCGGGTTCTCCAGGAACCCTTTGACCCGCTGGATCAGCATGGCGGCGTCATAGCCGTCGACGATGCGGTGGTCGAAACAGGATGACAGGTTCATCACCTTGCGCGGCACGACCTGGCCGTCAGCGTCATAGCGCGGCAGGGTCTGCATCTTGTTGACGCCGATGATGGCCGTTTCCGGCGCATTGAGGATCGGCGTGGTGACCAGACCGCCGATCGCCCCCAGCGAGGTGATGGTGATGGTCGAGCCGCTCAGCTCGTCCTTGGTCGCCTTGCCGTCCTTGGCGGCCTGGCCGAGACGGCCGAGCTCGCTCGCGATCTGCCAGATGTCCAGGCTTTCCGCGTGCTTGATCACCGGCACCATCAGACCGTTCGGCGTCGCTGCGGCGATGCCGCAATGGACGGCGTCATACTTGGTCAGCACCATGGCCTCGCCATCGAAATGGGCATTGGCCTGGGGCGTGTGGGGCAGGGCCCGCGCCAGCGCCATCACGAGGAAGGGGATGAAGGTCAGCTTGGGCTGGTCTTCGCGGCGGGTATTGTTGAGATGCGCCCGCAGCTCTTCCAGCGCGGTGACGTCGATCTCCTCGACATAGGCGATGTCGGGGATGGTGCGCTGGGCGCGCGACATGTTGTCGGAGATGCGCCGGCGCAGGCCGATCACCTTCTCCTCGGTGACACCGGTCTGCGGCGCACGGATCGCCGTGCCGCCCCCGCCGGACTTCGACGCGAGGCGTCCGCCGGACTTGATGAAATCGTCCAGGTCCTCGTGCGTGATACGCCCGGCCGGACCCGTGCCCGGCACCAGACCGAGATCGATATCCTTGTCCAGGGCCCGCTTGCGCACGGCCGGGCTGGCCAGCGGGCGCTCGCCGGTCATGCGGGCGGCCACGGAGGGCGCCGCAGCGGCCTGCTCCGGCTCGACGGGCTTTTTCGGCTCGGGCCGGGCCGGTGCTTCCGGTTCCGGCTCTTTCGCCGCGTCCCCGGCCGGAGCCGCGCCTTCGGTGGCGATGAACATGATCTCGGTGCCGACGGCGATGACGTCGCCCGGTGCCCCGACCAGCTTGGTGACGGTGCCGTTCACGGCGCAGGGGATTTCCACCGTCGCCTTGTCGGTCATCACGTCCAGCACGTGCTGGTCCTCGGTGACGGTGTCACCTTCCTTGACGTGCCATTCGACGATCTCGGCCTCGACGATCCCTTCGCCGACATCGGGCATCTTGTAGCGGTATTCGCTCATCTTAAGCCTCCAGAACGGCGTTCATCGCGTTGATGAAACGCTCCGGGCCCGGGAAGTAGGACCATTCATGCGCATGCGGGTAAGGCGTGTCCCAGCCGGTGACGCGCTGGATCGGCGCCTCGAGGGCGTAGAAGCATTCTTCCTGGATCTGCGCGGCCAGCTCGGCTGCGAAGCCGGAGGTGCGCGGCGCCTCCTGGGCAACGATGCAGCGGCCGGTCTTGTTGACCGAACGGGCGATCGTCTCGATGTCGTAGGGCACCAGGGTGCGCAGATCGATGATCTCCGCATCCACACCGGCCTTTTCGGCTGCCGCCTGGGCAACGAGCACCAGCGTGCCATAGGTGACGATGGTCACGGCATTGCCTTCGCGCACCACGTCCGCCTTGCCGATCGGCACGGTGTAGTGGCCCTCGGGCACCTCGCCCTTGGGATGCTTGCCCCAGGACGACAGGGCGCCGCCGGAATGCCCGTCGAACGGCCCGTTATAAAGACGCTTGGGCTCGAAGAAGATCACCGGATCCGGGCTCTCGATGGCCGAGATCAGCATGCCCTTCGCGTCATACGGGTTGGACGGCATCATCACCTGCACACCCGGGATATGGGTGAAGAAGGCTTCCGGGCTCATCGAGTGAGTCTGGCCGCCGCGGATACCGCCGCCGCAGGGCGTGCGGATCACGACCGGCGCGGTGAAGGTGCCGGCCGTGCGATAGCGCAGGCGCGACAGTTCGGAGACAATCTGGTCGAGGCCGGGGAAGATATAGTCGGCGAACTGGATTTCCGCGACGGGCTTGAGGCCGCGCGCCGCCATGCCGATCGCCATGGCGACGATGGCCGCCTCGTTGATCGGGGCGTCGAAGGAGCGGTCGAGACCGTATTTCTTCTGCAGGTTCGCCGTGACGCGGAACACGCCGCCGAAATAGCCGGCATCCTCGCCGAAGCTGACGACGTCGCCATCACGCTCCATCATCACGTCCAGGGCCGAGTTGAGGGCCTGGATCATGTTCATCGTGGCCATGTCCTAGACTCCCAGATCCTGGCGCTGGCGGCGCAGGCGCCAGTCCTGTTCGGCGTAAACATCCTCGAAGATGGAATTGACCGGCGACAGCGGGCCGTCATGCAGCGTGCCGTGGCTCTCCGCTTCCTTGTAGGAGGCGATCACCAGCTCGTTCTGTTCCTTCTCCAGCGCGGTGTGACGCGCCTCGTCCCACTCGCCCAGACCGATGAGATGGTTCTTCAGGCGCGCGATCGGATCGCCCAGCGGCCAGATCTCGTTCTCGCCCCTGGGCCGGTAGCCGGACGGATCGTCCGAGGTGGAGTGCGCATCGGCGCGATAGGTGTAGGTCTCGATCACCGTGGCGCCATGACCGGCCCGGGCGCGCTCGGCGGCCCATTGCGTGGCGGCATAGACGGCGAGGAAGTCATTGCCGTCGACCCTCAGCGAGGCTAGGCCGTAGCCGATACCCTTAAGCGCGAAGCTGGGCGACTGGCCGGCGGCGATGCCCTGGAAGGTCGAGATGGCCCACTGATTGTTGACGACGTTGAGGATGACCGGCGCCTTGTAGGTCGAGGCCAGCACCAGCGCGCCATGGAAATCGCCCTCGGCGGTCGAACCCTCGCCGATCCAGCTCGCGGCGATCTGCTTGTCACCCTTGTACTGGCACGCCATCGCATAGCCCACGGCCTGCGGGAATTGCGTCGCCAGATTGCCGGAGATCGAGAAGAAATTGCCTTCGGCCCAGGTGTAGTGCACCGGCAATTGCCGGCCCTTCAGATTGTCACGGCTGTTGGAGATGCAGTGGCACATCATGTCGACGATGTTGCGGCCGCGCGCAAACAGGATGCCCTGCTGGCGGTAGGACGGGAAGACCATGTCGCCCTTGTCCAGCGCCATCGCGCCGGCAACGGCCACCGCCTCCTCGCCCGTCGACTTCATGTAGAAGCTCATCTTGCCCTGGCGCTGCAGCTTCAGCATGCGGTCGTCATAGGCGCGGGTGAGCATCATGTGGCGCAGGCCCTCGCGCAGCACGTCCGGCTGCAGCTTGGGATCCCAGTCGCCGACGGCCTGGTGGTTGTGATCGAGCACACCGATCAGGCCGAGCGCCAGGTCGCGCGTCTCCATGCCCGCAACGGACGGGTCGGGACGCGGCGCCTCACCGGCAGCCTGCAGGTCGAGATGGGAGAAGTCGGGCGTGTCGCCGGGCCGGACATGAGGCGCCGGAACATGGAAGCGGGGTTCGTCTTGTGCCATGGGCTCTCGCTGAACTGATGGGGCGTCTGGGCCCCGGCAATCGCCGCGATATACTGGCTCGCGAGCGCGAGACGGCGTCTAACGCGGATGGACAGGTCTTGTCTACCGTTGGAATGCGGCGCCATTTCGGGGTTCGCAAGTGCAATATATTGGATTAATTTCGCAGAAATCCATGGTTTGAGGAAATAATGACCGCCACTCTCGACACGATTGATGTCCGCATTCTGGAAGCCCTGCAGGAAGATGCCGGCCGTTCGGTCGCCGATATCGCCGAAATCGTCGGCCTGACACCCTCGCCCTGCTGGCGCCGGATTCGGCGGCTGGAGACCGAGGGCATCATCAAGCGCCGCTCGGTCCAGCTCGACCGCCGCGCCATCGGCCTGATGTTCACCGCCTATCTGGAAGTGAAGATCCAGCCGGCCCGCAAGGCGAATTACGAAAAGTTCGAAAGCGCCATCCAGTCCTTCAAGGAAGTCACCGAGGCCGCCACCATGACCGGCCCCTATGACTACCTGCTCAAGGTCGTGACGCCGGACATCGATAGCTATAACGACTTCATGTACGAGAAGATGATCCCGCTCGACGTGGTCGGCGACTTCCGCACCTCCGTGCAGATCCGCAATGTGAAGGAAGGCCGCGGCCTGCCCCTCAACCATATCGAGGACTAGGTGGCCCTTCGCCAGCGCAGCATGACGGGGCCGCTCCTGTGGGGCGCCGCGATCCTCGTCACGCTGGTCATCGTGATCGTTCTGCGGTTCGACTTCTCCGGCAATCTGGAGATCGATGCCTGCCTCGATGCAGGCGGACGCTGGGACCGCGCCGCGTCGGCCTGCGATTTCACCCCGCCTCAGGAAGAGACCAGCCGCGGCAGGACAACCGCGCGGTAGGCCCGCTCGATCTCCTCGTCCAGCGCTTCGGGGACAGGCGCGCCCGGCATGTAGAGCTTCACGGCACCCAGGGGAAAGCCGATCAGGCCGAGCCGTGCGATTTCCAGGGGCAGGCCTGTGCGCCGGCAGAAGGCTTCGATCGCCGCCATCACCCGGTCATTGACCGTGGCGAGCTCGGCCTGCAGCGCCTCCGGCGTGTCGTCCGACATCAGCTCGCTGCGCCGGCAGCAGACCAGGATCAGCGCCTTGTCCGGCTCGTCGCGGCAGAAGCGCGGCGTCTCCAGCGCCGCTGCCAGGCCCGGCACCTCGCCGGGCTGATCGAGGGCTGCGAGAAAACGGGCATGAAATGCGGCCAGCGTGTCCAGCCAGGCCCGCGCCAGCAGTCCCTCGCGCGAACCGAAGCGGTGATAGAGCGAGCCGACCGAGACGCCGGTCTGCTCGACCACGCTCTGCATGCGCACCTCGCCGTCACGCACCAGCATGCGGCCAACCGCCGCAAACACATCATCGTCGGAGAATGTTGACCGCCGGCCCATATTAGAACATTATTTCTAGAATAAGTTTTCCAATACGAGTCACTATCATGCCCCTCCTGCTCTGGCTAGCGGCCGCGATGGCCCTGTTCACCACACTGGTTCACACATTCGCGGGCGGCCGGGAAGTCGCGCGGCCGCTGCTCGACAGCGACACCCTGCCGCCGGCTTCGAAATGGCTGAACTATTATTGCTGGCACATCACCACCATCCTGCTCGCCTTCATGGCCGCAGGCTATGCTCTCGCCGCCTGGGATGCGGGTTACCGGCCGATCGCGCTTTTCCTGACGCCGCTATGCGCCGCGCTGAGCGTGCTGAGTGCGGCTGTCGCGATGAAGGGCGGCATCGCGCCGCTCAAACTGCCCTCGACCAGCCTGTTCGCCGCCACGGCTGCGCTCGGCGCGGCCGGACTGGCGCTCTAGCGGGAGACATAAACGATGCTTCTGATCGCCGCCGCCCTGACCGTGCTGATCGGCCTCTATCACTCCATCGCCGGCGAGCAGCGCCTCATCCGGCCGCTGCTGACGATGGACACCCTGCCCCGCCTGCGCGGCAGTACGGACTTCACACGGGCGCTGATCCGCACGGCCTGGCATATCACCACCCTCGCCTGGTTCGGACTGGCCGGTATCCTCGTTGTGATGGACGGGCAGACCGGCGCCGGACGGACCACCATTCTCGGCATTGTTGCGGCGGTGTTTGCTGTCAGCGGCGCGGCGGCCCTGTTCTTCGGACGCGGGCGGCACCCGGCCTGGCTGGCCTTCCTGCCGATCGCCGGCCTGTCGGCCTTCGCCGCTTTTCAGGGCTAAGCCGGACCCCAAGAGAAAGGGCGCAGCCGGCCGGCCGCGCCCTTCTTCGTTCCAGTCTGGCCGGTCTGGCGAAACGCTTACGCCAAGCGCTCGACAGCCACAGCCGTGGCTTCACCACCGCCGATGCACAGCGAGGCAACGCCCTTCGTCTTGCCGGCCTTTTCCAGGGCCGCCAGCAGCGTCACCATGATGCGGGCACCGGAGGCGCCGATCGGGTGACCCAGGGCGCAGGCGCCGCCATTGACGTTGATGATGTCGTGGGAAATGCCCAGCTCTTTCATCGCGATCATCGGCACGACGGCGAAAGCCTCGTTGATCTCCCACAGATCGACATCCTCGACCTGCCAGCCGGCCCGCTCGACAACCTTGCGCATGGCAGGCACCGGCGCGGTGGTGAAATAGGCCGGCTCGTGGGCGTGGGCCGCCGTGGCGGCGATACGGGCGATCGGCTTGATGCCGCGGCGCTCGGCTTCGGACTGGCGCATCATCACCAGCGCTGCCGCACCGTCGGAGATGGCCGACGCATTCGCCGCCGTGACCGTGCCGTCCTTGGAGAAGGCCGGACGCAGGGACGGGATTTTCTCCGGCATCGCCTTGCGCGGCAGTTCGTCGGTATCGACCGTCACATCGCCCTTGCGGGTCTGGATCGTCACCGGCGTGATCTCGCGCTTGAAATCGCCCTCCTTGGTCGCGCGCTGGGCGCGGGCCAGGGTTTCCAGGGCATAGGCATCCTGCTGCTCGCGGGTGAACTGGTGTTCTTCCGCGATCATGTCGGCATAGACGCCCATCGGCTTCTTCTCGTAGGCGTCCTCGAGACCGTCCTGGGCCATGTGGTCCTTGATCGTGTCATGACCGTATTTGAAGCCGGCGCGATGCGTGGGCAGCATGTGCGGGGCGTTGGTCATCGATTCCATGCCGCCGGCGATGATGATCTCGGCATCGCCCGAGGCAATCGCCGCACGGCCCATGATCGCCGCCTGCATGCCCGAACCGCACATCTTGTTCAGCGTGGTCGCCTCGACGGATTTGGGCAGGCCGGCCTTGATCGCGGCCTGGCGGCCCGGCGCCTGGCCCTGGCCGGCCATCAGCACATTGCCCATCAGGATCTGGTCGACATCGTCGCCGGCGAGACCGGCCTCTTCCATCGCCGCCTTGACGGCAATCGCACCGAGTTCGTTGGCCGAAAGCGGCGCCAGCTCACCCAGCAGGCCGCCCATCGGGGTGCGGGCCATGCCGACGATGACAATGGGATCGTCGCTAGCACTCATTTCGTGTCTCCTCAGGGGTTGGTTTCGTCTCTAGTCTGGCGCGCATGATCGAAAGATGCGGCACAGCGTCAAGCATTTTCGCAGATGCAACATCCGCGGTCCGGACCTGGCCGCGATTGTCCGATTGGGGACAATCCCTTCTGCTGTTTGCCGTTTTTGCGCTCATCGCTGCCTATTTGGGGCAACATGAATCACTGTTCAAGTTTTCCCTGACCGATGAATGGCGGCCATTCATCGCCATTGCGGCGGCCGCAATCCTGGTCCCCGCGCTCGCCGAAGAGATGATTTTCCGGGTCCTGCTCGGCGGCCGGACCGGCTGGCTGAGAGCCGCCCTCGCCCTGACCGCCTTCGTGCTCTGGCACCCCGTACAGGTCTGGCTCGGCCTGCCGATGGCCCAGCCGGTCTTTCTGGAGCCGGCCTTCCTGGCGATCGTGGCGCTGCTCGGCCTGGTGTGTACTTTGGCCTGGCGCCGCAGCGGCTCGGTCTGGCCCGCCGTCATGATCCATTGGCTGACCGTGGTGGCCTGGAAAGGGCTGACGGTTCCGGGTTAGATCTTGTCCGATACCAGCCGCTGGGCCGTTTGCCTCAGGTGCGCTTTCACCTCTTCGGGCGTATAGCGCCGGGGATCGGCCAAAGCTTCTTCCAGCGACTGCCGCAACTCAGCCAGCTTCGCCTCGCGTTCAGCAATGAGGCGCAAACCGTCTTCCACCACTTCGGCCTCCGTCTTGTAACGGCCCTGCTCCACCTGCTCCTTCACGAAGATCTGCCAGCGCTTTTCGAGCGAAATGGACATGGGACGCCTCCTTGAGGTTGCAATTCTAGCACGCTTCGGTGCGGGATGCTCCCCTTTTGTTCCGCGCGGGCAAGCCAGTGTGAGACCGATCCCGTCAGAGATGTGTGCAACACACCCCGCCATTGATCTCTTGTCAGCCAGCGGGCCTCAGTCTTTCAATCCGGTCAAGGGTGAAACCGCGACGCGGCGCCAGAGGCGCCCTTGACCGGATTGAAAGACTGAGGCGGAATCCCGGCAAGAGATCAATGCCCGAAAGTGACCGCCGTCGCCTAGTCATCTGCCAGTCCCCGGCTGACCTCGCTTGCTACGATCAGCATTCCGAATGCGACAAGCACAACCCAGTAGGGAGGCTCAGTGAGCAGAAGCATTACGAACGAGGCTAGCGCCGGCCGCTCCCAATCCAGTTTGATTTCCACTTGGCGCATCTCCCAGCAAAAGAAAGAAACAAGCTGAGCGCCGTGGGCATTGTTTTATCTCAGTTCAATCGCAAGGCCGGTCAAGTGGCGTGAGTTCGAAAACACAGGCGCCGACAGAGTACGCGTTAACGATTGATGGCAGCGGTGGACAACAGAACAAAACCTTTTATTGGCAGACACTTGACGGACCCGCGCCTCACAACCAAAGACCGAATTTCAATCACTTAGGGAGTGAGTTTATCCACAGCGCGGAACACGCGCCCCTGCCCTCACCCGATCAGCCGCACACCCGTACCCGCATTCCCCCGCCCGCTCGTCGACGCGATCCAGCCGCCGCCCAGCACGCGGTCTTCGTCATCGCTGGAATAGAAGACGCAGGCCTGGCCCGGCGCGACGCCCTCCTCGCCCTTGGCGAGGACGACGCTGACGCTGTCGCCATCGACCGCCAGGGCGGCCGGCACGGGCGGCCGCGTCGAGCGCACCTTCACGCGCACGGGCGCGCCATCCGACAGGGCATCATCGCCCAACCAGTTGACCTCCTTCAGGCCGATCGTGTCGACTTCCAGCGCCTCGCGCGGGCCGACAATCACCTGCGCCGTTTCAGCGTCGAGGCGCACGACATAAAGCGGATCGCCCAGGGCAATATTCAGCCCGCGGCGCTGACCGACGGTATAGCGGATCACCCCGTCATGATTGCCCAGCACCCGGCCGTCGACATGCACGATCTCGCCCGGCCGCGAGGCGCCGGGACGCACTTTCTCGACAATGTCGACGTAGCGGCCCTGGGGCACAAAGCAGATGTCCTGGCTGTCCGGCTTGTCGGCGACGATGAGGCTGAAGGCCTCGGCCAGCCGGCGCGTCTGGTCCTTGTTCAGATGGCCCAGCGGGAAGCGCAGGAAATCCAGCTGCTCATGCGTGGTCGCGAACAGGAAGTAGGACTGGTCCTTGCCGGCATCGGCGGCCCGGCGCAGCTCCGGCCCGTTCGGGCCGGCCACGCGCTGGATGTAATGCCCGGTCGCCATGCAGGCCGCACCCAGCTGGCGCGCCGTGTCCAGGAGATCGGCAAACTTGACCGTCTGGTTGCAGCGCACGCAGGGAATGGGCGTGTAGCCGGCCAGATAGGTATCGGCGAACTCCTCGATCACCGCCTCGCGGAACCGGCTTTCATAGTCGAGCACATAATGCGGAAAGCCGCAGGCCTCGGCGACGCGCTTGGCGTCGTAGATGTCCTGACCGGCACAGCAGGCGCCCTTCTTCTGGATCGCGGCGCCATGATCATAGAGCTGCAGCGTCACGCCGACGACATCATAGCCGGCGCGGTGCAGCACGGCCGCCGTGACGGAACTGTCGACGCCGCCGGACATGGCCACCACAACGCGATGGTCTGCCGGGTTGCCGCCCAGCCCCAGCGGATCGCCGGACAGGTTGAATTCGGAAAGCAGTGCATCGGCGCGCGCCAGGGCATCGCCGGAAACCAGCGTGGTCATTCTTGCGCCTCCAACGGGGTCAAGGCCCGGAGCAAACGGTTATCGATTGCGGTGATATAGAAGAAAGGGAGCGCAATGACGAGTCGGTCAGGCTCACGCCAAGGTCAAAGCCCGAAAGAGAGCTGGTCTCTCCAAGCCAGAAAAAACAAAACCCCAATTCCGAGGACTATGGCGATCAGCCAAACTCCAGGATTGGTAGTGTCCATCCGATCAAAGACATCGCGCGGGGCTTCGCCGTCGGCTCTGGTTGATCTTGCGGACAGGACAAACCAAACAACACCCAGCCCGACGATGCTGACAACGGTGGCGACAGTAGCAGCAAGGCCTGGTTCTCCGCCATTTAACAGGAGAGCCAACGCGAAGACGGCACACCACAGCCCCACTATTGCGGCAAGAGCAGCTTTCATGAAGCTAGCTTATTCGAGATAGCTACTCCCACAATGCTCTGCCCCGCAACGGCGCGCTGTTTATCGCAGATAGTTGAGCAGCGAAACCTGGTTCAGCGAGGAGAAGGTCGCCGCGGAGACCTGCACGGCCGTCTGGGCCTGCTGGAAACGGGTCGCGGCCTCGGCCATGTCGGCGTCCTCGATGTCGGAAATCATCAGGGTGATGAAGTCCTGGCGCTCGACATGATTGGTCTTCAGGTTTTCCACATGCGCCTGGCGCGTACCATTCTCGCCGACGCGGGCATGCAGATTGTCCAGGGCAGACACGACATTCTGGATCTCGGTCTGCAGGAAGGCTTCCTGCGCTGCGGAGAGCGGGCTGGCGAAGGGCCCGTTCGGGCCGGCGTCGAAATCGGCGATCCGCTTGAAGGACGCCATCACATCGCCGCCGACATCGCTGGCCAGCATGCCCACCTCGATCGAATAATTCTGGTCGAGCTGGACCTGCGGCTTGCGGTCATTGTTCTGGAAGGCCTCGTCGGCACTGGCCATGGGCACGAGGTCGGACAGGTCCGAAATCCCCACCGACGGCACATCGGTGCGCGTGCCGCTGAACAGATAGGTGCCGGCATGCTGCGTATTGAGCGCGTTGGTGACCTCGTAGAAGGCCTCGCGCGTCTGCTGCATGATGTAGTCGCCTTCCTTGGTGGTGATCGCAAGGCGCAGGCTGTTGGCGGCGTCGGCGATATGCTCCAGCGCCGTATCCTGGGCAGCCAGGCGCGTCTCGGTGCGCGTCGCGGCTTCCTCATAGCTCTTGGCCTGGGTTTCCGCGGCGCGGGCGGCCGACAGCATCTCGGCCTGGTAGCCGACGCCCTTGAGATCATGCACCAGCTTGCCGGTCGTCAGCTGTTGCTGCGCCTCGAACATCTGCTTCTGGGCCTTCATCAGGTCCATCAGCGCCGACTGGTTGGCGGCATAGGTGGAAATGCGCGTCATGAGTACAAAACCTCCTAGATGATATTCAGGAGAATATCGGTCATTTCCTTGGCGGCCTGCAGCATGCGGGCCGATGCGTTGTAGGATGTCTGGAAGCGCGTCATCGCGGCGAGTTCCTCGTCGAGATTGACCCCTTCCACATCGGTGCGTTTCTGGGCCGCGGTCTCACGCAGCACGGCGGCCGACTCGGCAACACTCTCCGCGCGCGAGGCGCGAGAGCCGACCGCACCGGCCATGCGGGACGCGTAGTCCTGCAGGCTCACCGTCGTGCGGTTGAGCGAACCGGCTGCGTCGAAGCTGCGGGGATTGGTCAGGGCGCCCTGCAGGGCGATGCCGCCGCGATTGTCGCCGGCCGTCACCACGACATCGCCGACAACCGTCGCACCATCGATATCCAGCTGGGCCAGCGCCAGCCGAGAGGCATTCGACCGGATCGCCGGATCGACCTCGAAGCTCTCCGAACGCCCGGCACGGGCTTCCAGGCCGACGCCGAAGATTTCCGAGAAGGCCAGGCCGGAACCCGGCCGCGACGTGTTGTCGCCGGTCAGGTTGACGTCGAAAGCCTCATAACCGGCATTCGGCGTCGAGGTCAGCTCGCCATTGGCGTCGAGACTGAAGGTGACATAACGGCCGACACCCGTCGTGGTGTTGTTCAGCGCCGTGATGACATCGTTGAAGCTCTGGCCGGCGACCATCGGGATGTCGACCGTCGTGACCCGGTCACCCGCCGCCGTCTTCACTTCAAAACTGATCGTGGAGCCGCCGGCAAAGCCGTGCAGTTCGGCACCGGTCATGCCGGTTTCGAAAAAGCCGGGCTCGTTCGACCGCACGACATCGTTGAGACCGAAGAAGTGCGCAAAGCCGCGCCCGCCCCGGTCGCTGGGATTGGCGTCATCCTGCAGGGTAGCGATGCCGTTGGCCGCCGCATCCGCGGCAATCGTCAGCTGGCCGTTGGCAAAACTGGCCGACCCGACACCGCCGAGCGCCGTGTCGATCGCCGTGGTCAGGCTGGCCACCGTCGTGCCGATCGCGGCGGCGGGTCCGCCATCGACCGACAGCGTGCCGGCGTCGAAATCGATATCGACGCGCCGCACCAGCGTGCCGGTATTGTCCGTCACGGCCAGCGTGGTCGCTCCCGTGAAATTGTGCAGGTCCGTGCCTTCCAGGCCGGTATTCCGGCCGCTCAGCGTCTGCGGCGGCGGATAGGCAGTGGCATTGTTGTGCGCCGCGTTCAGCGCGTCGGCCGCCCCGGAGGTCAGCTCTGCCAGCTCTTCGGCCATGGCGGGCAATTCCTTGTCGCGCATGTCGATAAGCGCGCGCAGCTCGCCGCTGGTGATATGGCTGTCCAGCTGCTGCGCCGTACCGCCATTGGGCGGCTGGACGAAAATGTTGCCGTAATCGATGCCATAGGCACCCGTGCCACCGGCATCATAGCTCAGCCTGGCCGGGTAGTTGTCGAGCAGCAGCACGCCATCGCCGGTACGCACGACAACCCGTCCATCGGGCTGGTAGTCCGAGCGCACGTCCATGTATTGCGACAGCTCGTCAAGCAGTTCGGACTGGCGGTTTTCTGCCCCGGATGTATCGCCGCCCGTGGTGGCAAGGCTCTGGACACTGGAGTTGAGCTCGTAGAGCTCGTTGATGATCTCGTTGACCCGCGTGACATTGGCATTGATCTTCGAGTCCGACTCCAGACGGTAATTCCGGATCTCGCCGGACAGGCGCTTGGCCTCGTCGAAGAAGGATTGCAGGTCGGAAGCCGCCGACAGGCGCGCCACAGCCAGGGTGGGGTCCACACTTGCCTGCGACAGGCCGGAGAAGGCCGCATTCATGCGCGAGAACAGTGAGCCGGCATCGTCCAGCTTGCCGAACTGTGCCTGCACCCGGTCCAGCATGTTGGCGCTCAGCTCGGCCGCGCCGGCATCGCTGATCGCCCGCAGTGATGCGACCTGGAGGTGGCGGTCGACGATCCGGTGGATGCCGACCACTTCGACGCCCATCGCCACGCCGCCGACATTGCGCGCCTGCAGCAGCGCTTCCGTGCGGGCATAGCCGGGCGTGTTGACATTGGCGACATTGTTGGAGGTGGCGCGCAGGCCGGCCTGGCTGGCCGAGAGGCCCGACAGCGCGTTTCCGAGAATTCCGTTCAGCGACATGTTCCGCTCCCTGCACGCAGGCCGATCCGGTGGGCCGGGCGGTCAATTCTGCCGCCGGCACGGCAAGCCTTGCCGGGTCGCCGGAGGCGGCGCGCACCGTGTTCAAGCCAAGCTGCCATCACGTAACCCATTGCGATATTTCGACCTTTGCGCATTCGATCCATTCGGCGGCCATCCGCGAGACGGATCGGCCTGTCCCTGACGTCGCAAGGGGCGGGCCAGTTTTTCGATGACCGCACCGGCGCCTGTCCGGCGCCCGGGAAACCGGGCCGGGAGAACAGGAACGCGCCCGCGCGCGAGGCCGGGCGGGTGCGTGAGGCGCAGACCGGCAGCTTCGGCCCACCACCGGGAAAGTTTCGCCGGGCAGAAGCGGATCGAGCGACCGGTTACCGGGAAATTAATACGTATTTTCTGATGGTTAGACTAAGTCGAAACTGGCACGCCCCTTGCGACCGGATCGGCAAGCCAGGCGCGGATGGCGCCGCAAGAACAAGATGGACCGGACATGCAATCGGGTTTTCCCACTGCCAACCTCCCCCGGAGCGCCGACACGGCGGCCGCCGCCGATCGCCCCGGCGCGACCGGCCGGCCGTCCGGCGATGCAGGCCGCCGTCATGACGATACGGACAGCGCCCGCGAGAGTGCTTTCTCCGACATGGTCGAGACCGCGCGCAGCACGGAAGAGACCCCGGTCCGCAAACCGGCCGGCCAGGCCAAGACCGGTGAACGCGCCATTCCGAACGACACCGCCAATGCCGGCAATGCCGGCAATGCCGGCAATGCACCTGCCGCGGGCCAGCCCGCTCCGGCAACCGGAAGCGACGCTGAAAGTGCGGACGCAGCAGCGGCCGGCCAGAAACCGGTCCAGGCAAAGTCCGCGGAGGCGGGCAAACCAGCCTCCTCCCAGCCGGCTGCACAACAAGCCGCCGCTCAACCCAATACCCAGATGAATGCCCAGGTGAACACCCAGGCGGCTTCAACGCCGGTCGCCGGCGCTGCACCCGCAGCAGCATCGTCTGGCAACACGACTGAGCCCGCTCCGGCCGCAAACAGCGCCGCGCAAACACCGGACAGCGCGACAGCCGCGGCTACCCGCGCTGCCGGCGCATCGGCGAACGCGCAGGACGGCGTTACCGCCAGATCAACGGCCACAGCTCCGGCGCAGAACACCGGCCAGGCGACCGCCTCCACCGCTGCCAACCCGGCATCGAACAGCACGCCGGGATCGCAGAGCGGCGCTACGACGCCTGACCTCGCTCCCGAACCTGGCAAGCAGGCCGCCGCCGCCAAGACCGCGGACACAGGCGTTGCCGGCAAGACCGCCAACACGGCTTCGCCGGCTCCGTCCGCACCGGATGCATCCGGCGCCACGCCGGGCAAACCGGCCCAGACCGCCAATGCGGCCGCGCAAGCAGCTGCCCAGCCGGCTGCCACGTCTCCGGCTGCATCGGAAGGTGCCGCGGCGTCATCAGGCACAGCCAAACCTTCGGTCATGCAGGCCGGCGCTCAAACCCAGGCCGCCACGGCCGGGGCCACTACAGCCGCCGCCACAGCTGCCACGGCCAATGCAATGCCGCAGCAGCAAACCGGACAGGCACCGGCCCCGCTGCGCGAAACATCGCACCGTCCCGCGATCCTGGAAACCGGCGGTAGCGCGGCATCCGCCAAATCGTCCAGCGGCAAGTCCGCCGCGCCGGCCGGCCAGGGCGTTTCGACGACGCCAACCGGACAGGGCTCTGTCCAGTCAAATGCGACAGCGGAGGGCAGCAATATTACTTCTATGTCACCGCAACGTGACCCGAATGCACCGGCTATGTCACCGCTTATGCAGGCACTTGCACAGCCTGCCGGAAACGCTGACCCGGCGCCGGTCCAGCCGCTCGAGATCGACCCCGACGCCGCGCAGTCCGATGCCGAGATCCAGCTCAACCGGACCGGCGATGTCCGCGCCCCCGCCGACCGTGCCGGCGCCAACCTGCCGCGCTTTGCGCCACACACGGCCCAGCACCTGGCCGGACAGATCACGCGCCAGTTCAACAATGGCCAGCGGGTGTTCGACATCCGTCTCGACCCGGCCGAGCTCGGCAAGGTGGATGTGCGCCTCGAACTGCGGGCCGACAATCGCGTTCACGCCGTTCTATCCGCGGAACGTCCTGAAACGCTTGCGGAACTGCAACGCGCCGCGCGGGATCTGGAACGCAGCCTCAATGAGGCAGGACTGGAGCTGGCCGACGAGGGCCTGACCTTCCAGATGCGTGACGAAGGCGGCGACACATCCGGGTCTGAACGTGATCCGTCTGCGACCACCATGCCGATCTTTGCCGAGGGCGGCGAGATCGGGCTGACCGACGAGGCCGCTGCGCCGATCGTTCAGCAATCGAAATACGGTTTCCTGCTGTCACGCCGGAGCGGCGTGGACATGCGGGTGTAAGGGAGACGGAAGAATGACCGAAGTCACGAGTGCGACCCAGGCAAGCCCGTCGCTCGTCAATTCGCAGACCGGCCTCGCCGACAATTTCGAGATGTTCCTCACCCTGCTCACCGAGCAGATGAAGAACCAGGACCCGCTGAATCCGCTGGATTCAACCCAGTTCGTGAACCAGCTGGTCGACTTCTCGAGCGTGGAACAGCAGATCGCCCAGAACCAGAATCTGGAGAGCCTGCTGATCCTGCAGTCGGCCGCCGCCCAGGCGAACTCGGTCGGCTATATCGGCCGGGTTGCAATGGCCGACACACCGATGGCCTACATGGAGAACGGCAGCGCCAACTGGGAGTACATCCTGCCCGACGACGCCGAGTCCGTGACGCTTGTGATCAAGCAGGGCGAACGTATCGTTGCCCGTTCGACCGGCGAGGTGACTGCCGGTTCCCACGAGTTCGAGTGGGACGGCAAGAGCGAAAACGGTGCCGACCTGGAGGATGGCGTCTACACGCTGGACGTGATTGCCACGAATGCCGATGGCGAGAGCATCACCGCCGAAATCCGCGCCTCGGGCCGGGTGACGGGCGTCGACATGTCCGGCAGCGAAGTGATTGTCCAGATGGGCAATATCAGCGTCCCGCTCTCCTCCATTCTCGCAGTACGTGAGGCTGGAGCAGGGAGTATCGAGGACAACCCCTATCTGGAACCGACTGAATAGAGCAGGCCCGCCGGCCTGACGGGCCGCCAGAAGGCAGCCCCAACCAACGCAGCAGAAAGCTCCAAACAAGACCCAAGAACGCATGGAGCATGCACTATGAGCATCAATTCCGCGCTTTTGGCCGGCGCTTCCGGCCTGATTGCCAATTCGAGCGCGCTGGCCGCGATCTCGGACAACATCTCCAACGTCAACACGATCGGCTACAAGCGCGCCAACTCCGTGTTCACACCGCTTTATGACGGCGGCGGCAATGCCTCCAGCTCGCGCTATACCGCTGCTGGCGTGAACTCTGTCGCCCGCCTCGCGATCTCCGAGGGCGGCCTGCTGCAGCCCGGCACCACCAGCACCGATCTGGCGATCGCCGGCCGCGGCTTTTTCGTTGTGCGGGAGAATCCGACGGCTGACTCGAACGATTCGGTTGCCTTCACCCGCTCCGGCCGGTTCCTGCCGGACGAGAACGGCTATCTGAAGAATGATGCCGGCATGTACCTCGCCGGCTGGCCGGTAGCCTCTGACGGTACGGTTTCCGCCAACCCGTCCGACCTGAATAATCTGGAAACGATCAACCTGTCGTCCATCGGCGGCGCGGCTGAAGCCTCAACGTCGATGTCGTTCAATGCCAATCTCTACCAGCGCCAGGCCGTTTCAGCCGACGAAGCGACCTACGATCCGACGCTTTCGGCCAACAATATGGCGTCGGGCAATGTTACGCCGGACTTCCAGCGCTCCATTCCCTTCTATGACAGTGTCGGCGGTGTGCGTACGCTCACCATCTCGATGCTGAAGAGCGCAACGACGAATGAATGGCATGCCGAAGTTCACATGTCTCCAGCCTCCGACGTAACGACCGGCGCCGGCCTGGTCGACGGTCAGCTGCTGACGGGCACGGTGGCGTTTGACGAGAATGGCCGCCTCGATGTCGCCAACACCACGCTGCCGACGTCGCTCAACTTCCTGGCGTCCAGCAACGCTGCCCCCCTTGCCGCGAACGAATTCCAGTGGGCGAACGCGACCGGTATCGACGCCCAGTCCATCACACTGGACTTCGGCGGCGCGAACTCGGCCGGCGGCTTCACCCAGTATGACAGCCCGTCCAATCTGGGTTCGACAAATGTGAACGGCTCGGCATTCGGCAACTTTGCCAGCGTCGATGTGGATGAGGACGGCTTCGTCTTTGCCAAGTTCACAAACGGCATTGTCCGCAAGATCTACCAGATCCCGGTCGCGACCTTCACGAACCCGGATGGACTGGAAGCCCAGTCGGGCGGCACATTTACCGTCACTCCCGAGTCCGGCGCCTACACCCTGACGCGTCCGGGTCTGGGAACGGCCGGCAATATCGCCTCCTCGACGCTGGAAAGCTCGAATGTCGATCTGGCGACCGAGTTCACCAGCCTGATCACGACGCAGCGCGCTTATTCAGCATCGTCGAAGATCATTACCACGGCTGACGAGATGCTGGACGAGGCGATCCGGATGAAGCGCTAGGGTCGGCACTGATCCTTGGACTGGTCTGAAGGGGGCGCCTCGGGCGTCCCCTTCTTTTTTTGCCGCCTGCGGGGCATGTCGCGGGCTCCCAATTCGACACAAATTCTATCGAGTGCCTTAAACACAAATTTACCCAGCGGTTTAGGTGGATGTTAAAGGCCGCTGTGTAGGGTGACCCTACAAACAAGAACAACGGGGGTCGGACATGCAGCCGCGCCTTAAAAAAGAAAATTATGTCATTGGACCGGATGGTAGCCCTCTCACCCTGGCGGACCTGCCCAAGCCGAGCACCCAGCGCTGGGTTGTTCGTCGCAAGGCTGAAGTCGTCGCGGCCGTGAGAGGTGGCCTGCTTTCGCTCGAGGACGCATGTGCACGCTACTCGCTGACGGTCGAGGAATTCCTGGGCTGGCAGCGCTCCATCGACAAGCACGGACTGGCCGGGCTGCGCACGACGCGCCTGCAACAGTATCGCTAGTTGTCCCCCCTTTAACTAGCGTTTCCGAACGGCGGCCCTTCCCCCCGGGTCGCCGTTCAACATGTCAATTGCACATCGTGATTGTGTGCTCTGCCTGGTCTCGACGGGCAGAGTGCATTTCCTATTAAGCGTCATTAAACCCTCGTTTACGAGACCGGTAGGAAAATTCTGCCCAGTGCTTCGCTGATGAAGCAGGGACGCAAGGCAGGATTCTCCGTGAACGCTCTACTCGACCAGTTCAAGGCTTTTGGTGCCGGACGCCTGACCGCTATCTTCGGTCTCGCCGTGGGTGTGGCCGCTGCGCTTGTCTATTTTTCCGGCGCCGTCGGCGGTGGCAGCCAGTCGCTCCTGTATTCGGGTCTCGATCCGGCGGAAGCGGCGTCCACCAGCCAGCTGCTCGACCAGGCAAACATCGCCTATGAAATCCGCGAAGGCGGCACCGCCATCTATGTCGACACGGCCCAGGTTGACGAAGCCCGTGTGCGGGTCGCGTCCTCCGGCCCCCTGTCCGGCGCCTCGGTCGGCTACGAGATTTTCGACCGCCAGGACAATTTCGGCCAGACCAGCTTCGTACAGAACCTGAACGCCAAGCGCGCGCTGGAAGGCGAGCTGGCACGCACGATCCAGTCCATGGCCTTTGTCGACAGCGCGCGGGTACACCTGAACCTGCCGGAGCGCCGCCTGTTTGCCCGCGACCAGCAAGAGCCGACGGCCGCCGTCACAGTCTCTACCGGTCAGCGCCTGAACGCCGAACAGATTCGCGTGATTCGCAATATCGTTGCCTCCGGTGCCGGTCTGGAACCGGGCCGGGTCGCCCTGGCCGACGATCGCGGACGCCAGCTGGCCGGCACGGTCGACGGAGAGAATGCCGGTGCCGTCCTGATGGATGAGCGCCGCGGCGAGGTCGAAGCCGACCTGCGCCGCAACATCCTGGACATTGTCGAGGGTGTTGTCGGCTCCGGCGCTGCACGCGTCCAGGTCACCGCCGAGTTGAACCGCCAGAGCGTGACTCAAAGCTCTGAAACCTACGACCCGGAAGGTTCGGTCCTGTTGTCACGTGAGCGTTCAGAAGACGTCTCCAGCGATCGCGAAGGATCCGGCAACCGCGTCTCGGCCTCCGAAAACCTGCCCGACGGCGCCAATGGCGAGACCGAAGGTGCCAGCAATATCGCCAACCGCGAAACCTCCAACGAGACGGTCAACTACGCTCTCTCCAGCACCACGCGGACCGAAGTCGTCGAAGCCGGCGCCGTCGAGCGCCTGTCTGTCGCCGTTGCCGTCGACGGTATCGTTGAAGTGCAGGAAGACGGCACCACGGTTTGGCGCGAACGCCCGCAGGCCCAGATCGAGCAGATCGAAGCCCTTGTTCGCTCGGCCATGGGTTTCAGCGACGATCGGGGCGATACCCTGACGGTTCGCCAGATCGAATTCGCCCGGGCCGACCCGCTGTTGGGCACCCCTGCAAGCAGCCCGCTGTCCCTGTCAAAAGCCGACATCATGCGGGTTGCGGAAATCATCGTCCTGTTCGTGACGGCCCTGCTGATCATCTTCCTGGTTGCGCGGCCCCTGGTCAAAGGCGCCAGCGGCGTGGCAATGCCGCAGGGTCTGGCCCTGGCTGCAGCCGGCGCCGACGCCGGACCGGTGCCAATGGCGCTGCCGGCCCAGGGCGAACGTCCGGCAGCCCTTCCCGCAAGCGGCAGCAACGATTCAATCGATATCGAGAAGATCGACGGCCAGGTGAAGGCGTCCTCGCTGAAGAAGGTCGCCAACATCGTTGAATCCCATCCCGAGGAATCGATCGCGATCCTCCGCTCCTGGCTGCATGAAGGGTGAGCCCGGCCATGTCTGAGAAGCGCGCCATAGAAGATCCCGCCAGACTCACCGGCCCGGAAAAGGCCGCCGTGATGCTGCTGGCGCTCGGCGACGAGGGCGAGTCGATCTGGCAACACCTCGACGAGGAGGAAATCCGCGAGGTTTCCCAGGCGATGTCCAATCTGGGCACCGTCACCTCAAGTGCCGTGGAAAAGCTGATTGTCGACTTCGTCGGCCAGATGTCCTCCACCGGCTCGCTGATGGGCTCGTTCGAGGCCACCCAGCGGCTGCTCACCTCCTTCCTGCCCGGCGAAAAGGTCGAGGCGATCATGGAAGAGCTGCGTGGTCCGGCTGGCCGGACCATGTGGGACAAGCTGGGCAATGTGAACGAGGTGGTTCTGGCGAACTACCTGAAGAATGAATACCCGCAGACAGTTGCCGTCGTGCTGTCCAAGGTGAAGTCCGAGCACGCCTCGCGCGTTCTCGCGGCCCTGCCGGAAGACTTCGCCCTGGAAGTGGTCACCCGGATGCTGCGCATGGAGCCGGTGCAGCGCGAAATTCTCGACCGGATCGAGGAAACGTTGCGCACCGAATTCATGTCCAACCTCGCCCGCACCTCAAAGCATGACAGTCACGAGATGATGGCGTCGATCTTCAACAATTTCGACCGCCAGACGGAAAACCGCTTCCTGGCTGCCCTCGAAGAACGCAATCGCGAGAGCGCCGAGAAGATCCGTTCGCTGATGTTCGTCTTCGAAGACCTGTCCAAGCTCGACCCGGGCGGCATCCAGACGCTGATGCGCAGCATCGACAAGGACCAGCTGGGCCTGGCGTTGAAAGGCGCGTCCGACAGCCTGCGCGACCTGTTCTTCTCCAACATGTCCGAACGCGCCGCGAAGATCATGCGCGAAGACATGGGGGCGATGGGCCCGGTGCGCCTGAAAGACGTCGACCAGGCGCAGCAGGCCATCGTCTCGGTGGCCAAGGACCTCGCGGCCAAGGGCGAGATCATGCTCGCCGACGGCGGCGCCGACGATGAACTGATCTACTAGGGAGCGGACGAACGATGAATCCTGTCAAATTCGACTTCGATACCGAGTTCGACCGCAACGGTGAAATCCTGCGCGAAGGCGAAAGCTACAAGCGCTTCTTCACGCAGGACGATGTCGACGCAGCACGCATGTGGGGCGTCGAGGAGGGCCGCGAGATGGAGGAAGGCCGCTGCGCCGATGCGCTGCAGGCGATCGCCTCCCAGATGCAGCTGATCCTGTCGCGCCTGACCCATGAATCAGAGGCCCTGCGCCACGAAGCCGCCGGACTGGCTGTCGCTGCCGCCCGCAAGATCGCCGGCGAGGCCCTGTCGGCCTACCCGCTGGAGACCATCGACAGCCTGGCACGCGAAACTGTCCAGGACCTGCGGTCCGAGCCGCGCCTGTCCGTGCGCTGTGCGGCCGAACTCGTCGAGGACCTGTCGGATCGCCTCGAAGCGACCGCCCGCGATGCGGGCTTTGAAGGCGCGATCTCGGTGCGCGGCGACGCCGGCATGCGCGGCGCCGATGTCCGCATGGAATGGGGCGCCGGCGCAGTCCAGCGCAGCGCCGAGGAAATCGAGGCGCGGCTCAATGACGTGGTGGCCCGCTGGCTCGCGGCCGGCCCCGGTGAAGATGACAGCACCGACGGTGTCTCCGGCCAATCGGCCGGCGCGTCTGCTGCTTGAAGGAGGCCAGAATGGCTGACGAAAACAATTTCGACCTGCCCGATCTGGGCAATGATGCGCAGCAGGTGCCGGCAGCGGCACCCGCGCCGAAGGCCGACCAGATGCTGGAAGACGATGCGAAAAACGCCGCCGATCTGGCGCCGGTTTTCGATGTCCCGGTCAACATCTCGGCAGTGCTCGGCAAGGCGCATATCGACGTGAACTCGCTTCTGAAGCTCACCTCCGGATCGGTGGTCGAGCTGGACCGCAAGATCGGCGAAGCGATCGACATCTACGTCAACAACCGGCTGGTGGCCCGCGGCGAAGTCGTCGTGGTCGACGACCGGCTGGGCGTGACCATGACGGAAATCATCAAGGACGGGGACGCGGCCTAGGCCGCCTGAGGACGGAGTAATACCATGCGCATTCTGATAGTTGGCAGCCTCGGCGGACAATTGCACACCGCCACCAAGATCGCCCTGGACCGGGGCGCCAAGGTCTCCCAGGTCGACACGATCGAACAGGCCACCGCGCACCTGCGCGCCGGCCGCGGTGCCGACCTGCTCATGGTCGACCTGTCGCTGGACGTTCAGGCCCTGATCGCCGCCAACGAGGCAGAGCGGATCTCCGTGCCGGTCGTCGCCTGCGGCGTGAATGTCCGTCCGGAAGCCGCCGCGGCCGCGATCCGCGCCGGTGCCAAGGAATTCATTCCGATGCCGCCGGACGCCGACCTGATCGCCGCCGTCCTGCAAGCCATCGCCGATGACGAACGTCCGATGATCGCCCGCGACCCGTCCATGCAGGCCGTCATCCAGCTCGCCGACCGTATCGCCGCCTCCGACGCCTCCGTCCTCATCACGGGTGAAAGCGGCTCCGGCAAGGAAGTCATGGCGCGCTACGTCCACTCGAAGTCCAAGCGCGCCTCGGCTCCCTTCGTCTCCGTCAACTGCGCCGCGATCCCGGAAAATCTCCTGGAATCGGAACTGTTCGGTCACGAGAAAGGCGCCTTCACCGGCGCGATTGCCCGCCGCGTGGGCAAGTTCGAGGAAGCCGATGGCGGCACGCTACTGCTGGACGAAATCTCGGAGATGGACATCCGCCTGCAGGCCAAGCTGCTGCGCGCCATCCAGGAGCGCGAGATCGACCGGGTCGGCGGCACCAAGCCGGTCAAGGTGAACATCCGCATCCTGGCGACCTCGAACCGCGACCTGCGCAAGGCCGTGGCCGAAGGCATCTTCCGCGAGGACCTGCTGTTCCGCCTCAACGTCGTCAACCTGGCACTGCCGCCACTGCGCGAACGCCCGGCCGACATCCTGGCCCTGGCCGAGCACTTCACCAAGAAGTATGCCACCGCCAATGCGATCGAGGAGCGGCCGATCTCCGAGGCTGCCAAGACACAGCTACTGGCGCGCGAATGGACCGGCAATGTCCGTGAGCTTGAAAACGCCATGCACCGCGCTGTGCTGCTGGCATCCGGCCGCGAGATCACGCCGGATGCGATCCGCATGCCGGACGGTTCGGCCTTCACCGGTTCGGGCAACAGCGTTGCCCGCCAAGCCGCCGATGCCGCGCAATCGGTACAAACCGACATGATCGGCCGCACGGTTGCCGAGGTGGAACAGGACCTGATCCTGAACACGCTCGACCATTGCCTGGGCAACCGGACGCATGCCGCCAACATTCTCGGCATCTCGATCCGCACCCTGCGCAACAAGCTGAAACTCTACTCGGACCAGGGCTTGGACATTCCCGCACCCAACCAGCCCGCAACCGGCGCCTCCGTAGCCTGATTGGACTAGATCGTGGTCGACACCGCAGCAACCGAAACCGCCGCATCCAATGCGGGCGGATTTGATACCCGCGCCTTCCTGAACCGCGTCATGCGCGGCGATGTGGCGCTGGCCGTGGGCATTCTCGCCATCCTGGTGATGCTGCTCCTGCCCATGCCCCGCATGCTGCTGGACTTCTCGCTGGCGATCTCCATCTCGGTGTCGGTGCTGGTGCTGATGACCGCGCTCTTCATCAAGAAGCCGCTGGAATTCTCCGCCTTTCCGGCGGTGCTGCTGATCACCACCCTCTTGCGCCTGGGCCTGAACATCGCCTCGACGCGCCTCATCCTGTCGCGCGGCCACGAAGGCACCAACGCCGCCGGCGAGGTGATCGAGGCCTTCGGCGCCTTTGTCATGCAGGGCAATGTCGTCATCGGCGTGATCGTGTTCTCGATCCTGGTGATCGTGAACTTCGTCGTCATCACCAAGGGTTCCGGCCGGATCGCGGAAGTCGCGGCCCGCTTCACCCTCGACGCCATGCCCGGCAAGCAGATGGCCATCGACGCCGATCTGTCGGCCGGCCTGATCAATGAAGACGAGGCGCGCAAGCGGCGCGCCGAGCTGGAAGGCGAAAGCAATTTCTTCGGCGCCATGGACGGTGCCTCGAAATTCGTGCGCGGCGATGCCATGGCCGGCCTGATGATCACGGCGATCAACCTGATCGGCGGCATCATCATCGGTGTCGTGCAGTCGGGCATGTCCTTCCCGGACGCTGCCAGCGCCTACTCCACCCTGACGATCGGCGACGGCCTGGTCTCCCAGATCCCCGCCCTGATCATTTCCGTGGCTGCGGGCCTGCTCGTCTCCAAGGCCGGTGTCGACGGCGAAGCCGACAAGGCCGTGTTCGGCCAGCTGACGGCCAACCCGCAAGGCCTGGGCCTGGTTTCCGGCGTTGCCCTGATGGTCGGCATCCTGCCCGGCATGCCCTTCCTGCCCTTCGCCCTGATGGCGGCCGGTGCCGGCTCCCTGGCCTGGATGAACCGCGATATCGTCGAACGCAAGGCGCGCGAGGAGGAAGAGGCGAAGGCCGGCAAGATTGCCGAAGAGACCGCGGGCAAATCCAGCGGCGACGCGCCGATCGAGGAAAGCCTGGCCATCGACGAGCTGAAGATCGAGCTGGGCTATGGCCTGCTCCCGCTGATCAATGATGTCGACGGCCGCAAGCTGACCGACCAGATCAAGGCACTGCGCCGTTCGCTGGCCGAGGAAATGGGCTTTGTCACACCAGCGGTCCGCATCGTCGACAACATGGCGCTGGGCAATAACGAGTACACGATCCGCATCAAGGAGCTGGAAGCCGGCCGCGGCGAGCTGCGCCTGCACAAGCTGCTGGTCATGGATCCGGCCGGCCTGCCGATCGACATGCCCGGCGAGCACGTCAAGGAGCCCACTTTCGGCCTGCCCGCGACCTGGATCGACGAAGGCATGCGCGAGGAAGCGACCTTCCGCGGCTATACCATTGTCGAACCGGCCGCCGTCCTGGTGACGCACCTGACCGAACAGCTGCGCGAGAACATGGCAGACCTGCTGTCCTATGCCGAAGTCGAGAAGCTGATCGACAAGCTGTCGAAGGAACACAAGAAGCTGGTCGACGATATCGCGCCGGCACAGATCAGCCGCGCCGGCATCCAGCGCGTCCTGCAGTCGCTGATCCGCGAGCGTGTCTCCATCCGCGACCTGTCCACCATCATGGAAGGCATCGCCGAAGCCAGCGCCACGACCCAGCATCTCGATGCGATCGTCGAACACGTCCGCACGCGTCTGGCCCGGCAGATCTGCCACGCCAACAAGTCCTTCGACGGCAACCTGCCGGTTCTGGCCCTCGGGCCGCAATGGGAACAGGCCTTCATTGAGTCGCTGATCGGCGAAGGGGACCGCAAGCAGCTTGCGCTCGCCCCCTCGAAGCTGCACGACTTCGTCGCTGCGATCAGAAACTCTTTTGAAACCGCATCGGCGCAGGGTCAGGTTCCTGTACTGCTGACGAGCCCGATGATTCGTCCGTATGTGCGCTCCCTGGTGGAACGTTTCCGCCCGCAGACGGTGGTGATGTCGCAGAACGAGATCCACCCCAGCGCACGTCTGAAGACCCTGGGCCATGTCGGCTGACCGGCCGGAACCCCCTTGTGAATTGAACCAACCATGCGCCTGAAAACCTTCTCTGCCCCGTCCCTGACCCAGGCCATGGCCGATGTGCGCCGTGAAATGGGTCCGGATGCGGTGATCATCGCGACATCCGACGCGCCCGGCGGCGGTGTGCAGGTGCGGGCCGCGGCCGAGACGGCCTATGTGCGCGAACCGGCCGAACCGGTGCGTGAACGCGCCGAGCGGCTGCATGCCGAAGCCGAGATCGAACGCGGGATGCGTGAGGACAGCGATCTGGATCGCGTGATCCGGGCGCTCGGGTTCCACCGTACACCCGGCAGCGCCGCCCAGGCCCTGATCCGCGCGGCCCACGATCTGTCGGACGGTCAGGCCGTCGCCCGCCTCGCCCACGCGATCGAGAGCCGTTACACCTTCCAGCCGCTGCCGGCCGTGCCCGAGCACGCCCTCTTGTTCGCGGGTACGCCGGGTGTCGGCAAGACTTCGGCGCTCGCGAAAACAGCGGCACGCGCGATCACCGCAGGCGCCAAGCCCACCCTGATCTCGTGCGACGGCGAGCGCGCCGGCGCCGACGAACGGCTGCGCGCCCTCGCCAAGCGCATGGGCGCCGAATTCCGCACCGCCGACGACCCGCGTGAAATGATCGATGCAGTCGCCGAAATTGACGGCCCCGTCCTGATCGACAGCCCGGCAGTGAACCCGTTCGAGCTGGACGATCTGGACATGACGCTCGCTTTCGCCGACTCTGCGAGAGCAGAAATCATCTATGTCTTCGATGCCGGGCTGACCCCCGAAGACGCCGAGGATGCCGCATCGCTGTTCGCCTCGATCGGCGCCAGCCGCTGCATCCCGGTCAAGCTCGATACCAGCCGGCGTCTCGGTGCGATCCTGGGCGTCGGCGAAACCGGGCTGGCCTTTGCCCAGATCTCCTCCACCCCCTTCATCGGGGGCGGACTGGCCCCGGCCACGCCGCTGCGGCTGGCCCGGGTTCTCATCGAAGACCGTGACACCCCGTTCGAAGAGGCGGACCAATGAAGCTCGCATCCGCGCCGCAAGACCGCTCCGCAGGCCGCATCCTGGCCATTGCCTCCGGCAAGGGCGGGGTCGGCAAGACCGCGTCCGCAATCGGCATGGCCCACGCCTTCTCGCAGATGGGCGAGCGGGTCCTGCTGGTCGATGGCGATCTGGGCATGGCGAATATCGACGTCCAGCTGGGCCTCCAGCCCGCCGCCGACATCACCAGCGTGCTCAACGGCAAGGTTTCCCTGACCGACGCGGTGGGTCCGGCATTCGGCGGTTCCCGGAAGCGCGGCGGGTTCGATGTGATCTCCGGCCGCTCCGGCTCCGGCGCCCTCGCCAATCTCGCCGGGCCGGGCCTGACCAAGCTGGCCTCCGGCGTCGCCGCACTCGCCCTCTCCTATGATCGCGCCATCCTGGACCTCGCCGCCGGCGCCGACCGCGCGACGGTGCGTCTGGCGCTGACGGCAGACGATGTGGTGATCGTCATCAATGACGAGCCCACCTCGCTGACCGATGCCTACGCCTTCGTGAAAACACTGCGCCTGCACGATGACGGAGCCGCGCCGCTGGTTGTCGTCAACAACGCGCCCGACATGATCACCGCGCGCGAGGCTTTCGGTGCGTTCAAGAAGACCTGCGAGGCCTTCCTCAGCTTTACGCCGACACTGGCCGGTATTGTCCGGCGGGACGTCAACGTGCCCGCAGCAATCCGCAACCAGACCTGCGTATCCGTTCGCGCTCCGGCCTGCGATGCAGCCAAGGACCTGCAGGCACTTGCAGGATCACTCGCGCGCGGCAAAGAAGCGGCCTAAACTGTCTCCCGGACGTAAGCGTAGGGGAGCGCTCGGGGGATGTACGAGACGTTTGGAGACCGGCTGGCCTCCGGCTTTACCGGTTTTGACTGGTGGCTGCTGATTGTCCTGTCGCTGGTGGCGGCACTGATCATGCGCAAATGGCCGCAATGGCCGGCGGCGGCGGCCATTGCCTTCTTCGCCGATGCGGCGGCCCCCTTCTTCTACCGCTGGGCGACCGGCGTTCCGCCTGATTTCGCTTTTGATTTCGCGATTTCCAGACTCGACGAGCGCGGCGGTATCGTCGTCCTGCTCCGCCTCGCCCTGTACATGATCGCCATCGGCGGCATTTTCTGGGTGAAGCGGAAATACGGGCGCAAGTGAACCGCCCCGTACCTTCGCGCACCATTATTCAAATACCCGATAAGCGATATTCGCCTCATCGATTGGCGGAATGCCGTCGCCTGTCCCACCTGTCCCGCAGCCAGCCGCCTGGCCGCCAAGACGAGGGAAATGCGATGAGGACTGCCAAACCGGCCTGACGGCCCCGGCCCCTGCGGGCCGCCCCCCGAAATCGAAACACTGGACAACGGACGCCCGGGCGTCCCGCCGGGTCGTCCTGCGCGACCCCGGCACGAGACCGCATGCGCGAAAGGACCCGAAATGGGCGCTATCAGAAATCGCACGGACATGTTTGCGACGGCTCTCGCCGAAGCCATGATCCGCTGGCGCTGGATTGTCATCCTCGCCACAATCCTGGCTACGGTCGGCTTTGCCATGGGCATGCCGCGCCTGGCCTTCGACACCAATTACCGGGCCTTCTTCTCCGACGAGAATCCGGAACTGGCCGCTTTCGAGAACTTCCAGGCCACCTATACCAAGAATGACAACTTCCTGATCGTTGTCCGTCCGGCGGACGGCAATGTCTTCAGCCAGACAACCCTCGCCGCAGTCGAGGAGATCACCGAAGCGGGCTGGCAGGTTCCCTACGCGATCCGCGTGGATTCCATCACAAACTTCCAGCACACCTGGGCCGACGGCGACAATCTGATTGTCGAGGATCTGGTTCGCGATGCCCATACGCTCAGCGACACCGAATTGTCCGAACGCAGCGCCGTCGCCCTCAATGAGCCGCTTCTGCGCAACCAGCTGATCACCGAGGACGCCAGCGTCACGGCGATCAACATCGTGCTCCAATACCCCGAAGAGAGCGCGATGGAAGTCCCCGAGGCCGTCGCCGTTGTCCGCGCACTGCGCGACCGGATCGAGGCGGACTATCCGGACATCGATATTGCCCTGTCGGGCGTCTCCATGATGAACAACGCCTTCATGGAGTCCGGGATGGGCGACATGGCGAAGCTGATCCCGCTGATGTACCTCGTTCTGCTGGCCATCATGATGGTCGCGATCCGGTCGGTCAGCGGCACCATCGCGACACTGTTCCTGATCCTGTTCTCCTCGATCGTCTCGATGGGGTCGGCCGGCTTCCTCGCGATCGGCCTGACGCCGGTGTCGGCGTCGGCACCGACCATCGTCCTGACACTCGCCATCGCGGACTCGATCCACATTCTCATGTCGATGCGTCAGCGCATGCGCGACGGCCTGCCCAGGCGCGACGCCATCGTGGATGCCGTGCGGATCAACTTCCTGGCCGTCACGATCACCTCGCTGACGACCATCATCGGCTTCATGGCGCTGAACCTGTCCGATGCACCGCCCTTCGGGCATCTCGGCACGATGACGGCGATCGGCATCGCCGCTGCCTGGCTGCTTTCGATCACCTTCCTGCCGGCCATCGTCAGCGTGCTGCCGATGAAAGCGGCGCCGCGCAAACCCGACGGCAAGGATGCGACCGCCCGCATGGGACAGCTGGCCGGCTTCGTCACCCGGCACAGCCGGGGCGTGCTCATCGCGTCGGCAGCCGCCAGCGCGGCACTGATCGCTCTGATCCCGACGATCGAGTTCAACGACCAGTGGGTGAACTATTTCTCGCCCTCGCTTGAGGTCCGGCAGGACAATGACACCGCCCTGGAGTATTTCGGCCTCTATCCGATCGAGTTCTCGGTCCCGGCCGACGGCGCTGGCGGTGTCTCGGACCCGGTGTATCTGGAACGGCTCGACGCCTTCGCCAGCTGGGCCCGGCAGCAGGATGGCGTAACTCACGTCTATTCCATCACCGACATCATGCGGCGCCTGAACCGCAACATGCACGAGGACGATCCGGCCTATTTCCGCATCCCGGAAGACCGCAGCCTCGCCGCGCAGTATCTGCTGCTCTACGAACTCTCCCTGCCCTACGGCCTGGATCTCAACGACCGCATCAATATCGACAAGTCGGCCACCCGCATGACGGTGACGCTGGATAATGTCACGACGCAGGAGACCAAGGACTTCCTCGACGCGGCCGAAGCCTGGCTCGCCGAGAACACGCCGGACTACATGCATACGTCCGCAACCGGCGCGCAGGTGATGTTCGCCTACGTCGCCGAGCGCAACGTCAACTCGATGATCTCGGGCAATATCATCGCCATCCTGGCCATCGGCCTGGTCATGGTGATGGCGCTGCGTTCCTTCCGCCTCGGCCTGCTGAGCCTGATCCCCAACACACTGCCCATTCTCACGACGTTCGGGACCTGGGCACTGCTGGTGGGCACGGTGGGCTTCTCGGTCGCCGCGGTCGGTGCGGTCTCGCTCGGCATCGTCGTCGACGACACCGTCCACTTCCTCACCAAATACCGGCGGGCCCGCATGGAGCGCGGCGCCTCGACTGCCGAGGCCATCCGCTACGCCTTCGAGACCGTCGGCATGGCGGTGGTGATCAACACCATCATCCTGGCCGCCGGCTTCGCCGTGCTCGCCATGTCCACCTTCAAGCTCAATGCCGACATGGGACTCCTGACCGCCCTGGCGATCGTCTTCGCCCTGGTGCTCGATTTCCTGCTCCTGCCGGCCCTGCTGGTCGAGCTGTCCAAGCTGACCGCCCCCAAGCCCCAATCCGGAGAAAAGTCCAATGAAGACCGTGACTACCAACCTGTGGCGTAACGCCCTTCTGGCGACGGCGGCCTTCGCCGCCATCGCCACCCCTTCCGCGATCGCGCAGGATATCGGCCTGCCCGACTGGGTCGACAGTGACAGCGAGCGCCAGGGTTATGAAGTCGCCATGCGTTCGGACAATTCCGACAATGGTTTCGGCGACAGCCGTGTGGAGGCCCGCATGGTGCTGCGCAATGCCGCCGGCCAGGAAACCAGCCGCGAGCTGAGCTTCCAGACGCTGGAGCGTGCGGACAATACGGTCGGCGACAAGTCGGTCGTTGTGTTCCACACGCCGGCGGATGTGGAGGGAACGGCGCTTCTCTCGCACGCCCGCATTCTCGAACCGGACGATCAGTGGCTCTACCTGCCGGCCCTGGCACGCGTGCGCCGCATCTCCTCGGCCAACAAGTCCGGCCCGTTTGTCGGGTCCGAGTTCGCATTCGAGGACTTCACGGCGGTCGAGCTGAACAAGTACGAGCACAACTACGTCTCGTCCGGTGACGTCGAGATCGGCGGGGAGACGATGACGGTTGATATTGTCGAGCGTTTCCCGCGCTACGAGAATTCCGGCTATTCGCGCCAGGTCTCCTACATCGACCAGGACATCTACCAGATCCGGCGGATCGAGTTTTTCGACCGCCGGGGCGACCTTCTCAAGACGCTCGATCTGGCCGACTACCGCGAGTACGGCGACGGCATCTGGCGGGCACACGTCCTGACGATGACCAATCACCAGACCGGCAAGTCCACCGAGCTGGTCTACAGCGACTACGAATTCGGCGTCGGCCTCTCCGACAATGACTTCGTGCGCGGCGTTCTGGAACGCCAGTACTGACCCCGCCCGCACAGGCTCCGGCGGTTCATCCGGACCCGTGCCCGGCCGCAGCTGCGCCAACGCCCAACCGGCGCAGCTGCGGCGCTTTCCAGTCAACGAGACTTCCGATGCTTCCTTCCCTGCGAACCCTGCGCTCGCTTGTTCTTCCCGCGCTGATCCTTGCGGCCGTTATCATCCTCGCCCAGTCGACAGCCCGCGCCCAGGGATGGGATGCGGGCGGTTCGGCCGGGGGCGAGACCCGTATCTTCCTGGACGATCCGGCCTGGCCCGGACAGGCGGACGATGTGCAGTCGTCGATCATCCTGGAAGGCGATTTCCGCTGGCGCAGCGAGGACCGCCGGCATCAGCTGGTCGTCGTGCCCTGGGCCCGGATCGACAGCACCGATGACGAGCGGACCCATGCCGATCTGCGGGAGGGATTTTACCGCTACATAGGTGACACATTCACGCTCGAAACCGGCCTCATAAAGGTGTTCTGGGGTGTCACTGAGTCACGTCACCTGGTGGACATCATCAACCAGACCGATCTCGTCCAGGATTCCGACGGCGAGGACAAGCTGGGCCAGCCAGCCCTTCGCCTGACGAGCCAGCGCGACTGGGGGCGGCTGGAATTCTTCGTGCTGCCCGGCTTCCGTGAACGGACCTTCCCCGGACGGGACGGAAGACTGCGCGGTCCGCTGCCAGTGACGGAAGCACCGCTTTATGAACATGCCGACGAGGAACGCCATGTCGATCTCGCCGCGCGGTGGAGCCATTTCCTGGGAGACTGGGATGTCGGTCTGGCGGCCTTTCACGGCACCGACCGGGAGCCCGTCTTCACAATCTCGGACAGCGGCGACAGTCTGCATCCGCTCTACCGGATCATCACCCAGGTCTCGGCCGACGTGCAGCTGACGCGCGGCCCCTGGCTGTGGAAGGGTGAGGCGATCGTCCGCGAAGGTCAGGGCGACACGTTCGGCGCGTTTTCCGGCGGGCTGGAATATACCTTCTACGGCATCACCGCGTCCGGCGCCGATTTCGGCGTGCTGGCCGAGTATCACCTCGACGGCCGCGACAGCGATCCCGCCATCGCGCCGCCGACCGCTTTCGACAATGACATCTTCCTGGGCGGACGGCTGGCGCTGAACGATATCAACGACACCGCGATCCTCGGCGGAGCGGTGATCGATACGGAAAACGGCTCGACCGCAACCCTGATCGAAGCGGAGCGCCGTTTCGGCTCCTATATATTCCTGGAACTCGAAGGGCGGTTTACGCTCAATGTGGACGAACGGGACGCCCTTTTTCCGGCCGACCGCGACGATGCACTCACCCTTCGCCTGACCCGGCACTTCTGAGCCCGGGCGAAGCGAGAGGCGCAAAGGATGGCCATCATGTCGCTCAAGCATGTCGATCTGAATCTGCTGATCACCTTCGAGGCGCTCTGGCACGAGCGCAATGTGACGCGGGCGGCGCGGCGGCTGAATGTGTCGCAGCCGACCGTGTCGAATGCGCTGGCACGCCTGCGCTCGGCGTTCGGCGACCAGCTCTTCATGCGCTCGCCGCGAGGTATCGAACCCACGGAACGCTGTGCCGAAATCATCAAGGATGTCCGCGAGGCGCTGCGCCATATCGAGCAGGCGCTCGACAGCGGCCCGGCCTTCGATCCGCGCCTGTGCCGGCGGGAATTCCGGATCGGCAGTGCGGACTATTTCGATCTGTTCATCCTGCCCGGCCTGATGGCCCACATGGCGGTCGAGGCGCCACAGATCGATCTGCGCCTGCGCTCGCCCGATCTCGACGAAGGGCTGGACATGCTCGACGCCGGCGAACTCGACTTTCTGCTGCACAAGGAGGCGCCGGCGGCCAAACGCTTCGGCGTCAGAACGGTGATGCAGGACCTGCATGCCTTCACGGTGCGCTCGGACCACCCCCGGGTCCGCGCCATGCCGGACATCGGACTTTTCGCGGATCTCGCGCACGTGAATTTCTCGCAGCGCGGCGACTCGGAGTCGCACGTGGACGAGACCCTGGCCAGGATGGGCTATCGCCGCCGCGTTGCCGTGACGACACAGCATATGGGCACGGTCGCGCACCTGGTGCGGACGACCGATCTGGTCGCCACCGTGCCCGGCCGGCTGGCGAGGAAGATGGTGGATGAAGGCGGTATCACCGCCTACCCCCTGCCCTTCGAGATCGCCTGCGTGCCGATCGCACTCTACTGGAACCGCCGCTTCGAGCTGGACGGCGCGACACGCTGGATGCGTGACGCGCTCGTCCGGTTCTGCCAGTCGGTACCGCCGGCCGCCCTGCCTTTCCAGCAGGGCCGCCCGCGCGAAGTCGCCGCCGCCCGGTAGGCCTTATTCGACAACCGTGATCTGGCTGTTCAGCAGGATCTCGGCTTCGGCATAGGCCTCTTCAGCCGTCGCAATGCCGAACAGGACCCGCTGGCCCGCCTCGAGGACCGGACCGTACAGCAGCGTGCCCTCGGCATCGTCCTCGATGTGGAAGCCCTGCGTGCCGGTTTCCAGATTGTCGAAATAGCCGCGCACCATCGCCCAGTAGTCCTGCGTCGCGGCCCAGTAGTCATGAGCGGCCTGGTCATTGCCCAGATCGGTTTTGCGATAGGTGTTCACGCCGATCTCGCGCACCAGCTCGTGCACCGCGCCGTCCTCTTCGACGACGAGCTTGGAATTGTCCTGCTCATGGGTCCAGCCCCACGGCATGACGGTGTGGCGGTTCACGGCAGCGATAACATCATAGTCGTCACGCGTGGTGTCGTCCCGGCGCGGCAGCGGACGCCAGGAGACCGGCGGCTCCCAGGTCGAAACGCCATCGGCATCATGGGTCCAGGGTGCAACCGCGGCATAGCGCGGGCTGTCATCCACCTGGTAGACGGTCTGCGACCAGGCGCCGGCGGCTTCGGCAGCCGGGACCGCTTCGACGGTCCAGTCGTCATGCCCCTGGAAGGCCAGCACCGTTTCCGGCTCGTAGCGCCAGTCCTGGCGCCAGTGCTTGACGATGAAAGGTTCTTCCTCCGGCCCCACGATCAGCAGGTGCTGAAGCATGATGAAGTCGCCGGTATCCTCGACGACGATCACCACCTCGCGCGCCGGCGTCAGCTTGGGCTCGGCCAGTTCATAACCGTCGGCCACCGGCACCGTCTCGCGGAAGTCGAATGTCACCGCGTATTCGCCCTGCATCGCCAGGATCGCCTCGCGGTCTTGTTGGTAAAGAGCGCGGGAGCGTTCAGACATCGGCGCGACAGCCGCGGTCTCCCCGCCGGTTGCGGTGTTCGTGGTGGCGCAGCCGCCGGCCGTCAGTACGGCGGCGACAGCGGCAAGATAGGCGATCTTCATGAAAACCCTCATCCATCAGACGTGCCCGAAAGGCACAGGCATGTTTCTAAGAAGAATTCTCACTTGCAATCTCAAAAAGCAAGAGGCAGAACACGGGCAACTGATAATCATTCGCACTTAGGGACATCGAAATGAAAACCGTGTTGCTTGCCGGCGTCGCCGCCTTTGCCCTCTCCGCCCCGGGCCTGACCCAGGATGCAGACGCAACGAATGACGATGCCGATGTCATCGTGGTCGAAGCCACCTACACGAAGCTGGACGCGTTCGTTTATCCCGGCATGACGGCGTCCATCGATGCCGAGGCACTGGACCTGCGCCGCCCTGCCGATCTCGACGATCTGCTGCGCTCCATGCCCGGCCTCGACGTCGCCGGCGGTCCGCGACGCACCGGCCAGACAATTGCGCTGCGCGGTCAGGGGCGGGAAAACACCACGCTCCTGCTGGACGGCGCCCGCCAGAACTATTCCTCCGGCCATGACGGCGTCTTCTTCATCGACCCGGCCCTGCTGGTTGGCGTGGAAGCCGTGCGCGGTCCGGCATCCGCAATCTACGGCTCCGGCGCATCCGGCGGTGTCGTCTCCTTCCGCACGGCCAGTGCCCACGATCTGCTGGATGACGGCGAAAGCTGGGGCTATTCCCTCGGCGCCGGTTACCGGTCGGTGGACGAGGAAACCCGCGGATCGGCCAGCGTCTACGGCCGCGCCGGCACGGCAGATTTCCTGGCCTCCGTCTCCGCCCGTTCCTCCGGCGATATCAGCCTGGGTTCCGGCAATGACCTGCCGGCCGACGACGAATCCTTCTCCAGCCTGATCAAGATCGGCAATGATTTCGGCGACGGCCTGCGCGCCGAGCTGAGCTGGCAAAGCTTCTCCGGCGATGTGACCGAGCCGAACAACGGCCAGGGCAATGCCGGCGTCGATTCGCTGAACGCCCTCGTCGACAAGGACATCACGGCCGACAATCTGACCCTGACCGCCGCGATCGCGCCCAGCACGATCGACTGGCTGGACCTGGAACTGACGGTCTACCGCAACGAGACCGGCGTCGACGAGCGCGAGACGGTCTCCGGCCGGCAATTGCGCCGCGATCTGGAAACCGTCGGCATCCGCGGCGACCAGCGTTTCGAATTCAATCTGGGTGCCTTTGAGGCAGGCCTGACCGTCGGCGGCGAATACTATGAAGACAGCCAGGACGGGTTCGACAGTTCCGATCCGGACGGCACGCGGGGCGGTGCGCCGGATGCCGACAGCCAGTTCACGGCGGGCTGGGTCCAGCTGGAACTCGACGGCCCGGCGCCCTTCGGGCTTCCCGGCCGCATGATCGTCCTGCCCGGCGTGCGCTATGACGAGTTCGAGACCTCCACGCCGTCCAGCGCCGCCGTATCGAATGACGCCGTTTCACAGCGCCTGGGCCTGACCTATGCGCCGATCGACACGTTCAACGTCTTCGTCAGCTGGGGCGAGGCCTTCCGCGCACCGTCGATCAACGAACTCTATCTGGACGGCACGCACTTCTCCTTCCCGCACCCGATCCTCGGCGCCCCGATCTTTGTGTCGAACGATTTTATCGCCAATCCGGACCTGCTGCCCGAGGAAACCGAAACCCTGGAAATCGGTGTCGGTGTCGATCTGGCAGACCGGGTCGGGGTCGACCGGCTGGACCTGCGCGCCTCCTGGTACGAGACCGATGCGGAAAACCTGATCGACCTCTCGGTCGACTTCGCCTTCGACGGAAGCTGCTTCGCGCCGCCCTTCCTGCCCTGTACGGCGGGCACGACGCAGAGCAGCAATGTGGGTTCGGCCGAGCTGTCGGGCTATGAGATCCAGGCGAGCTTCGCGGAAGGCCCCTTCTCGCTCGACGCATCGCTGACGGGGATCGATGGCAAGGATGCCCAGTCTGGCGATCCGATCGGTTCGCTGGCCCCGGCGCGCCTCTTTGTCGATGGCCGCTGGAGCTTTGACCAGTATCGCCTGATCCTGGGCGGCCGCATCGAGGCGGCCGGCGAGTATGACGAACCGCTGGATCCGGCCGAGCATCGTGCCGGCTATGTGGTGACGGATGTCTATGCCCGCTGGCGGCCGTTTGCCGAGCACGGGCTGAGCCTGAATGCCGGCGTCGAGAACCTGCTGGACCACGACTATGACCGCGTCTTCGCCGGCGTCAGCGAGCCGGGCCGTTCGGTGCGCTTCGATATCGGCTGGACGCAAAGCTTCTAGAGGAAGGCGGCCTCCCCGGCCTTCTTCTCCGTGTCTCCCGGCCGTTCCGGCCAGGGGAACCTCGTAGGTGGGAAACTACGAACTCAATGGTCCCGGTCTTCTTCAAGGCCGGGACCTTTTTTGTCCGTCAGTTGGGGCGGCGGTGGCGCACCTGGGCGATCTCGTCGAGCTCGTCCTGTTCGGCCGCGCGCACGGCTTTCTCGATCCGGGCCAGACGCCGTTCCTCGAGCAGCTCGTACTTCTTGAGTTCCTGGAAGGCTTCGGACAGCCGGCCGCGCAACGCATTGGCCTGGATATCCACTTCCTCGAGCGACAGGCGGATGTTCTCCTTCCGCTTGATCACGGCCTGGGCATAGGAGCCATAGGCCAGGAAGCCTTCTTTCGACTCGGTCGCGATGGCCTGCTCTTCGGGGACCGAAGCTTCGAGCCGTTCGATCTGGTCGATCAATGCCTGGCGGGAGCGATCGAGCTCCGCCATCTGTTTCTGGAGTTCCTCGACCTTGAACCGGGCCAGCCGGATCAAGGGTTCATGCGAGCGTGTCATGACCGCCCTCCTTCACCACCACCCAAAATCTCGGACAGCAGCGCGAATGTCGACGGAATGTCCGCCGCTTCGTCTTTTTGCTGCCCGAGGAATGCTTCCAACGGTTCGTTGAGAGCGATTGCCCGGTCCACATCCGGGTTCGATCCCTGGGTGTAAGCCCCCAGCCGGATCAATTCTTCCATGTCGGCATAGGCCGACAGCAATTTGCGCGCTTCGGCCACGAACGGGCGCTGCGGCGGATCGTAAACCTCCGGAGCCGTCCGGCTGACCGATTTGAGAACGTCGATCGCGGGATAGCGGCCGCGCTCGGCAATGGCCCGGCTCATCACGACGTGGCCGTCCAGGATACCGCGCACGGCGTCGGCAATCGGTTCGTTGTGATCGTCGCCGTCGACCAAGACGGTGAACAGGCCGGTGATCGTCCCCTGGCGTCCGCCATCGCGGCGTTCGGGGCCCGGTCCGGCGCGCTCCAGAAGACGCGGCAGTTCGGCAAAAACCGACGGGGTATAGCCCCGCGTCGTCGGCGGCTCACCGGCCGCCAGGCCGATCTCGCGCTGGGCCAGCGCAAAACGGGTGACACTGTCCATCAGGCACAGCACGTCCTTGCCCTGGTCGCGGAAGTATTCTGCGGTCGTCAGGGTGAGATGGGCAGCCTGCCGGCGCGCCAGGGCCGGTGCATCGGATGTTTCGGTAATGACGACGGAGCGCTTGCGGCCTTCCGGGCCCAGCACATCGTCGACGAATTCGCGGGCTTCACGGCCCCGTTCGCCGATCAGGCCGATCACGATGACGTCGGCGTCGCAGGCCCGCGCCAGCATCGACATCAGGACAGACTTGCCGACACCCGAGCCCGCAAAGATGCCCAGGCGCTGGCCGCGCCGCATGGGCACGAAGGCGTTGAGCACGCGGACACCGAGATCCAGCTTCGTCCCCAGCCGCGCACGGCCATGCGCACCCGGCGGATTGCCCTTGAGCGGATAGGGGACACCGCCTTCGGTGAGCGGAGGTCCATTGTCCAGCGGACGGCCGAAACCGTCGAGCACGCGGCCAAGCCAGGCCTGTGACGGACGAACGCGGGCGGCTTCGGGCTGCAGGCGGACCCGGGCTCCGGGACGCACACCTTCCAGCGGACCGAAGGGCATCATCAGGGCGGTTTCGCCGCGAAAGCCGACGATCTCGCATTCCGCGACACCCTCACCCGTCTCGATCAGGGCATGCGCGCCCAGCGAGAGGCCCGCCTTGGGGCCCTCGGCTTCGACAAGCAGGCCGTTCAGGGCGGTGATCCGTCCTTCCAGCACCCGGTCGTCGAGGCGATCGATGCGATCGATGAGGGTCTGCATCATACGGGAGATCCCGCCCTGCTTCCTGTGGCGAAAATGCCAGCTCCCGGAGACAATATACCCAACGCGGTTGCTCCGACGTAAACACCCGGCTTTTTTTGCACGGCGTCGCGCAGCTGATTCCCCGAAACGGACGGACTCGATTCCGCCAGGTGAGTCTCGCAGGCGATACAATGTCCTGTGGAAAACCCAGGAAGCCTTCCAGGACAGGCTCTAAAGCCGAATTTCCGTTTCAGAACGGGCAGATCGGGCCGGTCTGAGGCTATACTTTATGCACGTTATATTTGATCAATTCGCGAAATTTTACGCTGCCGGGGGATTCACCACACGCGTTAACCCCTGAATCGTTAACGAGTTTCTCGAATCAAGCGGATCGACAGAATTTTCTCGAATTGACGATTCCGAAACAGGGTCAAGCAGCGCTTAACTTTCGTTAAGGGTTTCCGCCTAGCGTCCAAATAAGGTTAATCACAGACGTGAGGCCGGGCGGCACTGATTCGCCCGCACAACGAAACCGGAGGCGAACCAATGCGGGTTCTTCTTATTGAGGACGATCGGGCAACTGCCCAGTCCATCGAGCTGATGCTGAAGTCCGACGGCTTCAATATCTATACGACCGACCTCGGTGAGGAAGGCGTCGACCTGGGCAAGCTGTATGATTACGACATCATCCTGCTCGACCTGAACCTGCCTGACATGCCGGGTTTCGATGTGCTCAAGACGCTTCGCATGGCGAAGATCGACACGCCCATCCTGATCCTCACGGGCAATGCCGACATCGACAACAAGGTGCGCGGCCTGGGCTGCGGCGCCGACGACTACATGACCAAGCCCTTCCACAAGGACGAGATGATCGCGCGCATCCACGCCATCGTCCGCCGCTCGAAGGGCCATTCCCAGTCGATCATCCGCACCGGTTCGATCGCCGTGAACCTCGACGCCAAGACGGTCGAGGTCGATGGCCAGCGCGTGCACCTGACCGGCAAGGAATACCAGATGCTCGAGCTGCTCTCCCTGCGCAAGGGGACGACGCTCACCAAGGAAATGTTCCTGAACCACCTTTATGGCGGCATGGACGAGCCGGAACTGAAGATCATCGACGTCTTCATCTGCAAGCTTCGCAAGAAGCTCGCTGCGGCCACCAGTGGCGAACACTATATCGAGACGGTCTGGGGCCGCGGCTATGTGCTGCGCGACCCGGTCGAGGAAAAGGCGTCCGCCTGATCCGGCCTCACAACCGAACCTGAGAAAACCCGGGCGGCGACGTCCGGGTTTTTTCATGTCCCCTGTTCAGGGGTTTTTCCGCTCGAAGCTCAGCCGCTAGCCTTGGCCAGCCGTGAAGGAGATCGCCATGCGCTGGCTTGCCGCTTTGCTCGTCTGTATCAGTGTCACACCTGTCGCGCTCGCCGACAGCGAGGACGACGCACTTGCCCTCACCCTGGAACTGGTCAACCAGATTGCGCAAATCGGCGGCCTCACGGTGGATGATCCCGACGCCCTCACAGCCCGCCTCGAAATGGCGATGGACCGGTTCGAAGAAGAGGCCGATGCGCGCGGGGCCCAATGGTCCATGAGCTATGGCGTCGATGTCGATGCCAGCAGCATCGAGCGCCACGATGCGCAGGGCAATCCGCTGCCTGTCGATCCCGACACGCTGGAAGAGGACGACCGCATGCCGGCGCCGGACGCAGGTTGCGACACACCGGCCATCCACCCGCTCTCGGCAGCATCGACGGCAGATGCCCGCTGGGAGGTTTGAACCGGGATCGAGGATGAGGGTGACGGGCCCTACTATATCGGCTTTTCCGAATTGCTCTACGGCGTGGATGGCAATTTCCGGCGCGTCCGGCTGGGCGTCGCGGTCACGTCTTCCGACGCATCCTATATCGACGCCATGCGTGAGCCGGCGACACAATTGCTCTACGAGATGATGGACGCCGTACGCGCAGACGCGATCACGCCGTAGGCGCTTTGGCCGGACATGAAAAAGGCGCAGCTCCTGGTGGGGCCGCGCCTTCTTGTTCGGCAGGAGCTGTCAGGCGTGTCAGGCCGCAGCCGACTTGGCCGCGCCGGAGCGGCCATACAGGCCGCGGCGGCCTTCGACCGGCGCAAAATCCTGCGACAGACCGACCACCGTCTCGGCGGCACCCATGATCAGATAGCCGTCGCTCGCGGTCTGCGCGGCGAGCCGCTGCAGGATGCGCTTCTTGGTGTCGGCATCGAAATAGATCAGCACATTGCGGCAGAAGATGACGTCGAACGTGCCCATGCCGGAGAAGTTCTCCAGCAGGTTCTGCTTCTGGAAGGTCACCATCGAGCGCAGGTTCGGCTTGATGCGCCACTGATCGCCGGACTGGTCGAAATGCGTCACCAGACGCTGGATCGCCAGGCCGCGCTGGACCTCGAACTGCGAGTAGACGCCGGCCTTGGCCTTTTCCAGCACGCGCGGTGCCATGTCGGTGGCCACGATCTCGAAGCGCAGACCGCCCAGGCGGGCCTTTTCCTCTTCCAGGATCATCGCCAGCGAATAGGGCTCCTGGCCCGACGAGCAGGCCGCGCACCAGATCCGGATGGTCGACATGTTGCCGCGGGCCCGCGACAGCACCGGCAGGATTTCCTGCTTGAACAGGTCGAAGGGCGTGTTGTCGCGGAAGAAGAAGGTCTCGTGCGTCGCCAGAGCCTCGGTGATCGCCCAGAGCAGGCGATCATTGCTTTCACGGCGTGCCGCGGCGATCAGGGCCTCTATCGACGGATAGCCCTCGGCCCGCGCCAGCGGCGCCAGGCGGCTTTCCAGCAGATACCCCTTGTCGGTCGACAGGACGAGGCCGGAGCGCTTGTAGGCTTCGGCTGCCACGAAAGTGATGTCTTCGATCTTGATCATGGTCACATCCCGTTCTTCGCGCGCTGGACGATCGACGAACCGATCCGGTTGAGCGGCAGGATTTCGTCGGCCAGGCCGGCCGCGGCGACAGCGCCGGGCATGCCCCAGACCACACTTGTTGCTTCGTCCTGGGCGAGGATCGTGCCGCCGGCACTGCGCAGGATACGCGAGCCTTCGCGGCCGTCATGCCCCATCCCCGTCAGGATGATGCCCAGCGCCTTGCCACCGGTCACCTCGGTCACCGACTGGAACAGCGGGTCGACGGCGGGGCGGCAGAAATTGATCGGCGGCGTCTGGTCGAGCACCGCGTAGAAGCCGGCCGCATCCTTGCGGACGGTCAGATGGAAGTCGCCCGGCGCAATGTAGAGACTGCCGGCGACGAGGCGTTCGCCGTCCTCGGCTTCCTTGCAGCGCAGGGACGAGGCCTTGGACAGGTGTTCCGCCAGGATCTTGGTGAACAGGGCCGGCATGTGCTGGGCCACCACGATCGGGACCCGGATATCGGTTCCAAAGGCCGCCACGACATCGCGCAGCGCCTGCGGGCCACCGGTCGAGGACCCGATGGCGATGATTTCCGGACGCACCGTATGGCGGGCGACAGCCCCGCGCGAAGCGGGCGGCTGTGCCGCCGGTGCAAACGCCTTGCGGACGGGCGCGCCGGGTGCGGCGGGCGCAGGCGTGATGGTGCGGATCGCCGGCGCAAGCGCCGCGGGGATGTCGCGGGCGCTGGGAACCGGCGGAATCGGGCGCGGTGCCAGCGCTTTCAGCTTGGACAGGAGGTCGCGGCGGAACTCCTCGGCGCCGGCCAGACGCCCGGCCTGCGGCTTGGGGGCGTAGTCGGCCGCGCCCATGGACAGGGCGCGGATGGTCACCTCACCGCCGCGGCGCGTCAGGGTGGAAGCCATCACGACCTTGCAGCCCGGCACTGCCTTCAGCAGCAGCGGCAGGGCGGCGAGGCCGTCCATCTTGGGCATTTCAACATCGAGCACGATCAGGTCGGGCTTGAGCTCCTCGGCCTTTTTCAGGCCCTGCTCGCCATCGACTGCCGCGCCGACAAGCGCGAGATCGGGATCTTCATCGACCCAGCGGGTCATCAGGCCCCGTGCGACAGCGGAGTCGTCGATCACGAGAACCTTGGCAATGGGGTTGGCGGCCGCGCCCGTAGTGGCGAGTTCCGGCATGGGAAACTCCTCAGGAGGCGCGAAGCAATCCGGTTTGCTGCAGCTTGGATTCGATGATTTCACCGTCGAAGGGCTTCATGACGTATTCGTCGGCACCCGCACGCAGGGCTTCGGTGATGTGTGCCATGTCGTTCTCGGTGGTACAGAACACCACGACCGGCTTGTCACCACCCTCCTCGCGGCGCAGCGCCTTGACGAAGTCGAGCCCGTTCATGACCGGCATGTTCCAGTCGAGCAGGATCGCGTCGGGCATCTGCTTGCGGCAGGCGTCGAGCGCTTCGGATCCGTCCGCCGCTTCGACACATTCGAAGTCGAGCTCTTCAAGAATTTTGCGAGCGACTTTCCGGATCACCCGGGAGTCGTCCACGACGAGACAGGTTCTCATGCCTTACCCTCCGCTAGGCAGCCTTGTTGGTCTGGCCGGCCGTACCGATGACGGCCGAAACGTCGAGAACTGCAAGCAGTTCCTTTTCCAGCCGGTGCACGCCCTTGACCATGGAACGCCAGCGCGCATCGACATGGGCCGGGACCGGTTCCAGTTCGGACCGCGGGCGACGCAGCACTTCACCGACACTGTCGACGATAAGTCCGAAGATTTCGTTCCCGCGTTCCACACCGAGTGCCATTCCGGTCTCGGTCTTCTCGCGCGGCGTCAGGCCCAGACGACGGCGGGCGTCAATGGCCGTGACGATGCGGCCGCGCAGGTTCAGAAGCCCCGCGACCTCGTCGGGAGCCAGCGGAACATGCGTTACCGATTGCGGCGCGAACACTTCACGGATCGCATCGACCGGCGCGCCGAACAGCTGATCGCCGATACGGACGGACACGTACTCGTTCATCGCTTCGGCGCCGAGGCCGGAATTGTCGCTATGCTGCGAGCTCATGCCACTTTCTCCTCTTGGGAAACCTCGTCGAGCGCGGCAATCAGGGCACCGCGGTCGGAGCGCGGCAGGACGACCGTGAGGCCGTCGGCCGGAGTATCTTCAGGCCAGTCCGTCACAGCGAGGGCCGGCAGATTGGTCCACATGCCTTCATTGCGGATGCGGTCGAGAGCCGCCGGATCGCCGACGAGCGCATCGAAATGCTCGCCCGCTTCGGCAATCGACTTGACCTCGTGCATGCCGCCGGCCGGCGTCACGTCATAGCCGGCAGCGGCCAGCAGCGGCGCGATCATGCGTCGGGCAAAGGCGTCGGCATCGACCAGCAGCACCTTGCGGCGGCGCGAGGCCGAGCGGCGCTGGATATCGCTGGCGCGCGACTGATCGAGATACCAGGCGATATCGACCACATCCGTGGCCTTGCCCTTGATGATCGCAGACCCGATGACGCCCTGCTTGTCGGAGGACATCTGCATGTCGACACGTTCCTCGACGACGTCGACGATCTGGTCGACGGCGAGACCGATGGCCGTGTGGTTCTCGGCGAAGACGAGGACCGGCAGACGCTGGCCTTCCGTGCAGCGGATTTCCGCGCCCAGCGGCACGATCGGCATCAGGCGGCCACGATACTGGACAACCTGGCGGCCATTGGTGGTCTCGATGGTATCCGGTTCGAACTCTTCCAGACGCGTGACCAGGGCCAGCGGAACCGCCTTGGGTTCCGTACCGCCGGCGCGGACCAGGAGCAGACGCTGGGTCTGCTGCGCCAGTTCGGTAACCGAAGCACTGGCCATGTCGTTCACAGCTTCCTCTTCCATCGCCGAGACGATCTCGCCGGCCAGGCCGTTCGGATCGAGGATCATGATGACAGAACCGTCGCCCAGGATGGTCGCACCGGAATAGGCCGACACATTGCGCAGCGATTCCGAGAGCGGCTTCACGACGATTTCCTCGGTGTCGAGGACATTGTCGACGACGAGGCCGACATTGCGGCCGCCGGCGTCGAGCACGACCACGAAGGCCGCTTCGTCTTCACCGCCGCTATAGGCTTCGCCGACACCGAGCACATCGTGCAGGTCGACAATCGGCATCAGGCGGTCGCGCAGACGCATCACGCGGGCACCGTGCAGTTTTTCAACCGTGTGCTCGGACCCGGCGCCGACGCGCACCAGTTCGCGCACAGCCAGTTGCGGGATCGCGAAGCGCTGTTCGTCGCAGCCGACGATCAGGGCCGACACGATGGCCAGGGTCAGGGGGATCTTGATCGAGAAATGCGAGCCGCGGCCAGCCGTGGACGCCACGTCCACCACGCCGCCGATCTGCTCGATATTCGTGCGCACCACGTCCATGCCGACACCGCGGCCGGACAGGTTGGTCACCTTGGCCGCCGTCGAGAAGCCCGGTGCGAAGATGAAGCGGTGGATCTGCGCTTCGGTCATCCGCTCCAGCTCGTCGTGCGTGGTCAGGCCCTTCTCCAGGGCCTTCTCGCCGATGCGCTTGGTGTCCAGCCCCTTCCCGTCATCGGAAATGGAGATGATGATGTGGCCACCTTCATGATAGGCGGACAGCTTGATCCGGCCCTTCTCGGGCTTGCCGGCCTTGACCCGGTCGGCCGGCATCTCGAGGCCGTGATCGGCCGAGTTGCGGACCATGTGGGTGAGCGGATCCTTGATCAGCTCGAGCACCTGACGGTCCAGCTCGGTGTCCTGGCCTTCCATGACCAGTTCGATCTTCTTGCCGAGATCCGTCGAGACGTCGCGGATGATACGCGGCAGCTTGCGCCAGGCATCGCCGATCGGCTGCATGCGGGTCTTCATGACCCCGTCCTGCAGCTCGCCGGTCACGGCAGACAGGCGCTGGAGGGGGCCCTTGAGCTCCTCGTCTTCCATGCCTCGAATGGTCTGCATCAGCTGGTTGCGGGTCAGCACGAGCTCGGAAACGGTCGTCATCAGACCTTCCAGCACGTCCACGGTGACACGCACCGTCTGCTGGACGCGCGGGCCGCCTTCACCACCGGCGACGTGATCAACGCCCTTCAGCTCGGCCATGGCCGACTGCAGCGCTTCTTCATGGCTCATATCGTCGGTGATGAACGCCTTGGGCGGTTCCGGCGCGTAGCCGGGCTCAACATCGGCGCTCATGAAAGCCGCTTCGAGTTCGGCAGCGGACACTTCACCCGGACGCAGTTCGCGACCCAGTTCCGGATCGAAATCGCCGACGCCGAGGTGCTGCACAGGCGCACTCTCTGCCGGCGCTGCGTCGCCCGGATCATTGGCAGGTTCAACATCGGCGTTCTGGAAGGCCGCTTCCAGATCGGCCAACGAGACTTCGCCCGGACGCAGTTCGCGGCCAAGGTCTTCGTCCCAGTTTTCAGGCTTCTGCGGCGCGTCCGGCTGGACGGCACCTTCCAGCTTGCCCATCGCCGCATCTTCGAGCTTGGAAATCAGGGCGCTGTCTTCGCCGGCCGGCTCGGCGCCGGTTTCCTCGAGCGATTCCAGCAGCACCTTGATCTGGTCGATCGCCTCGAGGACGAGCGTCACCATCGGTGGCGATACGGCGAGTTCGCCGTCGCGGAACTTGCCCAGCAGCGTTTCGCCGGCGTGAGCGACAGCTTCCAGGCGGGGAAGGCCCAGGAAGCCGCAAGTCCCTTTGATGGTGTGGAGAAGGCGGAAAATGTTGTCGAGAATGGCCCGGTCTTCCGGGTTGTTCTCGAAACGCACCAGCTCCGCGTCGATGACGTCCAGGCTTTCGGCTGTTTCCGTCAAAAACTCGCTGATGAGATCATCCATGGCAGGCCCCGTGCGGTCTTGATTCCAGCACAACCTGCCAGCCCTTAGTTAACGGACTGTTGGCTCGGGTAGCCTATTCTCATCTACAATACGAATAGAATATTATCTGGTTTGGCCTCGCCTTGCAGGCCTAGCCGATCATGCCTTCCGGCGGTTTGACCAGGGCCACGAATTCCACACGCTCGCCATCCACGTGTGCACTGACGCGGCCGCCGGCCGAGCGCGCGATGAGCGCCGTGTAGTAGGGCTGGATCGAGCGTCCGTCGAAACCGTGCTCCGGCGCCTGGCCTTCCAGGGCGAGCGCGGTGCCCGCTTCCAGCCGGGCCCGCGGGCCCTCCGTGACAATACGCAGACGCGCGCCGCCGGCGGCATCCGTCGCCTCGACCGTCACCGTGCCGCCGCGCGGGGCTGCATCGACGCCGAGCGTGCACAGATTGAGGAGCAGGCGTGCGGCGGCCTTCTCGAGACCCGAAGCCTCGACTTTCCAGACAATATCCGGCTTGAAGGCCGAGAACATGTTCTCGGTCAGCCGGCGCAGTTCCCGGGTATCCAGAATGCCCGGAGCCGATCCGCCGGCCCCGAATGCGAGACGCGAGAATTCCAGCTTCGCCTGGGCCTGGCGGGCGCTTTCGCGCACCAGTCCCATCGCATCTTCATGCATGTCCGCCGAGTCCTGGTCGTCCAGAACGCTCAGGGCAGCCCCCAGTGCAGAAACGGGGCTGACAAGGTCATGACACAGCCGGGCACACAGCAGTGCGGCAAGCTGTTCGGCGGTCAGTTCGGAGGGAAATTCGTCGAGCATGTCGTCATCGATACACGATTCTCGCTGCCTCTCGCCCCTTTTCGCAGTCAAATCTGCAATGCTCCGCCGTAAAGGACTTGGCAACCGGATCGGTCCAAGCCATGGTTTGCACGGCTTTCGAGGGGGCGCTCGGCCATTCCGGAGTGTTACAGCTTCGGACGGCGCGAGACTTGCTAGACATCACGTGTGACACGCCGTGTGTTAACGAGCTGACCGGAGTATGGACGCCGACATGTCCGGATTTGACGTATCCCGTGCCGACACCCACCGCACCCGTGGCCTTGTGGCTGCTGCCAGCCTGACGCTCTCCGCGGTGCTTCTTATAGCCCTCATGACCAGCAACGAGCCGCAAAGCGATGCGTCTCCGATCGACCGACAGACGGCGATCGACACGCCGGTCGCCGACAACAGCCAGCTGCTGACCGAAGCAAGCCAGATCGCGTCGAGCCAGGACGTGCTGCAACCGCCGCCGATGACGCTGGCGGTGGCGCTCGACCCGGTCGAACTGAATTATTCCGCTTTCACCGATTGCGTGAACTGTGCCACGACGATCCAGGTCGAACGGGTGGTGCCCAGCGGCGGTACGCTCGCCGGCCTGCTCGACGATGCGGGCATTGATCGCGTCGAGGCCGCGCGTGCGATTTCCGCGCTCAGCACGGTCTACGACCTGCGCCGCCTGCCCGTCGGTGAACGTATCCGGCTCTATGTCGAGACGACGCCGGACGCCGAAGGCGGCGACGAGGCTTCGGCGGTTCGCCTGAACGGCCTGTCTTTCCGGCCCGATGTCGAACGGTCGATCACCGTTGCCCGGACGTGGGACGACAACTACCGCGCCCGCGAAACCCACGCGACATTCGAACGGGAACTCGTCCGCGCGACCGGCGAGATCAACACCTCGCTCTATGTCGACGCGCTCAATGCCGGTGCCACCGATCGTGTGGTCGTCGAACTGGCCGGCGTTCTGGGCTATGCGATCGACTTCCAGCGCTCGATCCAGCCGGGTGACGGTTTCGATATCCTCTTCGAGCGCATGATCGACGATGAGGGCGATGTCGCCCGCACCGGCGACATCCTCTATGCGCGCTATGCCGGCCGCGGCGAACCGAAGGAATTCTTCCGCTTCGAGACACCGGACGGTATTGTCGGATATTACACCGCCGATGGCGCCAGCGCCCAGCGCCTGCTGATGCTCACGCCGATCAATGGCGCCCGCCTGTCCTCGCACTTCTCGCGCGCGCGCCGCCACCCGATCCTGGGCTATACGCGCCGCCATAACGGCACCGATTTCGCAGCGCCGACCGGTACGCCGATCATGGCGGCGGGCAATGGTGTCGTGGAGCGGGCCAACCGGTTCGGCAGCTTCGGCAATTATATCCGTATCCGCCACGCAAACGGCTACCAGACCGCCTATGCGCACCTCAACGGGTTTGCGCGGAATATCCGGGCCGGGTCCCGGGTGACCCAGGGCCAGACGATCGGCTATGTCGGCACGACCGGCCGCTCGACCGGTCCGCACCTGCATTACGAAGTGCATCACAACGGCAATCCGGTGAACCCGATGACGCTCGACCTGCCGACCGGCCGCCAGCTGGCGGACAACGAGATCGCGCTGTTCGAAGCCGAGCGGGACCGGATCCTGGCGATCCGCGATGCGGCACCGCCGGCATCTCGCGGCGACGCGCCGCTCATGGCCGATGCCGGGAACGGCGCCCAGTAGGCCTGCAGGACACCCTCATACCGGACACATAGGTGCGACATTGGGGCAACATTGACGTTGCGCCAGCGTCGCACTATGTGACGCTTTCGGGCACGGGAGATGCCTGCCGCCCGCAGGCGCGAGCCACGGTGAAATTCTCCCGCACATGATCTTTGCCGAAACAGTTGCTGTGCGGCGGGATGGCAAGGCGGGCACCCATCGAGAAGACCGCATGCAGCATCTGCATGAGGCTGAAGACATGACGACCCAACTCCTCCCTGCGCTCGACGGGCTGAAGGCCCAGGCGAAACGCCTGCGCAAATCGCTCGAGGCGGAGGGCAATTTCATTTCCCATTCCGAAGCGCTGGAGCTTGTCGCCCGGCAATACGGCTATCGCGACTGGAACACGATCCACGCCGCGGCCGGCAACCGGCCGGCCGAACCCCTGTCGCTCGGCGCGAAAGTGTCCGGCAGCTATCTCGGCCAGGCCTTTACCGCCGAGGTGATCGGCCTGACCCGGCTGAATGACGGGGCGCGCTATCGTGTGACGCTGGATCTGGACGAGGCTGTCGATGTGGTGACGTTCGACAGTTTTTCCGCCTGGCGCAAGCGCGTGAACGGCACGATCGGCCGCAATGGCGTTTCGGCGTCGCGGACATCGGACGGACGCCCGCACCTGGAAATCCGGATGTAGAAAAGAAAGCGGGCCCGGGGATCACCCGGGCCCGCTCCTTCTCATCAGTTCACCACGGCCTGGAGCGGCGGTTTCACACCGACGGCGACGCCGTTGACGGTGAGCACGCCGGCCTCGGTGGAGACCCTGATCGTGTCGCCGTCCTTGATGCGGCCTTCCAGCAGCAGCCGGGCCAGCGGGTCCTGCAGCTCCTTCTGGATCACCCGCTTGAGCGGACGCGCGCCATAGGCCGGGTCATAGCCCTTGGCGGCCAGCCAGTCGCGGGCGCTGCCGTCCAGCTCGATCGTCATGCGGCGATCTTCCAAGAGGTGGGCGAGACGCTCGATCTGGATGTCGACAATGGCACCCATATGCTCCTGCGCCAGCTTGCGGAACAGGATGATCTCGTCGACCCGGTTGAGGAATTCCGGCCGGAAATGTCCGCGCACGGCCGTCATCACCTGGTCTCGCGCCTGTTCGGCATCCTCGACCTGTTGCAGGAATTCGGCACCCAGGTTCGACGTCATGATGATGATCGTGTTGCGGAAATCCACCGTGCGGCCCTGACCGTCGGTCAGGCGGCCATCGTCGAGCACCTGCAGCAGCACGTTGAACACGTCCGGGTGCGCCTTCTCGATCTCGTCCAGCAGCACGACCTGGTAGGGCCGGCGGCGCACGGCTTCGGTCAGGGCACCGCCTTCCTCATAACCGACATAGCCCGGCGGCGCGCCGATCATGCGGGCGACGGAGTGTTTCTCCATGTATTCCGACATGTCCATGCGCGTGACCGCGGTCTCGTCGTCGAACAGGAATTCCGCGAGCGCCTTGGTCAGCTCGGTCTTGCCGACACCCGTGGGGCCGAGGAAGAGGAAGGAGCCGATCGGACGCGCCGGATCCTTCAGACCGGCCCGCGCCCGGCGGACCGCGTCGGACACGGCTTCCAGCGCCGCCTGCTGACCGACAACGCGGCCATGCAGCGCCTCTTCCATGCGCAGGAGCTTGTCGCGCTCGCCTTCCAGCATCTTGTCGACCGGCACGCCGGTCCAGCGCGAGACGACATGGGCGATCTGCTCGTCATCGACGACTTCCTGCACCATCTGGCCGTCAGCGCCATCGCCCTCGGCTTCGGCCTCGGCGAGCTGGCGTTCCAGTTCCGGCAGGCGGCCATACTTGATCTCGGAGGCCCGGCCCAGATCGCCGCGGCGCTCCGCATCGACCAGCTCGTTGCGGGCCCGCTCCAGCGCTTCCTTGATCGTGGTCGCGGAGGCGAGCTTTTCCTTCTCGGCGCGCCAGGCCGCGGTCAGCTCGGCAGAGCGGCTTTCCAGTTCGGCGATTTCCTTTTCGAGCGTCTTCAGGCGTTCCTTCGACGCGTCGTCATTTTCCTTCTTGAGCGCCTCGGCCTCTATCTTCAGCTGGATCGCCCGGCGATCGATCTCGTCGAGTTCCTCCGGCTTCGAGTCCACCTGCATGCGCAGGCGCGAGGCGGCCTCGTCCATCAGGTCGATGGCCTTGTCCGGCAGGAAACGGTCGGTGATGTAGCGGTTGGAGAGATTGGCCGCGGCCACAATGGCGCTGTCGGCGATGCGCACGCCATGGTGCACCTCGTACTTCTCCTTCAGCCCGCGCAGGATGGAGACGGTATCCTCCACCGAAGGCTCGTCGACGAAGACCGGCTGGAAACGGCGGGCGAGTGCGGCGTCCTTCTCGACATGCTTGCGGTATTCGTCGAGCGTCGTCGCGCCGACACAGTGCAGCTCGCCGCGCGCCAGGGCAGGTTTCAGCAGGTTGGACGCATCCATCGCGCCATCGGTCTTGCCGGCGCCGACCAGCGTGTGCATCTCGTCGATGAAGAGGATGATCTGGCCATTGGCCGACTGCACCTCGTTCAGCACGGACTTCAGGCGCTCCTCGAACTCGCCGCGATATTTCGCACCGGCGATCAGCGCGCCCATGTCCAGCGCCAGCAGTTTCTTCTCTTTCAGGCTTTCCGGCACATCGCCATTGACGATGCGCAGGGCCAGTCCTTCCGCGATGGCGGTCTTGCCGACACCGGGTTCGCCGATCAGCACGGGATTGTTCTTGGTGCGGCGGGAAAGGACCTGGATGGCGCGGCGGATCTCCTCGTCGCGGCCGATCACCGGATCGAGCTTGCCCTCACGCGCGACTTCGGTGAGGTCGCGGGCATATTTCTTCAGCGCCTCATAGCTGTCCTCGGCCGACTGGCTGTCGGCGGTGCGGCCCTGGCGCAGATCATTGATCGCCGTGTTGAGCGCCTGCGGCGTGACGCCGGACGCCTTGAGCACGTCATAGGCCTTGTTGCCGGCCGTCAGGCTGATCGCCTGCAGCAGGCGTTCGGCGGTGATGTACTGGTCGCCGGCCTTCTTGGCCGCTTCCTCGGCGGCGCCGAAAATCTTGGCGGTGTCCGGCGCGAGGTAGAGCTTGCCCTGCCCGCCTTCCACCTTGGGAATGGCGGCGAGCGCCTGGGCGGTGCCGTCCTGAACCTGGCGGATGCGGCCGCCGGCGGCCTCGATGAGGTTTGCGGCAAGCCCGGCCTCATCGTCGAGCAGCGCCTTGAGCAGGTGCTCGGGGGCAAATTGCTGATGGTTCGATTTCAGCGCCAGGCCCTGGGCAGCCTGGACGATCGACCGCGCACGGTCTGTATATTTCTCAAAATCCATATCGATCTCCCAAATCAGGCGAGATAACGTGCGGCCTGTCGCCTTGATCAAGCACGACGGCACCGCGTTCCGACCCTGATGTAGGTGTGGCCATTGAGTCACACAAGTGGACGGGTCGCGACATTCTGCCCCTGCCTCACCAACAGGTTATTGCCATGCCCCAGCTTACCGCCATCACCCGCTTTCCGGTAAAGGGGCTGGGCCCCGATCGCATGGACGCTGTCGGGCTGCAGGCCGGCAAGGTCCTGCCTGACGATCGCCGCTGGGCGATCGAGAACGGCCCCGGTCCCTTCGATGCGGACAATCCCGGCCATGTGAAGAAGAAGCACTTTCTCATGCTCGCCGGACAGGCAGAACTGGCGCGGCTGGATTGCCGCTATGAGGATGCGGGCCAGCGCCTGTCCGTGGCGGTCGATGCCAGGGAAGCCGTGACCGTCGACCTGGAGGACGCGACGACGCATGCGCCCCTGTTCGACCGGCTGGCAGGGCTTCTCGGCGACCAGCTGCGCGGTCCGATGCGCATCGTGTCTGCGCCCGGCCAGGCGATGACGGATATTCCCCAGCCGCACATCTCGCTGATCAATGCCGCCTCGGTGCGCGACCTGGCGGCCCGGACCGGACACGAACTCGACCCGGTGCGGTTTCGCGGCAATCTGCTGATCGACGGGCTCGATCCCTGGGCGGAGTTCGACTGGATCGGCCGGGACATCCACATCGGCGATGCCGTGCTGCGGGCTCGGGACCCGATCGGCCGCTGTGCCGCAACGAGCGTCAATCTGGATACGGGCGAACGGGATATCGACCTGCCCAAGGCCCTGTTCGAACACTATGGCCACACCCGCTGCGGGCTCTATCTGAGCGTCGAGCAGGGCGGCCGTATCGCGGTGGGCGACCCGGTTTTGCTTGACGGGACCGGGGCGACCGCCTAGCCATTCGCCTTCCGGGCTCCTGGGTGCCCGCCGCTGGCAGAGAGCCTGCCCGGTGAAACCCGCTTTCCGAATTCAACTTGTCCTGCCCGGCTTCTCGCCAAAGCGAACGCCGCCTTATGGCCCGTGCAGGATGTCGCGCCGTCCGGTATCCGGGCGGTGCCCGACCGGGATGTGACCCACGAGCCAGACTGCTGCCCGCAAGACCGGGTACCTGGAAGGACCGATCGGTCCCCTGTTTGCCAGGACCGCCCTGCCCATCGTCTTCCTGATGAGCGTGAACGGGCTTCTCACCGTCGTCGATGCGATCTTCCTCGGCGTGTTCGTCGGCGCCGATGCCCTCGCCGCCGTCACCCTGATGTTTCCGATCGTGATGATGTGCATCGCCCTGGCCACGCTCGTGGCCGACGGCATGGCCAGCGTGCTGGCCCGCCAGCTGGGTGCATCCGATCATGCCGGTGCCGAGGCCAGCTTCGCCGGTGCGCACGGGCTGAGCGTGCTCACCTGCCTTGCCCTCCTCGCGCTCTTCTTCCTGGGCGGCGAGCCCCTGGTGCGGCTGGCGGCCAACGGCTCGGCCACGCTGGCCGAGTACGGCTATCGCTATCTGCAGATCACCGTCATCGCCGCGCCGCTGGCCTTCGCCCTCGGCCTGCAGACCACCGCCCTGCGCGTGGAAGGCCGGGTCGCCTTCATGGCGATCACCGGCGCGCTGGTGACCGTCGCCAATATGGCGATCAATTTCGTGCTGATCGCGGGCCTGGGCTGGGGTGTCGCCGGCTCGGCCATCGGCACCGCGCTCGCCCAGGCGGCCGGCCTCATCATCGTGCTCGCCTTCCGGGCCAGCGGACGCGGCGATCTGCCGGCCTTCGCCCTGCCCTGGCACCGCTGGCGCACGGGCTGGCGCGACTTCCTGGCCCTGGGTGCCCCGCAGAGCCTGTCCTTCCTGGGCCTGTCGCTGGGATCGGGCACGATCCTGGTCATGCTGCAGAACACGGCGCTGGAGGATTACGACACCACGGTCGCCGCCTATGGCATCGCCACGCGTCTCCTGTCGTTCAGCTTTCTCGGCCTGATGGGAATGGCGCAGGCGCTGCAGGCCATTGTGGGCAATAATTTCGGCGCCGGACAGCGCGACCGGGTCGCCCGCACGCTGCGGCTGGGCCTCGTTTGCGGGCTGGTCTATGCCGGCACGGCGCAGGCGATTTTCAGCTTTGGCGCGACCGGGCTGGCCGGGCTCTTCGTCGACAATCCGGTCGTGATCGCCGAGGTCGGCCGCCTGCTGCCGGTGATCGTGGCCGCCTATGTGCTGGCAGGGCCTGCCGTGATGATCTCGACCTGTTTCCAGGCCGTCGGAGACGCGTTGCGCGCCGCCCTGCTCAGCCTGTCGCGCACCTATCTGTTCGCGATCCCGCTGACGCTGGTCCTGCCGGTCTGGTTCGGGGAATGGGGAATCTGGATGGCGGGCCCGTCGGCCGAGGTGCTGCTGGCCCTGATGGCGCTGGCCGTGCTGGTCCAGGCGGCCCGCAGCGACGGGCATGATTTCGGCCTGGTGCCGCGCGGCCTGCGCGGCCGGGCCGAGCTCTAGACAGGATCGTTTCCTGCGAAATCGTTCCCGCTCCGGATTCTTGAGCGGTCGCGTGATCGAACCGGTGAACCGGTTCCCACTTCACCTGATCACGCTCCAGATACGAAAAGGGCGGCCGGGAAACCGGCCGCCCATCTTTCACAGTCCGCAATGCGGTGCGCCCGTCAGGCGGCTTCGCTTTCGGAATCGTCCCCACCGCCGGTCTTGCCGTCGGCCGAAGCGCTGGCGCTTTCCAGCGCGGCTTCCGCTGCGGCCTTGTCGGCGGCGATTTCAGCCTTGGTGCGGCGCGGACGGCGGGTCCGGCGGCGCGCGCCGTCTTCACCATCCTCGGCCTTGGCGTCCGGCTTGGCCTCTTCAGCAGCCGGCTTTTCGGCTTCCGGCGTCACGACACCGAGCGGATCTTCCTTTTCGCCGCCCCGGTCGGAGGGGCGCTGCTGGCGCTGACGGCCACGGCCACGGCGCGGTTCGCGCTCGCGATCCCCGCCCTGGTCATTGCCGGATCCATTGTTGGAGTGGCCACCGTTGGAGCCGCCGCCATTGGAGCCGTAGGACATGTCGTCATTGTCCTCGTCATCACCATTGGCCTCGGCATTGTCGCCATTATCGTCCTGGCCCGGCTCGCGCCTGGGCTGGCTGGCCTGGAGGATGCGGTAATAATGCTCGGCGTGCTGATACAGATTTTCCGCACGCACCCGGTCACCGGCCGACGATGCATCGCGCGCCAGCTGAAGATACTTGTCGTAGATCTGGGAGGCATTGCCACGGATCTTTACTTCCGGACCGTTGCTCTCATAGCTGCGGTTAGCCGAATTGCCGGACTTACGTCCTCGACCGCGTTGACGCTTCATATCGCCTATCCCTGTTTAACAGCGATGCTTATCTAAACTTCTGGCTTTGCTGTGCATTTGCAGGTGCAAGCCTGTGCGCCACTGAACACGATGATCGTCGAATTGGCCGGATAATGGCAGGTGGCTCATCCGGCCGCGCGAGACCCCCGTACTGGCGCGATCCACCTGCCTTGTCGGTGACCCTAGACCGGCAAGCCACGCATTCCAAGCCCTTTTAGCGGTTTTCGCCGTTGTATCCGATGACCACGCGGTCCTGGCCCGCCAGGTCGCGCAGGACGGCGACGTCCGCGAGGCCGGCCGCTTGCGCCAGCGCGCTCACCGCTGCGCCCTGATCATAGCCGATCTCGACCGCCAAGAGACCGTTTTCCTTGAGGATCCGCCGCACATCACGAAAGATGTCGCGATAGGCGTCAAGACCGTCCGCCCCGCCATCCAGCGCCATGGCCGGCTCATGGTCGCGTACTTCCGGCTCCAGTCCGGCCAGCACGTCCGACACGATGTAGGGCGGATTGGAGACGACAATATCGAAGGCCGCGTCCGCCAGACCGTCCGACCACCGGCCGCGTGCGAAGCGGGTGCGATTCGCCAGGCCGCAGCGCCCGGCATTGCCGCGTGCCACGCCAAGCGCCGCATCGGACAGATCGATCCCGGTGCCATGCCAGCCCGGCCGCTCGCTCAGAAGCGCCAGCAGGATGGCGCCGGAACCGGTGCCCAGATCGAGCAGTTCGGCATCGCCGTCCGGGCAGCGGGCCAGCACGGCCTCGACCAGGGTCTCGGTATCGGCCCGCGGGGTCAGCACATCGGACGTCACCGCCAGATCGAGGGTCCAGAAGGGCTGGCTGCCCAGAACCTGGCTCAGCGGTTTGCGCGCAAGCCGGTCCCAGGCGAGATCGGCGAGGCTGGCGATACGCTGCCAGGAGACAAGGGCCGGATCGGCCAGGGCCTCGGCCAGCGTTGCCGGGGCGAGGACATGAGAGAGCATGTGGCGCGCCTCGATCTCGGCCTCGTCGATCCCGGCGGCGAGCAGACGCTGCACAAGATCGCGCCGGATATCGGCCAGGCCCAGCCCCTGCCAGGCTTCGCGCAACGGCTTGCTCGGCGCCTTGTCGAACGCGGCCCTCGCATCGCCAACCAGCTTGTCGAAAGGCCCGGTCATCGCCGGATCAGGCGTCTTCCAGCGCCGCCAGGCGGGCCGCCTGGTCTTCCGCGATCAGGGCGGAGATCACCTCGTCCAGCTCGTCGCCGGCGACGATCTGGTCCAGCTTGTAGAGGGTGAGGTTGATGCGGTGGTCGGAGACCCGGCCCTGCGGATAGTTGTAGGTGCGGATCCGCTCGGAACGGTCGCCGGAGCCGATCTGGCCCTTGCGCTCGGCGGCGCGTTCGGCCGCGGCGGCCTCGCGCTGCATGTCGTAGAGCTTGGCCTTGAGGAGTTCCTGGGCGCGGGCGCGGTTCTGGTGCTGGGACTTCTCGGCGCACACCACCATGATACCGGTCGGCAGGTGCGTCATGCGCACGGCCGACTCGGTCTTGTTGACGTGCTGGCCGCCGGCCCCGGAGGCACGCATCGTGTCGACGCGGACCTCGCTCATGTCGAGGTCGAAATCCACCTCTTCCGGCTTCGGCATGATCGCCACCGTGGCGGCGGAGGTATGGATGCGGCCCTGGCTTTCCGTCGCCGGCACGCGCTGCACACGGTGCACGCCGCTCTCGAATTTCAGCCGGCCGAACACGCCATTGCCGGAGACCTGGGCGATGACTTCCTTGTAGCCGCCATGCTCGCCTTCCGAGGCCGAGACCAGTTCCCAGCTCCAGCCGCGCAGCTGGGCATAGCGCTGGTACATGGCATAGAGATCGCCGGCGAACAGCGCCGCCTCGTCGCCGCCGGTCCCGGCGCGGATCTCGATCAGGGCGTCGGCGCTGTCATCCTTGTCCTTGGGCAGGAGCAGCAGCGACATCTCGTGCTCGAGCTCGGGCAGGCGCTCCTTGAGGGCGTAGTATTCCTCGCGCGCCATGTCGGCCATTTCCGCGTCGCCGCCCTCCATCATCTCGGCGAGATCATCGAGTTCGGCGCGCGCAGCCCTCAGCTCGCTGGCCTTCTCGGCCACCGGCTTCAGCTCGGCGTGCTCCTTGGAGAGCTTGACGATTTCATCGGGATCGCCCGCGGCGCCCAGGCGGGCTTCCACCTGTTCGAACCGGTCGATCACCTGGGAGAGTCGGGCTTCGGGTGCGTGCATGGGCTCCGGTTATCACCAAGCGATGGCGAAGAAAATCCTGATCGGCTGTTCAGCCGCTTCCGGCAGGCTTTTCACCCCGTCACATCGCCGCGATCACATTGCGCACCGTCATCACGACCAGCACGATCGAGGACGCCATGAAGACGGCGAAGCGGACGGGGACGAAATTCCACAGGGCCTGGATCAGCGAGTGGAGGATGCGCAGCGCGACATAGCCCCAGGCGAGCATGATGTTCAGCTCGTCGGCGACGCCGGCCAGATGGCCGTAGATGCACAGCACGTAGAAGATCAGCGGCTGCTCGTGCAGGTGGTTATAGTTGTGCGCGATGCGGCGGACTTCGATGGGCAGCGTGTTCAGCTCTGCCGGGTCCTGGATCTTCGTCGCATCGATCCCGGCCTTCTGCATGGCCGGCAGGCGCGTGGCATACATCCACAGCAACATCACCAGTGTCCACGCCGCGAGCGCGAGCACAGGCGTCATGATGGATTGAAACATCGGCGTCCTCCCCCGTCTTGTTTTCGCGAGATTAGGTCGAACCGGGCCGGCCGCGCGACAGAAATCGCAAGCGGGGTGCAAAACGTGCCTCAAAAGTCACACATCACGGCGATCCAACCTCACCGTGCCGATTTCGTCTTGAACGCGAAGGCGGGCGGCGTCATAAGCCGCCTCCCGATCACCACCCGCCCGCGAACGGGCGCGCAAAAGAGAGACGATGATGAACGCAGTTCAGACCGCATATCGCCTCCCAGGCTCGGCCTTCTGGCCGGCCGTGACTGCGCGCGCGGAAGGGTCCGCGATCACCTGGTAGACTGACCCCCAACAGTCCCGGTGACCCGCCCTCCCGAGCGTTGCTCGCGGAGGGTTTTTTCGTTCCGGCCACGGCTCTCTCTCCCCCAGCGGCCGGCCGGAACCCTGCCCCGGGAGGGTGCGTGCCCCCAACGCGCACCCTCCCAATTCCGGGGCCGGACACATCACAACGAGAAAAGAGAAAGGTCCCGCAGGCGCTGCGGGATGGACGAACCATGTCTGTGCAGTTTGAAGCCATCGAGACCCGTTCCGGCGTAATCAAGGCCTGGACCCGCGGCGTTCCCGTCGAGGATGCTGCCATCGAGCAATTGCGCAATGTCGCCGGCCTGCCCTTCGTGCACAGCCACGTCGCGGCCATGCCGGACGTGCATTTCGGACGCGGCGCGACGGTCGGTTCGGTGATCCCCACGAAGGGTGCGATCATTCCTGCCGCGGTCGGCGTGGATATCGGCTGCGGCATGATGGCAGTGCGCACCAGCCTGAAGGCCGCGCACCTGCCCGACAGCCTGAAGGCCACCCGCGACGCCATCGAACGCGCCGTGCCGGTGGGCAATGGCAAGGGCGGCGATCACCGGATCAATCCGGCCTCGGTGGAGACGCAGCTGAAGGCCTCCGGCCTGATGGAGCGGCTGGCCACGATCAAGGCCAAGCACCACAAGATCGGCACCCACAAGGTGGACGGTCAGCTGGGCACGCTGGGCGGCGGCAATCACTTCATCGAACTGTGCCTCGACGAGGCCGGCGCGGTGTGGGTGATGCTGCACTCGGGGTCGCGCGGCACCGGCAACATGATCGGCACCTATTTCATCGAGCGCGCCCGCGAGGAGCTCGCCCGCCGGGTGCTGGACTTCCATGTGCCGGACAAGGACCTCGCCTTCTTCCTGGAGGGCGAGCCCCTGTTCGACGATTATGTCGAGGCCGTCGGCTGGGCGCAGGATTATGCCCGCGAGAACCGCGAGGCGATGATGATGCGCGTCCTCGGCGCGCTGCGCACTACGCTGGGCCGGTTCAAGACCGACAAGGCCGCGGTGAACTGCCACCACAATTACGTGGAGCAGGAACACCATTTCGGCGCCGATGTCTGGCTGACCCGGAAGGGCGCGGTCTCGGCCCGCGACGGCGAGCTGGGGATCATTCCCGGCTCGATGGGCGCGCGCTCCTTCATCGTCCGCGGCAAGGGCGCGGCAGACAGCTTCTGCTCCTGCTCCCACGGCGCCGGGCGGACCATGTCGCGCTCGAAGGCCCGCCAGGCCTTCACCCTGGCCGATCACCGCAAGGCGACGGAGGGGGTGGAGTGCCGCAAGGACGCCGGCGTCATCGACGAAACGCCGATGGCCTACAAGGACATCGACGCCGTCATGGCGGCCCAGTCCGACCTGGTGGAGGTGGTCCACACGCTCAAGCAGGTGGTCTGCGTGAAGGGGTAGGGCCTTGCGGCCCTGCCCCGCACCGCCCGGGAGGACATCTCATGCGCAAGGACATGTTCAAGGTGATCGTCGAGCGGCCGCGGGCCGGCTGGCGCACGCAGAAGCTGGCACGCGGCAAGCTGGACCGGGCCGGCGATCTCCTGCCGAAAAAGCAGGGCCTGCGCCGCCAGCGCAAGGAGAACGGCACGCATTCCAAATGGCTGAACGAGAATCTCGCCCCGCTGAAACGCTACCTCGACCGGCAGGTCGGCCGGCCCTGGGACAAGGTGCATGCGGAGATCTGCGAGCATCTCGATCCCGGCCACACGGTGAAGCAGCACGTGCTGGAGCATCTCGACGACTTCGTCGACCGGCCGGCCATCGGACGCGACGGCAGATGGCTGTGGAGCCGGCGCTACTATCTCGCCGACGGTCCCGAACCGGGGCGGCTCTACGTCCACCCGGTCGACGGCCTGCTGAAACGCTGGAAGCTGAAGACCGGCGAGGCCCCGCGCCGCGACGGCCGGCTGCCGAAACGGCGTTAGCTTCTGGGCGGTCGCTTTTTCGCGGCCTCATGTATCAAACGCGCCAAGAGGGCGCAGCACTTTCTCGCCTCCGCACAAGCCCGCACCCCGCCCTGAAGTACATTTGCAAGGCGGGTGAGGACGCGACCTGCCAGACGTTCAAGGTCATGCGCTGGGCCGAGCGGCGAGGCTGTTTGCCAGCGCTGCGGCTGTGTCGAGACCTACGACATTGCCACCCGCCGCAAGTTCAAGTGCGGGGCGGACCATATGATCCATGGCCAGCACCACGAGGCCAGCCCGCAATACCTGCGCCAGTATGCTGGCGAGGCCGCTTGGAAGGAAGACCATCGCTCCGAGGCGAACGGCACTCAGGCAAGCCGCGCGCTCCGCAGCGTAATGACCTCTCCGGTTAACCGGACGTGGGCCGGATACTGGCAGCGGACGGCGTGAGAAAATTGCCCGGCTCTAAAGCCGGGCAGAACTATGGAGAAAATTGCGATCGATCACCGCGGCGCGCGTGCGCCTAGTCTTCTTATTTGCCCGTCTGTGCGGGGTAGAGATCGATTTTCATAAGATGCCGGGCTAACGGGCTTTCAGGATATTCTCCCAATCCGAGTCCGAGAACGTGCCTTTATGGGCGTGCTCTTTCTTGGACAGGTTGATAACGCCCATAATGTCTTTGGACGCATTGAACTCGGAGTTGAAATAGAGGTGATCGACAAGCCCGCTTGCGGACTTCTCGCTCCTGAGCAGATAGAACGACGTGGTTTCCTTCCACCATTCCCCTGGCGACTCCTCGCGAATTGCCTTCTCAAGGCTTTCGAGGCGTTCCGCGTAGCTCGAGTCGGTTTTGAGGCGGAAGGTGAGTGCATAAGCGTCAGTCATGGATCGGTCCTTTCTTCGGACATCGAAGGGCTGGACCGTGCTTGACACCGAGTGCCCCGGCCATCATGGTCGAGGCGCAATCGCCGGTCGGTCCGCACACGGCCCAAAACTGGTGCGGACGCGCAAAGGCAAAGGGGTCGCCGGGGTGTAGGAGCCCCGGCGGCTTCGCTTTTGCGCTCAACTAGGTATTAGTGATCAGGGGTTTCGAAGAGTCAACGGGTGGGGGTCGTTCTTGTTGCGTTCCCACAACATATAGAGAACACTCTACCAAAAAAAGCCTTAGTCACGTCCTTTACCCGCCGTGTCACATCTGACGGGCATGCGTCCGTGCATTCCGAGTCCACACGGGCGATCACTTCGCGGGCAATGTTCCGGTTGCCGGTGACGCCCTTGCGCAGGGCTTCACAGACCAGCCTCTTGAGCTGGTCGCGCTTGAATATCCGAACCGGAGCCAGCGAACCGCCGCACATCTCGATTGCGCGCTATGGTCCTTGTATACGCTTCAATGGCCTTGGTCCGGGCACGCAGTTCGTCGCGCTTTGAATAGAGAGGTTCCATGCCCGGCATCGTGCCGGATCAGCGTGCCAAAGTCCGCATGAGACTTGATGCGTTTGATACATGTGGCCGCCTTTTCGAACCGCAGAACCGCTTCCCACTTCTGCTGAAAATGATTCAGCCGACAGCCGCCTCATCGAGCGACCAGCCGCCCTTGCCGCTGAACTTGCGGATCAGGAGGTAAAGCAGGAGGCCCAGCGGTCCGAACATCAGCGACAGGAAGAGCGCCGGCAGGACGATCCAGTGGGCGATGCCGTGACGGCGCGCATCGCGAACGATCCAGGCACCGACAAAGAGGTCGTAGACGAGGAAATGCGTCCATCCCGTCAGCGCGCCGACCGGATGCGAGAACAGCGCCATCACACCGGCCAGCGTGCTCATCCCGGCGTCCGGATCGGCCTGTCCGAAGCCGATCGCGGCGGTCAGGAAGGCCAGATAGATGGCGCACAGGACGAGCGGGATCAGGGCGGCGTGTACGAGCCGCTGCGTCCAGCGCCAGCCCGGCGCGACGGCCAGCAGTATCCAGGCCGGTGCGACAATCGCATGCAGTGCCAGATAGATGGTCTCGTACATCGCCAACTCCCCCTTGCCGCCGGCCCCTTGAAGCAGGTGCGATCTGACACCGCTTCGCCGCGCCCGGCCAGTCAGGCTCGCGATATCTGGCCGGGCAGTGGCGCGCCAAAGGCTTCCGGCTCGATCTCCAGCCCGTTCGCGAAATAGGCCACCGTCCGGTAGAAGCCGGCCAGGGCGATGAGTTCGAGGATCTGCTCGTCGCCGAAATGTGTGGTGAGCCGGTCCCAGCAGGCGGCCGGTATCCGGCTTGCCGCATGAAGTTCGTCACACAGCCGGAGCAGGACGGCCTCTTCAGCCGGCCAGTCTTCCTCAATGATCGCCGGCGCGGCGAGCGCCTCGATCTCGGAGGGCGTCAGGCCGACCCGTTCGGCGAAAAAGGCGATATGCACGCCCCACTCATAGGCACAGCCATTGAGCGCACAGGTGCGGTCGATCACGAGTTCGCGCTGGCGCAGGGTGAGCGTGCCGCGGTCGAGCAGGCTGCCGGCGTTGAATTTCCGGTAGACCCGCTCGCTGCGTGCCAGCGTGGTGAAGAGGCGCAGCGGCGGCACGCCTGCGGGCATGATGCGGTCGAAAACCGCCTGCACATCTTGCGAATAGGGCGGCTCGACAGGGGCGATACGGGACATGCTGGACCTCCGGGACAATCGTTGCTACGAATTTCATAGCACACATTCATTCCAACGCTACGAAAATAATAGCATGACCCGATCCACACCCCTCCCCGGCCATCCGACACCCGCATCACAGTCCGGCCGCCCGGTCATGGCCCTGCTCGACCTTCTGGGCCGGCGCTGGCAATTGCGCCTGCTGTGGGAGTTGCGGGATGACCGGCATCTGCGCTTCCGCGCGCTGCAGGAGGCCGCCGGGATAAGCCCCAGCGTGCTCAATACACGCCTGGCCGAATGCATCGAGGCCGGCATCGTGGAACTGACCGATGAGGGCTATGCCCTCACCGCCCGCGGGCGCAGCCTGCAGGACCTCCTGCTGCCGCTGAACGGCTGGGCAGAGGACTGGGCGAGCGCGCTGAACACCGGCGACCCCACCCCCTAGAAAAGGGCCGATCCCCGGGCCTCGGAAATTTCCTTTGCAACTAACTGACCGGTCAGTTATTAAATCGGCATGAGCACGAAAACACGACGCCGCCGGCCTGAAGCCCGGCCCGACGAAATCCTGGACGCCGCCCTCTCCGTCTTCGTCGAACAGGGCTTCACCGCCGCGCGCGTTGAAGACATCGCCAGACGGGCCGGCCTCTCCAAGGGCGCGGTCTATCTCTATTTCCCGTCCAAGGAAGCGATGCTGAAAGCGTTGGTCGAGCAATCGGCCGGCGCCCTGGCCACGGCCGCGGAACGCCTGGTCTCGGTCGGTGCGCCGCGCGATCCGGAAGCGGCACTGCGCGGCGTCATCTTCATGATGATCACCGCCATGACCGATCCGGACATTTCCGCCGCCCCGCGCCTGGTCCTGACCGAAGCCCATCGCTTCCCCGACATCGCCGCCCATTATCGCGACCAGGTTCTGGAAACTGCGCGCCGCGCCATCGCGACCCTGGCTGCCGACGGCGTCGAGGCCGGAACATTCCGCCCCGTCGATGCCGACATGCTGATGCGCTGTATCGGCGGTCCCTGCCTCGGCCACATGATGCTGGCGAGCGCGTTCGACTTTCATCCGAAAAATCTCAGGGAGCCGGTCGATGTCGCGGACGCGCTGTCGGACCTGCTGCTCCATGGCCTCAAACCCCGCGAGGACGCGTGATGCGACTGAGCCGACATCTCCTGCTGGCCGGACTGGTGCTGGGCATCGCCGCCTGCAGCGATCAGCCCGACGACACGCTGCACGGCTATGCCGAGGGCGATTTCACCGCCATTGCGCCGGACGCGCCCGGCCGCATAGTCGAGACCCTGGCCCGCGAGGGCGCGCATGTCGCCGCGGGCGATACCCTGTTCTCGCTGGACGCGACCGCGGAACGGGCCGCCCTCGCCGCAGCCGAGGCCCGGATCGAGGCTGCGCTCGCCCGCTTCGACGATGCCGCCGCGGGTGCCCGCTCGCCGGAGATCGAGGCGGCACGGGACCAGCTCGACCAGGCCGACGCCGCCGCCCGCGAAGCGAATGACACGCTGACCCGCACGCGCGAACTGTTCGGGGACGGTCATGTCAGCCAGGCCCGGCTGGACCAGGCACTGGCGGCGGCCCGGACGGCCAATGCCCGTGTCGCGGAAATGCGCCAGCGGCTGAGCCTCGTTCAATTGCCGGCGCGGGAGAACCAGCTGCGCGCCCTGCAGGCCGAGATCGCGGCGGCCCAGGCCGAGCGCGAGCGCGCCGAGTATGCCCTGAACCGCCGGACCGTCGCTGCGCCGGCCGATGCCGCCGTGCATCGCCAGATCCGCTTTGCCGGCGAACAGGCCGGTCCGGCCCAGCCCGTCTATGAGCTGCTGCCCGATGGCGCGGTCCACGCCGTGCTGTTCATTCCGGAGACCGGGATTGGCGGCCATGCCACCGGCGACCGTTTCGCGGTGGATTGCGATGGCTGTGCGGCGGGCCTCACCGTCCGCCTGGCCTCGATCGCAGACGCGGCCGAGTTTACCCCGCCCGTGATCTATTCGGACAATGAGCGCGCCCGCCTGGTCTATCGCGCCGAGGCGCGCTTCGAGGGCACACCGCCCCCGCCGGGAACGCCGCTGCGCCTCAGGCCGCAGCCATGAGCGAAGCGCTTGCCATCGATGTGAAAGGCCTGACCAAGAGTTTCGGCGAGACCCGCGTCGTCGACGATTTCGACATGCAGGTTCCCAAAGGGTCGATCTACGGCTTTCTCGGCCCGAACGGATCCGGCAAGACGACAACGATCCGGATGATGTGCGGCCTGTTGAAACCGGACAGCGGCGGCGGCACGGCGCTGGGTCTCGACATCATCGAGGAGAGCCGGACCATCAAGTCGCGCGTCGGCTACATGACCCAGCGCTTCTCGCTGTATGGCGATCTTACCGTGCGCGAGAACCTGACTTTCATGGCGCGCCTGCATGCGCTGAAGAACCCGAAACAGATCGTCGCCGACACGCTGGAGGAATACGATCTGGGACCGCGGGCGCACCAGCTGGCCGATACGCTGTCGGGCGGCTGGAAACAGCGCCTCGCGCTGGCGGCGGCCTCGATGCACAATCCCGGCCTCTTGCTGCTCGACGAACCGACCGCGGGTGTCGATCCCAAGGCCCGGCGGGACTTCTGGGACCGGATCCGCGGGCTGGCCCGCAAGGGCGTCACCGTTCTGGTCTCGACCCACTACATGGATGAGGCCGCGCAGTGCGATTACATCGCCTTCATCGCCTATGGCAAGAAGCTGATCGACGCGCCCTCCGCCGACATTCCCGAACGGGTCGGCCTGGTGACCTGGCGGATCGAGGGCAAGGGGCTGCAGCCCATCTATGACGAACTCCTCAATGCCGAGGGCGTCGACCAGATCGCGCGCTTCGGCTCGGCCCTGCACGTGTCCGGACGCGATGCGGACGCGCTGGAGCGGACGGTTTGTGCCTATCGCGGGCGCGAGGGCATCAGTGTCGATCTCGCCAAGACCGGGCTGGAGGAAGCCTTCATCTGGCTGATGGCCGGCTCGCAGGACAATTTCACATGAACAGTTTCAGCCGCATCCTCGCCCTGATCGGCAAGGAATTCATCCAGATGCTCCGCGACCGGCTGACCTTCGGCATGATGGTCGGCATTCCTGTGATGCAGCTTTTGCTGTTCGGCTATGCCATCAACACCGATCCGCGCCATCTGCCCACCCTCGTGGAGATGGGCGATAACGGTCCGGCCAGCCGCGCCATCCTGCAGGCGATGGAAACGTCCGACTATTTCGACCTGATCGGCATCACCTACTCGCGGGCCGAAACCGATACGGCGCTGCAGACCGGCGAGGCCCTGTTCGTGGTGACCATTCCGCCGGATTTCGAGCGCGACCTGCTGCGCGGCGACCGCCCGCAGATCCTGCTCGACACCGACGCCTCGGACCCGGTCGCCGCCGGCGCCGGCACGGGCACCTTCCCCACCCTGGTGCAGGAAGCGCTGGCGCCCCTGCTCGGCGAGATGACACCGCCGGTCGAGACGGTTATCCACCGCCGCTACAATCCGGCCGGCCGCACGGCGCTGAATATCGTGCCCGGCCTGCTGGGCGTCATTCTCACCATGACGATGGCGATGATGACCTCGATGGCGCTGACCCGCGAGGCCGAGCGCGGTACGCTGGAAACCCTGCTGGCCACGCCGACACGGCCCTATGAGGTGATGGTGGGCAAGATCACGCCCTATGTCTTCGTCGGCTTCATCCAGGTGGTGATCATGCTGGCCGGCGCGCGCTTCCTGTTCGGCGTGCCCTTCCTGGGCTCGGCGCCGGCCTTCCTGGTCTGCGTGTCACTCTTTATCCTGGTGAACCTGTCGCTGGGCTTCCTCTTCTCCACCGTGGCGCGCACGCAGATGCAGGCGATGCAGATGACTTTCTTTGTCTTCCTGCCCTCGATCCTTTTGTCCGGCTTCATGTTCCCCTTTGCCGGCATGCCCGCCTGGGCGCAGACGCTGGGTCAGGCCCTGCCGACGACGCACTTCATCCGCGCCGTGCGGGCGATCATGCTGAAGGGCGCCAGCCTGGGCGATATCGTACCGCAGATCTGGCCGCTGGCCGTGATCTTTGCCGTGATCGCCACCGTGGCGATGCTGCGCTACCGGCGGACATTGGATTGAGGCCGCGAGCAATGGCGAGGATCTGCCCGCTTAGGGTTGGAACCCCCTGATTTTGTCATCCCGGATGCATGCCCCGCAAAAGCGGGGCGGAAGTCCGGGACCCATACACGCGCCGCTCGTCGAGTTATTTGCGGCGGTGGTACAGCGCCTGCTGGCGGCCAATGATCGTGTTTATGGGTCCCGGCCCTGCGCCCGGCCCGAGGCCGGGCATCCGGCCGGGATGACAACCGGTTTCGCTTGTTCTCTGCTGAACCTAACCCTCCACCTCATCGTCGAAGATCGCCTCGATCGGCTGGCCGAAGAGGCGGGCGATCCTGAAGGCGAGCGGCAGGGACGGGTCGTACTTGCCCGTCTCCAGCGCATTGACGGTCTGGCGCGACACGTCGAGGCGGTCGGCCAGGGCCTGCTGGCTCCAGCCGTGCTCGCCGCGAAGCTCCCTGAGCCGGTTCTTCATTGCACCCGGACCTGCTGGATCAGGGATGCAACGCTGTGCGCGACCGCCGCGATGGGCAGCAGCATCGTCATGTTGAGCGGCTCCATCACGCCATAGATCTCCGCCACGCCGAACACGGCGGCGGCCAGCAGCATGGCCAGCATGGCGACCGCTGCAGCGCGGATCTGGAAGCGCGCCAGCATTTCGTCGATCGAGCGGACATAGCGGATCACCTCCCAGCCATAGACGAGGAGCGGCAGGCAGGTGAGCCCGACCAGCGGCCAGGCCTGCACTGCCGGCCAGCCATTGCGCGACGGGTCGAGCGTCTTGTCGATCGCCACCAGGAGACCGGTGAAGATCAGCATCAGGACGAGGGTGCGCCAGGTGTAGCGTTTCATTTCGGGGGTCATGATTTCTTCGCCGTGTCCGCGCGCAAGCCCAGCAGAACCGCAATCCGCGCGATGGCCATCAGGCCGAGGATCACAGCCGCCAGCGCACCGGCTTTCAAGCTTGCCGGCAGGCCGGCCAGGGCCGCGCGAAGCGGTTCGATCAGTCCGCTGCCGAATTCAACGGCAAGCAGGGCGGAAAAGAAGATGACGGCGAAGAGTGCCAGCGACACCAGGGTCGGCGCACCACCCTCGCCTGTCATCAGATCACGATCGTCCATATCGGCCTCCTAAGCTGTAAAGCACCCTTGTCATATCTGTAAAGCGAGCTTGTCGTCAAGGAGACTTGTCAAACCCGGGCCGGGAAAAGGCGCCCGGGAATCCCCCGGGCGCCTCCAAACCGTCAGCGATGCGTGCAGCCTTACTTGTTGGGCTGCTTGGTCACGCGCAGATAGGGCTTGATCTTGTTGTAGCCGGCGGGGAAGAGCTTGTCGGCTTCCTCGTCCGAGATCGACGGGACCACGATCACGTCCTGGCCGTCTTCCCAGTTCACCGGCGTGGCGACCTTGTAGCCATCGGTCAGCTGCAGGCTGTCGAGCAGGCGCAGCACTTCGTTGAAATTCCGGCCGGCGCTGGGCGGGTAGGTGAAGGTGGCGCGGATCTTCTTGTTCGGGTCGATGATGTAGACCGAGCGCACCGTGACTTTCGGATCGGCATTCGGGTGGATCATCGAATAGAGTTCGGACACCTTGCGCTCGGTGTCGGCGATGATCGGGAAGTTGACCGCGCAGTTCTGCGTTTCCTCGATATCCTTGATCCAGCCCTTGTGGTCCTCGACGCTGTCGACGGAGAGCGCGATCGCCTTGGCATTGCGCTTGGCGAACTCGTCCTTCAGCTTGGCCGTGAAGCCCAGCTCGGTCGTGCAGACGGGCGTGTAGTCGGCCGGGTGGGAGAAGAAGATCACCCAGTTGTCGCCGATCCAGTCGTGGAAATTGATTGCGCCTTCACTCGTCTCGACGTCGAAATTCGGGGCGATATCACCCAACAGCAGACCCATGTCGTCCTCCTCGGTTCAATTGGCGGCAAAAACACCTTAGGACTAGGTGCGCTTCCGGCCACGCGATTGCAAGACCGCCGCCGGAGCGCCTACATCCGCACCAGCATCCGGACTGCGCCGACACGATGACGACCACCCTGATCCTCATGCGCCATGCCAAGGCCGTCGACCGGCTGGAGGCGGAAGACGATTTCCAGCGCGGACTCACAGCGCGCGGACGCGAAGACAGTGCCGCCGCTGCCGACGTGCTGGCCGGGCGGGGTATCCGCGTCGATCTCGCACTGGTCTCGCCGGCCTGGCGCACACGGCAGACCTATGACCAGATGCTGCCGCAGATCGGCGAGCCGCAGATGGACGATCCGATGGCGCTCTATCACGCCTCCACGGAAATGCTGGAACGCGCCACCCGCCAGGTCCTCGGCACAGCCGGCACCATCCTGCTGGTCGGACACAATCCGGGCATTGGCGGCTTTGCCCACAAGCTGGCCCAGATGTGTGGCGAGACACCCCGCATGCCGCTGGGCTACCCCACGGCAACAGCCAGCATCTTTGTGCTCGACGGCGATGATCTGTCCCGGCCCCGCCTCGACTTCGTGATCAACCCCAAGGCTTGATTTTTTCAGATTCGCGTTTTGCGTGTGTTTCTGCTTTGATGCGCCCGGACGGTGAGCCCGGAGCTGGAAATGGACGGCGCACAGGGGATTGACGCGGCCGGGACGCTTGCACGCAGCGCGCCCCGGAGAGCCGGATCATGCAGCGCTTCGGCGCGCGTCGCTCCGGCCCACGCCACTCCAGAACGGGGCGGCCGGCTGCAGACGCCACCAGGCATTCTCGCACGGTTGTGGACAGACGAAGCCGCGGGCGGCCTGTCGCGCCGCTGCCCGGAACTGAGTGCCCGGAACCGGAGTTTCCCGCACCTGGTCAGCCTGCTCTGCGGCCTTGTCCTGGCCAGTATCCTGGCATCGCCGGCCCTGCCCTTTTCCACATCGGCCTTGCTGCTGGCTGTGCTGGCGCCGACCTGTCTGTCACTGGCTCTGCTGCGCATCGCCGGCACGCTGAACAGGCCCCGCCATGCGCCGCGTCGCGACCTGTGCGAGGCCGCCCTGCCGAAAGCGAGCATCATCGTGGCTCTCTATCGCGAAGCCGCGGTCATCCCCCAGCTCGTCACCACCCTCGCGGCGATCGACTATCCGGCGGGCAAGCTGGAAGTGCGTCTGGTTCTGGAAGCGGACGACACCGAGACGCTGGCAGCCATAGAGCGGTGCCGGCTGGATCGCCGCTTCGGCGTCATCATCGCGCCGGCCGGACACCCGCGCACCAAGCCGCGCGCGCTCAACTACGCCCTGCGCTTCTGCAGTGGCGAGATCATTGCGGTGCACGACGCCGAGGACCGGCCGCATCCGCACCAGTTGCGCCACGCCGCCGAGAGCTTCAGCCTTGCCCCGCCGCGTCTGGCCTGCCTGCAGGCCCCGCTCAACTGGTACAATCGGGGCGAGACCTGGCTGACACGCCAGTTCGCGATGGAATACGCCGCGCATTTTCATGTCATGCTGCCGCTCTACCAGCGGCTCGGCTGGCCATTGCCACTTGGCGGAACCAGCAATTATTTCCGTGCGAAGGCCCTGCAGCGCAGTGGCGGCTGGGATGCCTGGAATGTCACCGAAGATGCCGATCTGGGCGTGCGCCTTCACCGGCTCGGCTATCGTTGCGGTCTCATCGCGCCGACCACACTGGAAGAAGCGCCCGTAAGCCTGCGCGGCTGGACCCCGCAAAGGACCCGCTGGCTGAAAGGGTACTGGCAGACGCTCGGGGTTCACTTCGGACTGGATGCCGAACGCCGGCGCCTCAGCCTGCCGCTCGTGATGACGCTGGGCGGCGCGGTCCTGTCGGCACTCATCCACGGCCCGACACTCGCCGCGGCGCTGGCGGTGGCTGTCATGGAACAAGGCGTGTCACTGCCCGTCCTGGCCTGTCTGTCGATCCTCGGCGCGGGATATGCCGGCGGCCTCATGGGCGCGGTCGAAGGCATGGCCCGGGCAGGCCTGCCGGTGCGGATCGCCGATCTCGCCCTGCTGCCCGCCTACTGGTCGATCCAGGTCGTGCCTGCTGTCCGCGCTCTGGTGCAGCTCGTGCAAAACCCCTATCTCTGGGAAAAGACAGAACACGGTGTCAGCTCGCTGGCAGAACCCCCATGTACCTCTCCCTGCCCGCGACCCTCATCGCCCTCACGATCTGCATTGCAGGCTTCTTTCTCGCCCGCTGGCGGGCCGGCCAGCCGGTCAGACCGGAGCGCGGCCCGCGGATGATCCCCTGGACACTGATCGCCGTCGTGATGGGCGGCCTCGCCGTGATCTTCCTCGTTCATCTCGCCGAGCTGGGCGGCTTCGATATGGGACAGCGGCCGCGGATCTAGCGGTCCGCGGGATAGTGCTCGGCCAGGAAGTCGCGGCTGGCGCGCAAGAAGGCGGTCCGGGCCGTCTGCGTGTCCAGATAGTGGTTCTCGCCGGGCAGCATGATGAATTCGGCATCCCCACGCCCGTCGAGTTCGCGGCGCAGCAGGCGCAGCTGGCCCGGCGGGACCACAGTATCCTCGTCGCCATGCATGACCAGAAGGGGCTGGGAGAACTCGCCGGCCCGGTCGACAGGCGAGATCGCCTGACGATAGGCGCGGTCATCGAACCGGCTGCCGATATAGCGTTCCCAGTAGCGCACCAGGGTGTCCGAGTAATCACGCGTGCCGATGAAGGCGAAGGGCGCGGTCACCCCGCCGAAGGAGATCGCGCAGCGCACATGTTCGGGATCCTCCAGCGCGAGCATCAGCGCGGCATAGCCGCCATAGCTGCCGCCGACGGCGCAATAGTCCGCGTCCGCAAGCCCGTTGGCACTGACATGGCGGGCGCCATCGATCATGTCGGCGATCATGCCGGTGCCGAACTCGCCGATCCCGGCCGCGATGAAGGCCTCGCCCTGCCCGGTCGAGCCACGGTAATTGGGCTGCAGGACGGCATAGCCCAGGGAGGAGAAATACGCCGCCTGCCAGTCGAATACGCCGCTGTCGCGGGCGCGCGGCCCGCCGTGCGGCAAGAGGATCAGCGGCAGGGGGCCTTCAACGCCGGCCGGCCGCGTCAGCCAGGCCTCGATCTCCTGGCCTTCGCGATTGGCATAGGTCAGCCGCTCACGCACCCCGGCCCCACCGTCGGGCAAGGCATAGGCAGTGTCGAGCAGTCCCAGTCCCCCGGTCTGCAGGTCGAGCAGGTAGTAGTTCGGCGGCCGCCCGACATCCCAGCCAATCACCACGAATTTGGTCTTGGCCTGGTTCCACGAGCGTAGTTCGACGACCGCTTCGGTGAGAATGCCCGACAATTCCTCACGAAGGGCTGTGAAGTCGGAGCGCAGAAAGCGCTGCTCGGGCAACGCACCCTGCGAGCTGTAGCCGATCACTTCGCGGGACACCGTGTCCACCATCAAACTCGCTTCGGACAACCCGGTTCCCGACAGATCGTAGTCCGACAACTCACCCGTCGCGATCTCGAGCCGGCGGATTCCAACGCCGGGAATGTCGAGGGCAACGGCCTCGCCATTGTCGGTGAAGCCGGGGATCTGTGGATATTCCGCCTCGAACACCTCCGAATAGAGCCGCTGAGAAGCCCCGTCCACGACCCGGTAAATGCCGAACTCCCCGGTTTCGTCCTCGATGCGGACCTCCAGCACCGGAACGCCGTGCGCGTCGAGCACGACGAACGCGTTCTGCCCGGTCTCGAAAATCTGCTCATCGCGATTGCCGTCCTCCAGGCTGACCTTGAAGACAGTGGTCTCGTACCGGGCGTCCGAACCCAGGCGCGACGCGTTCGGACGGTCACTCCACCGGCCCGACATGGCCTCCAGCGCGACATGCTCGTCATCATCGACAAGCGCGGAAACGATCTGTCCCGGCACGAAGGCGCCGGGCATGTCGTCCAGCAGCAGCACCGTCTCGCGGGTCCTCACATTGAAGGAGGCCGCACGCGCCACCGTGATCTCCAACTGGCCATTCATCGTCATGATTTCGCGAAAGGCGGAGATCGTGTAGATCAGATAGGTATCGTTGACCCAGTAGAAGCCGGTGATGCGCCCGCCATCCGGCGCCGGTATCGCGCTCAGCGCCCCGCCATCTTCCAGGTCGTAGAGACATATCTCGCGAGTTCCGCGCGGGCTACAGCCCGTCGCCAGCATCGAACCGTCCGGCGACAGTTCGGCATCCCAGATACGCGGCAGCGCGGCGTAGTTTTCCAGTTGGTCCTGTGCTTGCGCACTCGCGAACGACATTGCCACTGCAGCAATGCCAGCCAGAATTTCCCGCATGTATCCCCCCGGTAGAAAACGGGGGCAGCCTACGGCATTCAACTGCAAATTCAACGAAGAAGGGCAACAATTCCGGATAGCGCCAAGGCCGGACCGGAAATGGAGCGGGTGAAGGGAATCGAACCCTCGTCGTAAGCTTGGGAAGCTTCTGCTCTACCATTGAGCTACACCCGCCCGGGCGCTGGATATCCGCATGATTACAGCGAAATTCCGGCATCGTGCAAGTGTCCAGGAACGGTGCTTGGCAGCCTTTAGTCCCAGAAGCTGGGCAGGCACACCACGAGGAAGGTCAGCACCTCCAGGCGACCCAGCACCATCTCCGCGGAGAGCAGCCATTTGGCCGTATCGGGCAGCGTGGAGAAATTGCCCGCAGGGCCGATGATATCGCCCAGTCCGGGCCCGACATTGGTGATCGCGGTGGCGCTGCCGGACAGGGCCGTCATGAAGTCCAGTCCCGTCATGGCCAGGCCGATGGCGAAGAGCAGGAAGGTCGCCAGGAAGACGACCACCATCACCAGCACGCCGATCCACGCATCTTCCTCCATTCGCCGGCCGTCAAAAGTGCGCGCCACGACGCGCGACGGCATGACGGTCAGCATGAGGTGCCGCCGCACGACCTGGAACAGCACCAGGATGCGATAGGTCTTCACCCCGCCGCTGGTCGATCCGGTACAGCCGCCCAGAAAGGTGAGCGCAAAGAAGGTCGCGATCGTGGCGCTGCCCCAGGCGGTGTAGTCGGTGCTGGCAAAACCGGTCGTGGTGACCACGGACACCACGTTGAAGGCGGCATAGATGATTGACTGGCCCAGCCCGTCCTCGGACTGGGTCGCGTGCCACAGGCCCAGAACCAGCGACACGCCGGCGAGCAGCGCGAGAAGCGAGCGAACCTGCGGATCACGCAGGAAGATGGTGCGCTGGCCGTCAAGGAATTTCATGTAGGCCACAAACGGGATCGCACCGGCGATCATGAACACGATCGCGATGGCGTGCAGCGCGCGCGGCTCGAAGAAGGCGAAGCTGGCATCGTGGGTCGAGAAGCCGCCGGTGGAGAGCGTCGTCATCGCGTGATTGATCGCATCGAAGCCGGACATGCCGAAAGTGGCGTACAGTGCCGCACAGCCCGCCGTCATGCACAGATAGATCACCAGGATCCGCACCACGAAGACATGGGCCCGCGCCTCGAATTTCTCGGAATGGTCGGAGCTTTCCGCCTTGAACAACTGCATGCCGCCCACCCGCATGAAGGGCAGCAGCGCCACCGCCGTCACGATGATGCCGACACCGCCGATCCATTGCAGGAAGGAACGCCAGAGCAGAAGGCTGGCCGGCCAGGCATCCAGCCCCTGCACCACGGTCGAGCCGGTCGTTGTCAGGCCCGAAGCGGCCTCGAAAATCGCGTCGGTCCAGCTCAGCCCGGCAAACACGAAAGGAATGGCCGCGAAGACGGGCAGGACTGTCCAGCTGCCGGCCGTCACGATGAAGGCTTGGCGATTGTCCAGCTCCAGATCGGCATCGCTGCGTGTCGCGGCGAACAGGACGATACCCGTCCCTATGGCTGTCAGCATAGGTACGGCGAACATGGTGGGATGTGCGTCGGGCGATGCCCATTCGACCAGGAGCGGGATGACCATCGTCGCACCCAGCCCCAGGACCAGAAGCGATAGGATGTAGACGACGGGATTGACCTGTCCCGGAACGCTCGCATTCCGGCGGCCGGCCTGCGCGCCCGTTGAAGACCGGTTGTTCATGCCGGCAAGCTACTCCCAAGATCTGCCTGCCTGCCAGCCCAAATTCAGCAACCCCGCAGACGGCCGGCGGGACGAAGTGCCGCTATCGTCATGCGCCCGCCGATCAGCTACCAACCGGCCGGTGCGGCGGCAGACGCCGCCAGGCGGGAGAAACGGTCTTGGTCCAGCGCCTCTACATGATCCGCGTGCGCGGCCTGATGCGCAGCCAGCTCTGGGCGCAGATCCTTGTTGCCATGCTGCTGGCGATCGCCACCGGTCTCGTGCTCTCGCCGGATCTCGGCTCGCCCCTCGCCGTGCCGGGCGACACCGTTGCCGTCGTGGGCGAATGGCTGCGCCTGCCGGGCCAGATCTTTCTCAACCTGATCCAGATGGTGGTGATCGGCCTGGTCGCGACCTCGATCGTTCTGGGCATCACCTCCAGCGGCAACGCCAACATGCTGGCACGCGTTGCCGGGCGCATTGCCCCCTATTTCCTGATGACGACCACGATCGCGGTGCTGATCGGCTATGCCATCGCGACCCTGGTGCAGCCCGGCAGCTTCATCAGCCTGAGCGATGTCGCACCGGCCGCCGCAGGGTCCGGCGATGTCGATCTGGCCGCCACGCCGGCGCCCACCCTGGCCGGCTCCATTGCCGATATCATCCCGGCCAGCCTCGCCGAGGCGACGCTGAACGCCAACATGTTCCAGATCGTGGTGGCCAGCCTGATCGGCGGCACCGCCCTCGCTTCGCTCGGCATCGGCCGCGCAGCCCCGCTGATCCAGATCATCCAGCTGGTGCAGGACGCCTCGCTGACCATTGTCGGCTGGGCGATGCGGCTGGCACCGTTTGCCGTGTTCGGCCTGATTTCGGACTTCGTGATGCGGATCGGCATTTCCGCCCTTCTGGGCATGTCGGTCTATATTCTCTGCGTCGCCGGCGGACTGCTGGTGCTGCTGGGCGTCTATCTGCTGATCGTTGCGGTTCTGGGCCGCCGTTCGCCGCTGGCCTTTGCCGGCACGGTCGCAAGCGCCCAGCTGCTGGCTTTCTCGACATCCAGCTCGGCCGCCACCATGCCGCTCTCGCTGAAGACCGCCGAGCAGGGGCTGAAAGTGCACCCCGCCGTCGCCCGCTTCGTCATTCCGCTGGGCGCGACGGTGAATATGGACGGGACCGCACTCTACCAGGTCATCGCGGCGCTCTTCATCGCCCAGATCTACCAGGTCGAACTCAGCGCGCCGGGCTTCGTGATGCTGGTAGTGACGGTGGTCGGGGCGTCGATCGGCAGCCCCTCGACACCGGGCGTCGGCATCATCATCCTGGCCGGCATCCTGCACTCGCTGGGCATTCCGGCCTCGGGCGTCGCCATCCTGCTCGGCGTCGACCGTATCCTCGACATGTGCCGCACGGCGATCAACGTCACCGGCGACCTCGTCGCCTGCGTCGTCATGGACCGCTGGCTCGCCGGCGCCCTGGACGAAACCGACGTGGTGGCGGCCCAGCCCGAAAACGAAGTCCGGTCATAGCCGCCCCCTAGCCCGCTACTCCGGCGGATTGTGCTCCTGCAGGAACGCAATCAGATTTTCTAGAGCTGGCGCTTGCGGCTGGTCGTCATCTGCGAGGAATAGTAGCGCCCCATCGATGGTCATCAGCTCATAGGGCCGCCCCGCAGCATCCATCGCCTCGGCCATGGTCTCGGCCTGCTCGTAGGGAACCACGATGCCCTCGCTGCCGTGGATGATCATCAGCGGTGCCTGTACCCGACCAGCATGCAGAGCCGGCGAGATCGCATCGACATTTTCACGATGACGCCCCCGCCAATCACCGATATTCCGCGCCCAATAGAGTTGAGAACCACCGCTGAGACGTTCCTGCTCATACCCCATCATGGCGACAATATGCGACACACCGGCACCGGCAATCCCGCACCGGTAGCGCTCCAGCGTTAGTGTCATCGCGGCCAGCATCGCATAGCTGCCATAACTCCAACCGAATACACAAACGCGATCTGGATCGACGATCCCCTAGGCCACGAGATGATCGACTCCTTCGTCGAGGTCGTGCCGCATCTCCTGCCCCCAACGGGTGTAGCCCATCTCCGCGAACTCGGTCCCAAACCCGCCGGATCCGCGAAACTGCGGTTGAAACACCGCATGCACAAGGGACGCTAGCAGCTGTACCCACTCATCGAAGCCGTAGCTGTCGCGCGTCTCGGGACCGCCATGCGGCATCAACACCATTGGCAGGCTCGACGCATCCCGCCCTGGAGGCAGTGTAAGATATCCAAACAAGTCCAAGCCGTCACGAGACTCATAGCGGACGACTTCGATGGGGGCCACCGCAGCATCCGGGATACCCGGACGCGCCGCGCCAAGCGGCTGGACGTCCCCCGTAGACCTGGCGATCAGATAGCAGGCCCTGGCCGTGCGTCCAGCTCCGATATAGATGAGTACTCTCCGCAAAGCCCGGTCCCAATTGATCAGGTGGACACTAGAACCCGGAAAGAATCCTTCGATCTGAACTTGAAGCTCCGCGAAGTCGGGATCGAAGAACTCGACTTGCCGCCGGCCATCGTCCCAGACTGCGCCGATAACCGCGTTGTTGCGCCAGTCGCGGACAAGGCTGGAGATGTCGGCGATCTCCGAGGCAACAACCGGTCCCTCAATCGCCTCCTCGACGAAGTCGTAGCGGAACAGGGCGGTCCGTCGTCCCGGCTGCCGCCCTGCTGGCAAACCATTTGTTTCTGAAAGAAAGTAGCCATAACTGTCGGTACGATCGAGGCCGGATACCCATTCGATCACACCAATCCAGTCCTGCCAGGTCCCTGCTGCGAAGCGGAACTCCCGGTCAAGTTGATGGCGTTCGGTGTAGACCCGGCGCCAGCTGTCGCTGTCACCCCTCGACCCTTGTCCACAATTCATAGGACACACCAGGCTCTCGCCCGCCGCGCTGTCGCACGACGCTGCGATCATTGGCGTCGAGCACCATCTCAAAGTCCTGCGAACCAAGCTCCACGCGGGTGCGGCCGTTCACGCGATCGAGATTCTGGGCGAACAAGCTATAGCCTGTTCCGCCCCGGACCCGGGTCCGGACATCGCCACCATGACGCTCAGCGGGCACCCAGGTCAGGACGGACCGCGGATCGGCCTCGTTTATCGAGGCGAATTCGGTGCCGATATCCAGCTCGACCATATGCCGATCTTCAATCCGCATGAGATAGGAGCGGCGAAAACTGGCCTGGTCGCCAATACCGAACCAGTTGCCTCGGTCGATATAGTTCAGCCATAGATGCGTGTCGGAGATGAGAAAACGTTGGAAATCGCCTGGTCATCGCCAACATCGATCACCACCGGCGTCTGAGAACCGTCCAGCGGGAAAACAATCAGATTGCGTTGTTCCCAGCTGTCCCCGGATACAAACACCAGCCTCTCGCCGTTCGGCGATATCCGCACATTCGATATGTTCGGCAGGACAACATAATCCTCGATGGCTAGCGTCTGCCCCATGGCCGCACTCGTCAGCACGAGCGCGGCTACTACCGCACTGAAAAACTTCATAACGCCCCGCGCCATAATTGCCACATAGAATAAATACAATTATAAATTGCGCATAAAGATCAAAAAAAGGGCCGGCCCATCGACCGGCCCTTCTTCAGGAGGCCCCTACATCAATCCGGTGGATTGTGCTCCAACAGGAAACGCTCAAGATTGCTGTAGAGCTGCTCCATATTCGCAACCGTCATCCGATACGACTGGTGCGGCCCATCCTCGATGCGGACAAGTTCGTAAGGCTTGCCTACGCGATCCATTGCTTGGGCCATCAACTCAGCCTGCTCATAGGGCACGATCAAGTCGTCGGTACCGTGGATCAACATCAGCGGTGCCTGCACATGCTCGACCTGGCGGGCCGGCGAAATCCGCGTGATGTAGTCGGTCTCGCTGCGCCAGTCCCCGATATACTCGGCCCAGTAGGTCACCGATGCACCACCGAACCGACCAGTAACATAGTCCATCATCGCGAACACGTCGGAAACAGGCGCTCCAGCGATCACGCATCGGTAGAGTTCCGGTGTCAGTGTAGCGCCCGCGAGCGCGGCATATCCCCCATAAGACCAGCCGAAGATACAGACTCGGTCCTGGGCCGCCACGCCGGATTCCACCAGGTGATGAACGGCGTCGGAGATGTCGTCCTGCATCGAACGGCCCCACTCGCCGTGCGCCATGGTGATGAAATCGCGACCGAAGCCCTCTGAGCCGCGGAACTGGGGTTGGAACACAGCATAACCGCGCGAGGCCAGGAACTGGGCCCAAGGGTCGAACCCATAGAAGTCACGAGCTTGGGGACCACCGTGCGGCAACATGATCAGCGGCAGGTCTTGCGCTTCCCGCCCCGGCGGCAGCGTCAGATATCCGAACAGATCTAGACCATCGCGTGCCTCATACTGGACGACCTGAACCTCGGCAACGACCTCGTCGGGAATCCGAGGCCGGCTCTGCGCCAGCAACGTGACGTCGCCTGTCTCGCGGTTAAGCAGGTAATAGGCGCCAGCCGTCGAGCCGCCTTCGATATTGACGATCACTTTGCGGAAATCGGTATCCCAGCTGGAGATGGTCACGTTCGAGGACGGAAAAAACCCTTCCAGCTGCTCCTGAAGAGCCGCAAAGTCGGGATCAAAGTAGTGGACCTTTTCCCGCTCCTCGTTCCAGCGAACACCAATGATCGCATTGGTGCGCCAATCCGTTATGAAATTGCCGACATCAGCGAGCTCGGACTGCAGCACCGGCCCTTCGATCTCGTTGGTCTCGAAATCGAAACGGAAGACTGCAGTCCGATCGTCATTGACCCGCGATGTGAAATAGCCGTAGCGGCCCGTGATATCGAGACCGGCCATATTGGTCATCCGTCCGGTCCAGCGGTCAGAACGGCGGGCCCCAAACCGGAAACGCTCACGCTCAAGGTTCTCGGCGTAGACTCGCTGCCAGCGACCGCTGCGTCGCGACCACAGCTCGAACTCGCCGCCATCACTCGTATAGCGAACGATCGGTTCGTTCTCGGCATTCAGGATATAGTCGAAACCGCCCTCGCCGATAAAAACACGATCTCTATTGCGGTCGCGATCAAGGCCCTGACGATAGAGACCTACGGCTTGATCGACCCCGCCGCCGGCAGCGGGCGATCCCCGATTGTCTTGCAGAACAGGAAGCCATACCAAAATGCTATCAGGGTCCGACAAGTCGCGATTCGCTATCGTCGCGTAGTTGTTAAGCTCCCAGTTATCGCTTCCGTCATAGTCCACAACATAATTGCGGAAAACGTCAGCACGCTCACCTGCAGCAATGATGTCGCGCCGCTCGGAATAGGTGGCCGAGATGTGGTCGTCGTTCAGCCAGCTGACATTGACAAGTACTTGATCGTCACCGCCGTCGATGACATGAGACCCCTCACCCACGAGCGAATAGATGATGATGTTCCGCTCGGCTCGGGTCTCACCGGAAATAAATACCACACGCTCGCCATTCGGCGACAGCCGCACCGACGACATGTTCGTCATCGCTGCATAGTCTTCAACACTGGGCGCAGGGGCCTGCGCCTGAACGGCCGAGCCAAAGCAAATAGCCGCAATCGCCCCTAGAAAACGGGCCATAAATCCCCTCCCTTACTAAACCCCAATACGAGCGTCACCTTACGGTAAGATTTTACGCCGTGCGCGGTAGATCAAGGGATTTCCCCAGTTTGCCCCAAAAAGTCAGCGGAAAAACTTCGAAAGCTTCAGCCCCTGGGCCTGATAGTTCGAGGCCACGCGGCCATAGGGGATTTCGGGTGCTTCGCGCATCGGCTCGTAGACCAGCCGGGCGATCGGCTGGCCGTGTTCGAGAATGAAGGGCACGTCGCGGCCGCGCACTTCCAGCACTGCGCGCGAGCCTGTCCCGCCCGCCTCGGCGATGCCGAAGCCGGGATCGAAGAAGCCGGCATAGTGAGCGCGGAACTCGCCGATCTCGGTGGCGATGGGGGCCATCTCCGCCGCTTCTTCCGCGCCGATCGACACGGCCTCTCGCGATGCCAGGATGTAGAACTCGCCCGGATCCAGGATCAGGCGGCGGTCCGGCGCGTACATCGGCTCCCAGAACCGCGTGCGCTCATGCCCTCCGATCTTCGCCAGATCGACCAGCCCGGCATGGCGGCGGGCGCGATAACCCACAATCCCGTCCTCGAAACCGGCCAGATCGACACTCACCGTCACATCGCGCAGCGGCACGTGCGCGCCTTCGCGGAAGCGGATCTGGCTGAGCCGGTCGCCCGTGCGGGCAAGGATGGAGAAGGTGCAGGGGCAGATTTCCGCATAGAGCGGCCCGTCATAATCCGCCGGCGCCTGGTCGAAGGCGACGCCGTGATCGGTGATGACCCGCGTGAAAACATCGATCCGGCCGGTCGAGCTCTTCGGATTCATCGCGGCGCTGAGGCCCGGCGGCAGTTTCAGCCGCTCCTGCAGGGGCGCGAGATAGACGCACCCCGTCTCCAGCACCGCCCCGTTGGTCAAATCGACCGTGTGCATGACGACGTCTTCATTGAGCCGGTCCGACACGGTCCGGCCCGGCCCGGGCAGAAAGCTCGCCCGCAAGCGCCAGGCATGGCTGCCCAGTCTGAGATCTATACTGGCGGGCTGGATCTGGCCCTCTGCCGGAGGCGTGTCGGCGGAAATGACGCCGGTGTCGAACAGGGTCTTCAGCCGGTGGTCGGGCAGGATTCCGGAGGCGGTCATGATCGTCCGTGCGGTTGCCGAGCGGGGACGACCACATGTCCCCCATCTGCCGCGCCCTGTCCAGACGCGCTGACCGTGGGGGTTGAGCCGGACCCGCGCGAAGAGGATTATGCGCGCCGGAGCGCGCCTGAAGGCTGCGCAGTGAGGGCGGAAGCGCAGCATGTACGAGCACGAGAGCAGCGGCGTGAAGATCAGCGTGATGCCGGACTATCTGGAGGACGAATCCGATCCGGATGAGGGCCGCTATGTCTGGGCCTACACGATCGAGATCGAGAATACCGGTCATGAGGCCGTGCAGCTGCTCGCCCGCAAATGGGTCATCACCGACTCCATGGGCCGCACCGAGCACGTACAGGGCGAAGGCGTTGTCGGCGAGCAGCCGGTCATCGAGCCGGGCGAATGCTTCCGCTACACCTCCGGCGCACCGCTGAGCACACCGTCGGGCTTCATGCAGGGCAGCTATGAAATGCGCCGCCGCAATGGCGAGAGTTTCGCGGCGATCATTCCCGGCTTCTCGCTCGACAGGCCGACCGACCGGGTCCAGCTGCACTGATGCTGCCGCACCGGCCGGTTTCCTGGGGTTCGCCGTGACCACATCCCTGCGACAGGTCCTGTTCATGGTCGGCATCATGGTGGCCGTCCTGGCCGCCGCGATGGTCTTCCCGGCCATGCTGGATGCGGCCGAAGGCGACGGGGAAAGCGCCAGCGCCTTCTTCATCTCCTCGATCCTGGGCATGTTCATCGGCGGCGCCACGGCGCTGGTCAATCGCGGCCCGGTCGACTCGATCACACCACGCACGGCCTTTGTCCTGACGGTCGGCGCCTGGTTTGCCCTGTCCGTCTGCGCCGCGCTGCCGTTGCGTCTGTCCGGCGAGGGACTGAGCTGGACGGACGCCTTCTTCGAGGCGGTCTCGGGCCTGACGACGACCGGAGCGACCGTGATTACCGGCCTCGACTACCGGCCGGAGGGCCTCCTGCTCTGGCGCGCCATCCTGCAATGGATCGGCGGGATCGGCATTATTGTGACGGCGATGGCCTTCTGGCCGATGCTGGGCATTGGCGGCATGCAGCTCTTCCAGCTGGAGACCGGCGACAAGTCCGACAAGATCCTGCCGCGCGCGACCCAGATCGCCGCTAGTATCTCGCTGATCTATCTGGTCCTGACGCTTGTCTGCTTCTTTGCCTTCATGGCGGTCGGCATGGACTGGCTGCATGCGCTCTGCCACGCCATGTCGACGCTCTCGACCGGCGGCTTCTCGGCGTCCGACAATTCCATGGGCAATTACGTGCACATGGGCGCGGACATCATCACCACGATCTTCATGATCCTGGCCTCGCTGCCCTTCGTCCTTTTCGTCGTGGCGATCCGCGGCAAGCCCGTGGCGCTGTGGCGCGACGCCCAGGTGCGCGGCTTTCTGCTCGTGGTGACGGTTGCGACGGCCTCCCTGACGGTCCTGCTCTGGATGACAGGCGCGCATGAGGAAGGCGGCGCGATCCGGCAGGCGGCCTTCAATTCGGTCTCGATCATCACGGGGACCGGGTTTGCCACGGCGGACTACGGCGCCTGGGGTCCGATCTCGCAGGCCGCCTTCTTCGTCTTCATGTTCATCGGGGGCTGTGCCGGGTCGACGACGTGTTCGGTGAAGATCTTCCGCTACCAGATCGCCGGCACTGCGATGCGGCGCTACCTGGCGAAACTTCTGCGTCCCAATGCGGTGATACCGATGCACTATAACGGTCGCATAGTGGATGAAAAAACGCTCCACTCCGTACTCGGATTCTTCTTCGTCTTCTTCGCCGTCTACGCGATCACCGCGGCGCTGCTGTCGGCGATGGGGATGGACACGGTGTCGGCGCTGTCGGGTGCCGCGACCAGCCTGACCAATACCGGTCCGGGCCTGGGTCCGATCATCGGCCCGTCAGGGACGTTCGCCCCCCTCTCCGATCCGGAGAAGTGGCTCCTGACCTTCAACATGTTCATCGGCCGGCTGGAAGTGATCGCGGTCCTGGTCTTCCTCAGCCCGCGCTTCTGGCGGAACTAGGAGCGTTTCCAGCGAAAGTGGGAACCGGTTTCGCGGTTCGGAAATGCGACCACCAGGGACCAGGCATTTCCAGCGAAAACGGGAACCGGTTTCGCGGTCCCGAAATGCGCTAGCGACTAGCCACCGCAGCCACCTCTTCGAGGTCGAAGCCCCAGTCCTTGTTGCAGTACTCGCAGGTCATCACGATGGCGCCGCCGGTTTCCATTTCCGCGCGGTCTTCCGGCGGGAAGCTGGCGACGATGCCGAGCAGGCGCTCGCGTTCGCACGAGCAACGCCGGGCGATCTGCGCGGGCTCGAACAGGCGCACGCCATCCTCGTTGAACAGGCGATAGAGCAGAGTGCCGGCGGAGAGGTCGGGATCCAGGAGTTCAGCGTCCTCGACGGTCTCGTAGAGCGCGCGCACATGATCCCAGTCATCCCGGGCCGAACCGCGGGTCTCGTCGCCGGCGACCTGCTGCAGCATGGCTCCGCCGCCACGCCAGGCGCGGGCCTCGCCTTCCTTCCAGCTTTCGCCGATGGCGATCCGCAGGCGCGTGGGTGTCTGTTCGGACTGGGCGAAATAGCCTTCCGCGACCTGCGACAGGGACGTGCCCTCGAGCGGAACGACGCCCTGGTACTGGTCCTTGTCGGGACCATAATCGAGCGTCATCGCGAAAGCGCCCTTGCCCAGGAGACGCTCCATCAGCGTGTCGCGGGGCGGGCTATCGGCGAGCACGGCCTCGACGGCTTCACGGTCGATCTTGGCAAAGCCGCGCACGCCCTCGCCGCTGACATATTCGGCCACGACAAAGCGGATCGGCCCCGACCCGTTCGCCTGCACGATCAGCCGGCCGTTGAATTTCAGCGCATCCCCGACGAGGGCGGCGATGATCACCGCCTCGCCGAGCAGATGGGCCACCGGTTCGGGATAGGCGTGCGCCGACAGGATCGCGTCCAGCGTCGATCCCAGGCGGCAGACACGGCCGCGCACGGCCCGTCCCTCAACCTGGAAACCGGCCACGATATTGTCATGCTCTCCAAGCGGATCGCTCACGCCGTCTCTCCGTTCGGCAGGGGGTGGTCTAGCTGGCCTCGAGTGCGCCGAGCGCTTCGTCGAGAACGGCCACCGCCTCGCTGGCATCGTCCTTGGTGATGATCAGCGGCGGCGCCATGCGGCAGACATTGTCGCCCGCCGCGCCGACCAGGAGATGGCGATCGCGGGCCAGTCCTGCAAGCTTCTTGGGATCGAAACCGTCTTTCAGCTTCACCCCGACCAGCAGACCCTTGCCGCGGATCTCGGCGATCTTGTCGCCATGACGGTCCATCAGCCCGTGCAATTGCTGACGCAGATAGTTCGACACGTCGACCACATGATCCATGAAACCGTCGGAGGTCAGCTCGTCGAACACGACATTGCCGACCGCCATGGCCAGCGGGCCGCCGCCATAGGTCGAACCGTGCGTACCGACGACCATGCCGGCCGCCGCCGCTTCCGTCGCCAGGCAGGCGCCCATCGGGAAACCGCCGCCAATGCCCTTGGCCGCGGCCATGATGTCCGGCTCGGCGCCTTCAACCCATTGGTGGGCGAAAAGCTTGCCGGTCCGGCCGGCACCCGACTGGACCTCGTCAAAGATCAGCATCAGGCCGTGCTCGTCACAGATCTGGCGCAGGCCGCGCAGGAAGCTGTCTTCCGGTGCGCGCACACCGCCCTCGCCCTGGACCGGCTCGACGCAGATCGCGGCGGTCTCTTCGGTGACGGCATTCTTCACGGCATCCAGATCGCCGAATTCGACCTGGTCGAACCCTTCCATCGCCGGGCCGAAACCTTCGAGGTATTTCGGGTTTCCGCCGGCATTGATCGCGCCATAGGTGCGGCCGTGGAAGGCGCCGGTGAAGGTGATGATGCGATAGCGCTGCGGATTGCCGTTCACATAGTGATAGCGGCGCGCCGTCTTCAGGGCGCATTCCATCGCCTCGGCGCCGGAATTGGTGAAGAAGACGCGGTCAGCGAAGGTCGCCGCGCAGAGCTTCTCGGCCAGTTCGATCCCCTTGGGCACCTTGAACATGTTGGACAGGTGCCAGAGCTTGCCGGCCTGCTCGTTGAGGGCGGCCACAGCCTTGGGATGGGCATGGCCCAGACAGTTCACCGCAATGCCCGAAATGAAGTCCAGATAGGCATCGCCGGCCTCGGTATACAGGCGCGTTCCCTTACCGTGGTCGAACACGAGATCCGGCGGCGAATAGGTATCCATCATCGGGGCAGGCATGCGGTCCTCCAAAAGCATCGCGGCGCCCGTTTTCGGACGCCTTTGATACTCGTCTAGGCCTCCGCGCTCAGCTCTTCAAGCGCCAGCCTGCGCGCAAGAGCAGATAACAGGCCGCGGCCAGCGCAAGGTTGATCGCGAGCACCAGCACGGCCCCGATGGCGAGATGTCCGTCGGCATGGCCCGTGAAGCCGTAGCGGAAGCCGTCGATCATGTAGAAAAAGGGGTTGAAATGGCTGATCGTGGCGATCGGTTCGGGCAGCGCCGTGACCGAATAGAAGGTGCCCGACAGGAAGGTCAACGGCGTGATCACGAAGGTCGTCACGGCCGCCATGTGATCGAACTTCTCGGCCCACAGACCGCCGATAACGCCGACCATGCCCAGCATGGCCGAGGCCGATATCCCGAAATAGAGGACCGCCCACCAGTGCTGCGGCATGATGTTCATGAAGGGGATCAGCGTCACCGCCGTCACCACCGCCACCATGATGCCGCGCGTCATCGCGCCGGCAATGAAGCCGATCGACAATTCCAGCGCCGACAGCGGCGGCATCAGGAAGTCGACGGCATTGCCCTGCACCTTGGACACCAGGATCGAGGAGCCCGAATTGGCGAAGGCATTGTTCAACAGGCCCATCAGGATGAGGCCCGGCGCCAGGAATTCGATGAAGGGAATACCGTTCACATCGCCCCGCCGCGAGCCGATCGCGACGGCAAAAACGGTCATGTAAAGCAGCGTCGTTGCGACCGGTGCAGCGACCGTCTGGGTGTAGACCTTGAGAAAACGCCGCACTTCCTTCTTGTACAGCGTCCAAAGACCTAACCAATTGATAAAGCCGAATTTTCTGGGCCCGTTAAGGCCGGTTAAACTGGCGTTACTCATATCGAATTACCCTTAAGATCCCGGTAACCATCCGCGTTAACGATTAGGCGTGCAAGTGAGCTTTCCACAGGAATGGTCATCCCCCGATCTTGTGGCCTCAGTTAGCGCGGGTACAATATCTAGTGTAATTAAACATGAATTGAGATATGCGCTCTTAGCCGACATTCAAGGCAATGAAGCGCATCCAACTCAGGAGATGAGTGCGATGGCCTGGACTGACGAACGCGTCGAGCAACTCAAGAAGCTCTGGTCGGAAGGCCTGAGCGCCAGTCAGATTGCCAAACAATTGGGGGGTGTGACCCGTAATGCCGTGATTGGCAAGGTCCACCGTCTCGGTTTGTCAGGCCGCGCGACCCCGTCGCGCCCGGCCCGCCGCACTGTCAAACCCTCCCGTCCGCGCACCACAACGGCTTCCACCGCGCCGGCCCAGCGCCCGGTGTCGCGTCCCTCCCCCTCAACTCCGACCCCGGCCGCTCCCAAGCCGGCGCCGGTGGAGCCTGCCGTCCTGCCGTCTGGCGAGTTTGCCACCGTGCTCACCCTGCGTGACTCGATGTGCAAATGGCCGATCGGCGACCCCGCCCAGGCCGAGTTCCGCTTCTGCGGCCGCAAGACCGCCGGCGGCAATGCCTATTGCGAGGCCCACTCCTCGATGGCCTATCAGCCGAGCGCGAAACGCCGCCGCCGCACCAGCGATGCCGGTGCCGCCCTCGACGCGATCGCAGCAACCCGGCGCTATAATTTCTGATAACCGGCCCTGCCCTCACCCTCGGGTCCGGTAATACGGCCGCCTTTCGGGGCGGCCGTTTTCTTTTTGTGCTTCCGTATGAACGGTCAGTCGCGCGGATCGCCCACCAGCGCCTCGCGCATTTCAGGGATCCAGCTGTCCGTGCGGCGATTATAGGCCCGCAAAGTGGTGGCAAAGCCCCAGTGGCACCAGGCAAAGCCGCGGTCTTCCGAGGCCTGGCGCACCGCCCCCACCCAGCGCGCGCGCAGATGTTCGGGCACTTCGTAATAGACCCCGAACTCGCCGATCAGGACCGGCACGTTCTGGGCGTGCGCATACTGCGCCACGATGTCGAAGTCGCGGGCCAGTTCTGCCTCGTCGGCCGGACCGCCCCATTCGATGCCGGTGCGTGACTGGTTCGACCAGGGCGCGCCCTGATGGGTGAATTCGAAGGGCGAATAATAGTGCACCGTCGTCATGACCCGCGGATCGTCAGCGGGCACTTCGGTCTGCACGAGGCCTTCGATATTATTCCAGCGGGCCGAGGACAGGATCACCCAGCGCTCCGGCGACACCGCACGGACAACGTCTAGCAGGTGCGCATTGATGGCATTGACCTGGGCCGCGCCGACCCGGTCGGTCGGCTCGTTCAGCAGCTCGAAGATCAGCGTGTCGGGATAGCCGGCATAGTGCTCGGCCAATTGCCGCCAGATCGCCGCCAGTTGCGGCAGACGGCCCTCGGGATCGCGCATCAGAGCGTCGAAATGGTGGACGTCGACAATGACGCTCAGCCCGCGCGACAGGGCGTGATCGATGATCGCATCGACCCGGGCCAGCACATCGGGGGCGATCCGGTCGCCGGCACCCAGATGCGCCGACCAGCGCACGGGAAGACGGATCGTGTCGAACCCGGCCCCGGCAATCGCATCGATATGGCCGAACTCGATCGTATAGCCCCAGGCGCCCTCGTATTCGGCCTCCAGCGCACCGGACAGATTCATGCAGCGCGCGACCGGCGGCGTGTCGACAGCGAGTGACTGCCGCACCGGGTCGGGCGTGGCCTGCACGCGGGAGTCCGCCGGTCCTTCGCACGCCGCAAGAAGGGCCGTACCCAAGATCACGGTTCTGGAAATCGCGTGCATCGTGTCTCCCCTGACCGGCGGCCGCGCCCGGTCCTGATCACAGCCTCTCACGATCCGCATCATTCGTTTCATAGGTTTTAACTATCATATTGACGGTATTTTTGAATTAGAAGGCATGGAAGACAGGCCCCAAATCCTCAGCGGCTCAAGACAAAGGAGACGCCATGAAATATGTGATTGCGGGTTTGCTGGCCGCGACGGTTCCGGCCGGAACCGCCCTGGCTGACGAATGGGGTTATGCCGGCGACGGAGCACCGGTGAACTGGGGCGCGCTGTCGCCCGATTTCGCCGTGTGCAGCGCGGGTGTGCAGCAAAGCCCGGTCGACCTGGTTCCGGGCATTATTGCCGACGGCGTCCGGCCAGTCCTCGACTTCGCCGATGTTTCCGGTGTCGAGGCCGAGCGCAGTGCGCATGGCGTGACCTATCACGTCCCGTCCGGCTCGGCGCAGCTGTCGCTGAACGGCCGCAGCTTCGACCTCCTGCAGTTCCACTTCCATGCCGCATCCGAGCATTAGGTGGAGGGACAGTCCTATCCGCTGGAAGTCCACTTTGTGACGGCCAGCGAGGGCGATCTTGCCGTGGTCGGCGTGTTGTTCGAGCGCGGCGAGGCGCATGCCACTGTCGACACATTGTGGGATGCCATCGGCGAACCGGGCGACCGCGAGGAGATCGACGGGCCGGTCAGCCTGGCCTCCCTGCTGCCGCAGGACCAGGCCGCCTTCCGCTATGAGGGCTCGCTCACCACGCCGCCCTGCTCGGAAATCGTGTCCTGGACGGTGTTCACCACCCCGCTCAGCGTCTCGGACGCCCAGATCGACGCCTTTGTCGAAACTGTCGGCGAGAACGCCCGGCCGCCACAGCCCCTCAATCGGCGCTACGTCCTGCTGGACAACTGACGCTCCGGACACCCACCTTGAAAGGGCGCACACCTTCCCGGTGCGCCCTCTTTTTTGGCTTGTTTCAGGGCGTCATGACCGGATAGGTCACGATCTCGCCGTTCAGCCGCACCATCTCGTCCTGCAGGGCATCGCGGATCGTTTCGGCCAGCGCCGTGGTGATGGTGAAGACGACCAGCATGCGCCGGCCGGACGCGGTGACCTGGCCTGCCCGGCTCCATCGGCCGTCAGCGCTTCGACCGGAATGCGCCGACAGTACGATCCAGCCCGTGACGCCCAGCGCCTCGATGCGCGTTTCCACCTGATCGACCTGGACCGCATCCACTTCCAGCTCGACACGAAGACACGTCTTCCAACCCGTCATTGCACGCCTCCAGGAACCATTTGCGCCGTGGTGAAATAGAGCGGAATTCCGATCAGCAGGTTGAACGGAAAGGTGATGCCCAGGGACAGGGTGAGCGACAGCGCCGGCCTCGCCTTCGGCAAGGCGAGCCGCATTGCAGCGGGCACCGCGATGTAGGAGGCCGATGCCGCAAGCGTCATCAGCAAGGCCGCATTGCCGGGCGACAGGCCGAGACCGCGGCTGATGGCCAGGGCGATGCCCGCCGCGATGAGCGGCATGTAGAGCCCGTGCAGCACCACGCCCGGCCGCATCTTGCGACCGTGCTCGACAAGGCCCCGGCCGGCGATCAGCCCCATATCCAGCAGGAACAGGCACAGCACACCGCGGAACGCGTCGACGAACAGGGGTGAGACCGCCGCCATCCCGGTTTCACCGGAGATCCAGCCGATGGCGAAGGCACCCAGCAGAAGGACGATCGAGCCATTGGTCAACGGTTCGGCCAGCCGCAAGCCGCCGCTGCGCCCTGCAGCACCGGCCAGCAGGAGACCGGTCAGGATGGCCGGCGCTTCCATCGCCGCTGCTACCGCCACCATGGCGCCGCCGGTTTCCAGCTGCAGCATGCGCGCGGCGTCGGATGCGGCGATGAATGTGACGATGGATATCGATCCGTAGTGGGCGGCGATCGCGGCAATGTCGACCCGTGGCAGCGAGGTCGTGGCGCGCAGGAGGCCGAAGCTGAGGGCCGGCAAGACTGCCGACAGAACCACCCCGGCCAGCAGGACCGGGATGATGTCACCCAGGCTCGCGCGCGCCATTTCGGCCCCGCCCTTGAAGCCGATCGCCATGATCAGGAAGAGCGACAGGCCCTTTGCAAAGGCTTCGGGGAATTTCAGGTCGGACCGTATGAACGCCGCGGCCAGTCCGAGAACGAAGAACAGGACCGGCGGCGAGGCCAGCGTCGCAAGCGCAATGGAGCCGTGTTCCAAAACCCAATCCTTTTGATGAGATCAGTCCGGCAACCGCCGCGAGGGGGGGGGCAAGGGGCGGTTGCCGGACAATTCTCTGCACCGGCGGCTTCGGGACCGGAGGTGAGGCCGGCGCAGAGGCGAGTGGGTACGCTCTAGACTGCGGTCATAATGAGTGGAAATATATGGATACTGTTCTTCCATTAGGAAAAAACTATATATGCGTCCGACCTTCCGGCAGCTCGAATACCTGGTCGCGATCGACGAGACCGGACGCTTTTCCAGCGCCGCCCACAGCATGCATGTCAGCCAGCCCAGCCTCTCCGCGCAGGTGGCCGAGGCGGAAAGCCATCTCGGCTTCAAAGTGTTCGAACGGGGGCGGAATGGCGCGATCGCGACACCGCTCGGCCGCGAATTGCTGACCCGCGCACGCGAAGTCCTGCAGTCCATGTCCGATATCAAGCGGCTCGCCCAGTACGGCCGGGACGGGCTGGTCGGACAGGTCCGCCTCGGCGTGCTGCCGACGATCGGTCCCTACCTGCTACCGCGCTGCACGGCCCGCCTGCATGCGCGCTATCCCCAGCTTCGCCTGTCGATCCGGGAAGAATCCTCCGTGGTGCTGAACCAGGCCCTGAGCGACGGGCGCATGGATGTCGTCATTTCCGCGCCGGAGGATCATCCCGGCTGTACCAGCGCCGCCCTGTTCCACGAGCGCCTGTGGATCGCCGTCCCGCCCGACGATCCGCTGGCACAGACACGCGGGCCCGTCGGCCTGGCCGAACTGTCCGGCCGTGCCTTCCTGACGCTGGCGCTCGGTCACCGCCTGAACCGGCTGGTCGCGGATCTGGCCGAACGGTCGGGCGGGCATCTGCCGGCCGATTATGAAGGGACCAGCCTGGATGCCATCCGCCATATGGCTGCGCTGGGCGCCGGTGTCGCCGTGCTGCCGGAACTCTATGTCCGCTGCGAGGCCGAACGCGATGACAGCCTGGTCTTCCGGCGGATCGACGATCCGGGCGCCGAACGCGATATCGCGCTGATCTGGCGGCCCGGATCACCCCTGTCGACCGGCTTCAACGCGGTCGCGGACATCATGCGCGAGGCGGCCCACGCCGCGCTCGCACCGCGGACGCGCTGACAGCGCCCGCCACGCCTACCAGCCGACCGTGAAACTGCGTCCGGCATGGGCGTGGCTCTCGGCCTCATCGACAATCGCAATGGCGAAGTCCTCGACCGAGATGGCCGAACGGCCGTCTTCTCCCGTCACCAGCATGTCTGCTCCCAGCCGGTAGCGACCCGTACGCCGGCCCGGTTCAAGGCTGGCGGGCGGACAGATGTGTGACCAGCCGTCACCGCCCTCGGACAGCACGGCTTGACGCTGGGCGTGGCAGGCCTGGGCGATGGGCCGCACGGCATCGGGCAGGAAGCCCGGCCGGGTCAGCACGGTCCAGGCCGGCTGGTCGGGAAAGCGCAGGCTCGCCGCCCCGCCGACGACCACGGCCGGCACGCCGGTCTCGAGGGCGGCGTCGAGCAGGGTGCGGGTATAGCCGACCAGTTCGGCTTCCCGGCCCGCCGGCGGACGCAGTGCCATCACGGCCACATCCTGGTGGCGCAGCACGGCGCGGATCGCCGTCCCGTCGCTCGCCTCGGCAAAGGCGGGAATGGCCAGCCCAGGCAAGCCGGCCGCCCGCTGAGGATTACGCACCACAGCGGTGACCTCATGCCCCCGGTCGAGCGCCTCTTTCACGACACAGCGCCCGACAGACCCGGCCGCACCAAATACAGCAATCCGTTTCATGCCGTGCCTCCCTGTTTTACGGATAACGTCACCGCCGGCGTGCGTGCGGCACGCTGACTGAGCCAGATACTGGCCAGGACCAGGGCGGCGCCGGCAAACTGGATCGCATCCAGCCGCTCGCCCAGCACCACCCAGCCCAGCACGACCGCGCTGACCGGGCTCAGAAAGCCGAGCATGGTTGCGACCGACGGCCCCAGCCGGGCAATGCCGCGGAACCACAGGACATAGGTCAGCGCCGCACCGATCAGGGCCAGATAGGCGAAGCCGGCTATGTGTCCGGCGTCCAGCGCGGGAAGCGGCGGTTCGACGATGAGGGCGAGCGGCAGCAGCAACACTCCGCCCGCGGTCAGCTGCCACGCGGTCAGGGTGAGCAGCGGAACCTGCGGCCCCCAGCGCCGGGTCAGCACGGTCCCGGTGGCCATAGATGCCGCACCGCCCAGGGCTGCCAGGACGCCGACCGGGTCGAAGCCGGCCTGTGGCGATGCCAGGAGCAGGGCCACGCCGGCCAGTCCGCCGGCGGCCGCGATCACCGCGAGCGGGCGGATGGCCGTGCCCAGCGCCAGACGGGCCAGGCCCAGCACGATCAGCGGCTGGACCGCACCGACCGTCGCCGCGATCCCGCCGGGCAGGCGGTAGGCCGCCACGAAGAGGCAGATCCAGAACACGGTGAAGTTCAGCGCACCGAGCACGAAGGCCCGGCCCCACCAGGCGCCGGCGGGCAGTCGGCGCACGAACAGCAGCAGGAGGAACCCGGCGGGCAGGGCCCGCAGCAGGGCGAGCGTGACGGGGTATCCGTCCGGCAGCCACTGGGTGGTCACCAGATAGGTGCTGCCCCAGATCGCCGGCGCCAGCGCCGTCAGGAGAATGTCGAACAGGCGTGGCATGGACTACTCCACCGGCAGGGCGACGGGACGCATCGGCGCGGCATCGGCCCCGCGCAGTTTCAGCGATCCGCCGATGAATGCGAATTCGTGGACACCGTCCCGGGCGAGCCCTTCCAGATTGACGAGTTCCATGATCGGAACGCCGTGCCGGGCGAGCAGATAGGTGTGCAGCGGAACATAATTGCCCGGCACTTCGGACGGGAAGGCTTCGAGGCTGAGATTGTCGGCACCGACAATCATCGCACCGCCCTCCTCGACCAGGAAGCGCGCCGCATCCATGCCCAGGCCCGGCGGATTGTGCATATAGCGCGCCGCCGTCTCATAGTCCTGCATGCGGCCGGTGCGGATCAGCACCACATCACCTTCGCGCAGCGGCGTGCCCTGGCGCTCCAGCGCCTGCTGCAGATCGGCACGCGTGATGCGATAACCGTCCTCCAGCCGGTCAACGCCCAGCGCCGCGGCGACATCGATCATCACGCCGCGGGCGACGATGGGCGGAATGGTTTCAGCACCGGTCACCTGCCAGCCGCGGTCGCCGAGATACTCGTCGGCCGAGAAGCCATTCCAGATGCGGCCGTCGACACCGAAATGGTTGAGCGCATCGATATGCGTGCCGGTGTGGGTGTACATCGAGATCGCGGAACCCGTGTAGGAGACGTGCCCGTTCTGCGCCTCGCCCACCCCCATCGGATCGTCAACCACGGTGCCTCGCGGCGTGTGGGTCATCCATATCTGGTAGCGGGGGTCGCCGGCCGCGTGCCAGCCGGGCATGCCGATGAAATACTCGACCGACAGGTCATAGGCACGGCCGCCGGCGATCCGGCCGAGAATGGCGGCGCGGCTCTCGTCGGTCATGAGGTTCAGGCGCCCGAGCTCGTCATCCGGCCCCCAGGGGCTGGTTCCGACGGTATCCTGGCCCATGGCCGGGGCGAAGCTTGTCAGCGGGGCCAGCAGGCTGGCGATCAGGAAATGTCTCATGTCGTCCTCCGGGATTGTCGCCGGACCGATCCGGCGCTCCCGTATTTATTCGTTCACACAAGAAGACAAAGACGGCATGATCGAGAACTCTTTTCACCCGGAGTAAACAATGGATAAGTTTCGCGCCTTGCAGGTCTTCCGCCGTGTGGTGGAGCTGAACGGGTTCAGCGCAGCGGCGCGCGATCTCGATCTGTCCAATGCCGGGGTCAGCAAGACCGTCAGCGCTCTGGAGGCGGAACTCGGTGCCCAGCTCCTCGTGCGTACAACACGCAAACTCCGGCTCACCGATACCGGGCAGGCCTATTACGACCGGGCTGTGGAGATCCTCGAAGCGCTTGCCCACGCGGATGAGGCCGCCAGCGGGTCCGCGGCGTCGCCGCGGGGACGGCTGCGCATCTCCGCCCCCATGTCCTTCGGACTGACGGACCTGGCCGAGCGGTTGCCGCGCTTCCAGCAGCGCTATCCGGAGCTGGTCCTCGATATCGAGTTCAACGACCGGCAGGCCGATCTTCTGGAGGACGGGTTCGATGTGGCACTGCGCGGCAGCGGCCCCCTGCCCGATTCAAGCCTGAAGGCGCGGCGCCTGCGGCCGCTGCACCGCCTCTTGTGTGCTTCAGACGCGTATCTGGCCCGCCACGGAACGCCGGAGACGCCCGAGGCGCTGACCGGCCACAACTGCCTCGTCTTCACAATGGCGGCACAGCCGAACAGCTGGGTCTTCCGGCGCGGCGGCGAGACGGTCGAGATTGTCGTCGGCGGCAATCAGCGCATCAATAACTCGATTGCGCTGTGCACTGCGGCGATCGCGGGCTGCGGCATTGTCCTTTTGCCGGATTTCGTCGCCAGTGCGCCACTGGCCGGGGGCAGACTGCAGCGCCTCCTGCCGGACTGGCATGTCGACGACCAGCATATTCATGCCGTCTATCCCGCCCATCGCGAGCGCGCGCCGAAAGTGCGCGCGCTCATCGACTTTCTGGTCGCCGAATACGCGGACGCTCAGGCGTTGACGTCGAAAGCGTAGCCCGCCGAGCGCACCGTGCGGATGGGATCGCGCTCTTCCTTGGTGTTCAGCGCCTTGCGCAAGCGGCCGACATGGACGTCCACCGTGCGGGCCTCGACATAGACATCCGAACCCCAGACCGCGTCGAGCAATTGTTCGCGCGAGAAAACCCGGCCGGGATGCTGCATGAGATAGTCCAGCAGGCGGAATTCCGTCGGCCCGAGATGGATTTCACGGTCGGAGCGTTTCACGCGGTGCGCGACGCGATCCATCGTGATGTCACCGGCGGTGATCACATCCTCGGCAAGGCCCGGGCGGATCCGGCGCAGCACGGCGCGGATACGGGCAAAGAGCTCGGTCATGGAGAAGGGTTTCACGACATAGTCGTCAGCGCCGGTATCGAGCCCGCGTACCCGGTCGGTCTCCTCGCCGCGCGCCGTCAGCATGATGATCGGCACATTGGCGGTTTCCTGGCGGCCGCGCAGGCGGCGGCACACCTCGATCCCGGAAACCTTGGGCAGCATCCAGTCGACGAGCACCAGGTCCGGCGTGGTCTCCTCGGCCTGGATCAGGGCGTCCTCGCCGTCGCCGGCGACGGAGACCTGATAACCTTCCTTTTCCAGATTGTACTGCAACAGGGTGGCGAGGGCGTCTTCGTCTTCGACCACGAGAACTTGAGGCTTCATCGTTCCGTCTCCACGATCAAGGTCATCAAGATTTGGCGTCGTCCGCCTCGAGCGGCCCGGCCGTCACCATGAAGTGCACAGCCTCGGCGACATTCGTCGCGTGGTCGCCGATACGTTCGAGATTCTTCGCCACAAAAAGGATGTGAACACCCGGCTCCACCTGGCCCGGGTCTTCGGTCATGCTCATCAGCATCTGCCGCACAAGCGCGTTGTAGCGTTCGTCGACCTCGTCATCGGTGCGCCAGACCCGGATTGCCGGTTCGACATCGGCCGAGGACAGGGCATCGAGCACTTCGTGCAGCTGCTTCACGACGATCGCGCCGAGCCGCTCGACCTGGTCGAGCAGGGAGAGCGGTGCATATTCGGCCAGGTCTTCCGCGCGGTAGGCGATATTCTTGGCCAGATCGCCGACGCGTTCGAGATCATTGGCGATCTTCAGCGCGGAGATCGTCATGCGCAGATCGGTGGCCAGCGGCTGGCGCAGCGCGAAAAGGCGCAGCACGCGCTTTTCGACATCGTCCTGCATGGCATTGACCTGCTTCTCGCGCTCGCGCACGCCGGCAACGAGGCTGGCATCGCGGCGGACAATGGCAGCAAGCGCTGTTTCCAGCTGGGTCTCCACCATGCCGCCCATGCGGGCGAGTTCGTCGGCCAGCTGGTCGAGCTCCTCGCCGTAGGCGGTGACGATATGTGCGGTCTTGGACAGCGCCATTGCGCTACCTCCTCATCTGGCGCCAGCCCCTAGCCGAAGCGCCCCGTGATGTAGTCCTGCGTGCGCGGATCGCGCGGGTTCGTGAAGATGTCCTCGGTACGGCCGAACTCGACCAGCGTGCCCATGTGGAAGAAGGCAGTGCGCTGGGACACGCGGGCGGCCTGCTGCATCGAGTGGGTCACGATGATGATGCAGTAATTCTCGCGCAGCTCGTCGATCAGTTCCTCGATCTTGGCCGTCGCGATCGGGTCGAGCGCCGAACACGGCTCGTCCATCAGGATCACTTCCGGGTTGATCGCGATCGCGCGGGCAATCACCAGACGCTGCTGCTGGCCACCGGACAGGCTGGTGCCCGGATCGTTCAGGCGATCGGCCACCTCCTCCCACAGTCCGGCCTTTTTCAGACTGCTCTCGACAATCCCGTCCAGATCGTCGCGCGACAGGGCCAGGCCATGAATGCGCGGACCGTAGGCGACATTGTCATAGATCGACTTGGGAAACGGGTTGGGCTTCTGGAACACCATGCCGACGCTGGCGCGCAGCACGACGGGGTCGATCGACTTGTCGTTCACCTCGGCGCCGTCGATCTTCAGCGAGCCGGTCACCCGGGCGCCCTCGATCGTGTCATTCATGCGATTGAGGCAGCGCAGGAAGGTCGACTTGCCGCAGCCGGACGGGCCGATGAAAGCCGTCACCGAGCGGTCCGGAATGTCTATCGAGACGTGGTTGAGCGCCTGCTTGCCGTCATAGGCGACACAGACATCCCGAGCCGCCACCTTGATCGGCGGCTCGGTCGCGCCGAAGCCGGCATTCTGGTCGAGGATGTGGGACTGATTGTCGGGCATGGGGTTACCATCTCCGCTCGAAACGGCGGCGCAGATAGATCGCCAGGGCATTGAAGCCGATCATCAGCGCCAGAAGAACAAGAATGGCGGCCGCGGTGCGCGCCTCGAAGGCCCGCTCGGCACCGTCGGACCACAGGAAGACCTGCACGGGCATCACGGTCGCCGGCTGGGTGAGGCCTTCCAGGCCCAGCGTCGGCGCGTCGGCGATGAAGGCGACCATGCCGATCATCAGGAGCGGCGCGGTTTCACCCAGCGCCTGGGCCAGGCCGATGATCGAACCGGTGAGGATGCCCGGCGCGGCGAGCGGCAGGACGTGATGGAACACGGACTGGGTCTTCGATGCGCCAACTGCGAGCGCGGCCTGGCGGATCGATTGCGGCACGGCCTTCAGAGCCGCACGCGATGCGATGATCACGGTCGGCAGCGTCATCAGCGAGAGCACCAGACCGCCCACCAGCGGTGCCGAGCGCGGCAGGCCGAAGGCGTTGATGAAGACCGCGAGGCCCAGCAGGCCGAACACGATGGACGGCACGGCGGCCAGATTGTTGATGTTGACTTCGATGAAGTCGGTCAGCCGGTTCTTCGGCGCGTATTCTTCCAGATAGATCGCGGTGAACACACCGACCGGCACTGACAGGCAGATCACGATCAGCATGGTCAGGATCGACCCGAACAGCGCGCCCTTCACACCCGCCAGTTCCGGCTCCCGGCTGTCGGCATTGGTGAAGAGATAGGTGTTGAAATCGGTACGCACGAGACCGCGCGCCTCCAGCGCCCGCGTCCAGACGATGGCCTGGTCGGAGACCCGGCGGCGGCTTTCCGGCGTGTCGATCACGTAGAGCGTCCAGTCCGACGCCCCGGAGATGTCCGACGCATCGCCCAGCATCGCCTCGCCGCTGGCCGTGCGGCCATCGGCGCCGAGCGCGGTCAGCCGGACGGCGACACCGCTGAGCTCGACAAGGATGGTCGGCAGGTCGCGGTTCAGCTCGATCCGGCCATCATTCTCGGCCAGTTCCTCGCGCAAGGCCTGCGCCTGGGCAGACAGGCGCCCGGCTTCATAGAGCGCATCCTCGGCATCGCTCCCCTCAAGCTCGGCTGCGAGATTGCGCGCCCGTGCAGCCCGCGCATCGAGCGCCGTGGCCTCGGCCCGCATGGTCGCCATTGCGTCCTCGACCAGACTCTCGAAGTCCGGCGCGCTGGAATTCAGCGCCAGGGCATCGCCATCGGCACTGATCGTGAGAAGTCCGCCGGTTGCCAGCGTCCGGTCCTCGACGAGCCGGCCCTTGAGGTAAAGGTCGAGATCGTCGGCGATCGGCATCCGGAAAGTGTAGGTCTCGCCGACCAGCGACGGGTCGGCCAGGACGGCATCCATCAGCCGGGTCGCATTGAGCGGGGTGTAGAGACCGAACAGGTTGCGCAGGTCACGGCGCGCCGTGACCTCGGGGAATTCGGCCCGGATCGCGTCCTGGAGAACGCGGCTGTAGGCACCGCGGCGCAGCGACGCCTCGCTGGCATCGCCCTCCGGATCGACCATGGAGCGGTCGAGATGCACCGGCAGGACCAGCTGGTTGACGGTGAAGGCGGGCAGACCCTGCGACAGGATCGAGATCAGCAGGATCACCAGGATGCCCACGGCCGACGCCACGGCTGCCAGTCCGGCCGCGCGGAAGCGCAGCTCGGCCCGGTAGCGTCGCGGCAATTGACGGCTCACCGCATCGCGAATGGACGTGGTGTCGGACGTATCAGTCATATTTTTCCCGGTATCTCTGCACCACGCGCAGGGCGATGACATTCATGATCAGGGTGATGACGAACAGGACGAGACCCAGCGCAAAGGCCGACAGGGTCTTGGGACTGTCGAATTCCTGGTCGCCTGTCAGCAGCATGACGATCTGAACGGTGATGGTGGTCACCGATTCCAGCGGGTTTGCGGTCAGATTGGCGCCCTGGCCCGCGGCCATGACGACGATCATGGTCTCGCCCACCGCGCGCGACACGGCCAGCAGGATCGCGCCGACAATACCCGGCAGGGCCGCCGGCATCACCACGCGGGTGATGGTCTCCGAACGGGTCGCGCCCATGGCATAGGAGCCGTCGCGCAGCGTCTGCGGCACGGAATTGATCACATCGTCCGACAGCGAGGAGATGAAGGGAATGATCATCACGCCCATCACCAGCCCGGCCGACAGCGCGCTCTGGGTCACCACATCGTCGAAACCGAGCCAGGTGAACAGGCCGCGGATCGCCGGGCCCACCGTCAGCAACGCAAAGAAGCCGTAGACCACCGTCGGGATGCCGGCGAGGATTTCCAGCACGGGCTTGGCCGTCGCCCGGAAGCGCGGGCCCGCATATTCGGACAGGTAGATCGCCGACAGGAGACCGATCGGCACGGCCACTGCCATCGCGATCAGCGTGATCAGCGCCGTACCGGCGAACAGCGGCACCGCCCCGAAGGCGCCGGACTGGCCGACCTGGTCGGCGCGCAGGGCGATCTGCGGCGACCATTGCAGGCCGAACAGGAATTCGGAGACCGGCACGGTCGAGAAGAAACGGATGCTCTCGAACAGCAGCGAGAAGACGATGCCGACCGTGGTCAGGATCGCGAGCACCGAGGAGAGGAGCAGGAGGCCGGTGATCAGCCGTTCGACATGATTGCGGGCGCGGAAGTCGGGCACGACCTGGCCGCGTGTGCGCAACAGGCCGCCGGCCGCGAAAGCGAGTGCCAGAACCGCCACGAAGTAGCGGATGCGGTCCTGATAGCGGGCCACGATGCGGGCAGCCGCATTCAGCTCGGCGCTCTCGCGGCTGGACAGTGCCCCGTTGGCGATCTGCATGGCGTCGGACAGGAAGAGCTGACGCTGTTCGCGCGGCGCCTGGACAAGCTCGAAGCCGGCGAGCTGACGCATCGACGCGCCGGCGGCCTCGGCCTCGCTGCCGACGGCTGCGACCAGTTCGGCGCGCCGGGCGATCGCGGCCTCTTCGGCTGCCGTTGCGGAATTCAGCGTCTCGCGCTGCTCCTGCTGCAACTGCTCGAGACGGGCAGGATCGCGCTCCTCGCCGCGTGCGCTGCGCAGGCGTTGCATGTCATCGCCGATGGCGTTGACACGTTCGCGCAGCTGCAGGGCCGCGCCCCGGAATTCCTCATACTCGGCATCCGACAGAAGACGTTCTTCCAGACGGGCGTTGAGGGTGCCGGCTTCGCGCTGAAGCTCGGAAAAGGTCAGACGTTCGACGGCCTGGCCGCCGAAAATACCGTAGGCCGCCAGCAGCAGGAAAGCCGGCAGGCCGGTCCAGATCGCAACGTAATAGCCATGATAGTTCGGCAGCGAGTGGAGACGGACCGTATTGCCGTTCACGGCGCCGATCGCCCGCGCCCGGCCGACATAGAATCCGCCCGCCAGCATGACGATGACCATGAGAGCAACGATGGCGATCACTGACATTCAAAGTGTCCTTCGGACGTCCGGCTTCGGGCCGGCTGCGCGGCAGGCGTGACAGATACTGGGTGTCGCGGCCCCCGTTTATGACAGAGTTGCTACAGTTTTGTGACAAAGCACGGCCAGTCTGCAGACGCAGCCGTCAGACGCTTTCGCGGGCCTGCTCGCGCACGGCGGCAGGAACGGGCAAGAAGACCGAGAATACAGACCCTTCGCCCAGAGCGCTCTCGACCGTGAAGCCACCGCGGTGGCGGTTCACGATATGCTTCACGATGGCCAGCCCGAGACCGGTTCCCTCCTTCGGGCCGCTCTTCTGGCCGTCGACGCGATAGAATCGTTCCGACAGGCGCGGCAGGTTGCGGCGCTCGATTCCCTTGCCCTCGTCGCGGATACGAACGGCGAAATACCGCTCGCGCGGTTCAGAGGCCGGCGCCGCCAGCGTCAACCGGCTCGCCTGGGCGCCCAGCACCAGCTCGGGACGTTCGGCCTCGTCGCGCATCAGCGGTCCGGCGATCTCGATCTGCACGGCAGAGCCCTCGGGGGAGTATTTGATCGCGTTCTCGATCAGGTTGAGCAGCACTTCCATCAGCTGGTCGCGGTCGCCAATGGCGGGTGCCGAGGCGGGCTTGCGGACGGTGAGGCGGATCGCCTTCTCCTCCAGCTGCGGCCGCAGATAGTCGCGGGCATCCTCGACCAGGGCCGCCAGATCCGTCTCGCTGCTGGGCGGCACGTGCTCGTCCATCTCGACCCGCGACAGGGACAGGAGATCGTTGATCAGACGCTGCATGCGCTCGGTCTGGTCGAACATGATGCCGAGAAAGCGCTCGCGCGCCTCGCTGTCATCGCGGGCATGCCCGCGCAGCGTCTCGATGAAGCCCGCCAGTGAGGCGAGCGGTGTGCGCAGCTCGTGGCTCGCATTGGCCAGGAAGTCGGCCCGCATGCGGTCGGCGCGCTTGATCGAGGTTTCGTCGGACAGGACCAGCATGGCCCGCCAGGGCATGACCCGGTCGTCCTCGGCGCGCAGCGGTGCCACGAAAGCCCGCACATGGCTCTCGACCGGTGCCATCATGGAGTATTCGACGGGATCGACGGCCTGGCCGCGCAGCGCCGTACTGACCGCTTCAAGCACCTGCGGCTGGCGCAGCACGGCCGACAGATGCCCTGCAGCCGAACCGAGGCCGAGAAACTCCCGCGCGGCGGGATTGGCCAGTTCGATCCGGCCGCCCGCCCCGATCAGCAGGACAGGAATCGGCAGGCTGTCCAGCATGTGCTGGGCCCGGGCCTGCGGATCCACCGGCGCCGGCGCACTGTCATCCACATCCGGCCCTCTTGCAGGGTTCAGCGTGGTCGACACGGTCAGGTAATAAAACGTCGACAGTCCTGCTATAGTGGCGATGGCGACGAGGGTTTCGACAAAGCCGAGTTCCCCGAACATCCAGAACAAGAGGATGACGATCGCGCCAAGAGCTGCAACGGCTGCCGTATCCCGGCGCCGGATCCGGATCAGGGGCCGTTCGTCTGCAGAAGGCTGCCTCATTCTGACTCCGTTTGCATCCGATCCGGGAAGCCGGGGCATCTAACAAAAAAATAAGTGCCCACGGGCTAGTTGAAGCTCTATCGCATATTCGCAGTGCCACGCGAAGCCGTGACGCCACCGGAAACCGGGACGCACCAGGGATGCATCTCGAAAATCGAGAGAGTTTTCATGCCATTCGCTATCGATTTAGTGTTTTTCGATAAAAATCTGTTGACTTTCGAGATGCCCTTTCTAGGATGCAAAAATCATCGAGATCGTGACGTGCGGGGACAACGCATGCGTAAAAGTTTGTTAGTTTTGGCTACGGCCCTTGCCACGGCGTCCTGCGCCAGCCTTCCGGCCTACGAGGCCGGGGATGGTCTTCCGGACGCACCTGCGCAATGGGCCGCAGCACCAAGGGATACAGGTGCACAGGCTTCCCGGGACTGGGTCGCCGAGCTGGGCGATGCCCGGCTCTCAGCACTGATCGACGAAGCCTTCGACGCCAATCCGAGCCTCAACCAGTCCTTCGCCCGCTATCGCGCGGCCCGGGCTGCGGCACGGATTGCCGGTTCCGACCGCCTGCCATCGCTGAACGGCGGGATGGACTACACCCGCACCGAGCGCAACACCGGCTCGGGCAGTGACAGTTTCTCGCTGGGTCTTTCGACCGCGTGGGAAGCCGATCTGTGGGGCCGGGTCGCCGACGGCGCGAACGCAAGCGCGCTGGACGCCGAAGCGGCCGCCGACGATGTTCGCGCATCGCAGCTCTCCGTGGCCGGCCTGGTTGCCAAGGGCTGGTTCTCGCTGATCGAGGCCCATCTGCAGACCGAACTGGCCGAACGCGACCTGGCAACCCGCCAGTCCTCGCTCGACCTGACGGAACGCCGCTTTGCCCGTGGCCTGGTCCGCAGTTCCGACGTGCGTACGGCCCGCTCGGCCCTGGCATCGTCCGAAGCGGCCCTGGCCTCGCGCCGGCGCGCCGAAGCGGCGGCCTCGCGCAGCCTGGAAGCGCTGCTGGGCCGCTATCCGGCTGCCCGCCTCGCTCCGGAAGGCGACTTCCCGGAACTGGGCCTGGTCGGCGATATCGGTACCCCGGAAGCCCTGCTGACGCGCCGTCCCGACGTGCGCGCCGCCGAGCGCCGCCTGCAGTCGGCCGGCCTGCGCGCCGATGCCGCCCGCAAGGCCCTCTATCCCAGCCTGTCACTCAATGGCAGCTCGGGTACGGGCGGTGCCGATGTCGACGACATGTTCGATCTGGACTCGCTGGTTTCCAGCCTGACGGCCAGCCTGACAGGCCCGATCTTCAATGGCGGCGCCCTGCGCGGCGCCCGCGACCAGGCGCAGGCCAATGCCGAAGCCCAGCTGGCCAGCTATGTCTCGACCGTGCTGACCGCCTGGCAGGAAGCCGAAAACGCGATCGACGCGGACGCCATCCTGGCCCAGCGCGTGGACAATCTGCGCCAGGCCTATGAAGAGGCTGCCGAGGCCGAAAATCTCGTGATCCGCCAGTATGCCAGCGGCGTAGCGACCATCTTCGACCTGCTCAATGCCCAGTCCCGGCGCATCAGCGCCGAAAGCCAGTACATCTCGGCACGCCGCGAGCGCGCGGCCAATCGTGTCGACCTCTATCTCGCCATCGCCGGCGATTTCTCCGCGGCCCAGTCCGCAGACCCGGCCGCCCCGACAGGAGAATAATCATGGGTAAGCTCATCGGACGTTTCGTCATCATCGGCGGTGTTGCCGTCGTCGGTGCTGCAGTTCTCTTCATGCTGTTCGCGACGCAACCGCAGCCGCAGCGGGCCAATTCGGCGCCGCGGCCGGTCGCCGTTTTCGTCGCGGAAGCCGAGCGGGGGGAAATTGCCCTCACCGTCGACTCCCAGGGCGAGGCCCAGCCGCGCACCCAGATCAACCTGGTACCGCAGGTGGCGGGCCGCATCACATTCGTGAACCCCGACTTCATCGAGGGCGGTTTCTTCGAAGCCGGTGAAACCCTGATCCAGATCGATGATGCCGACTACCGTCTGGCGGTCACCCGCGCCTCCGCCCAGGTCGCCCAGGCCCAGCAGGCCCTGGCGCGTGAACAGGCCGAATCCGAGCTGGCCGCAAGCGAATGGGCAGAGCTCGGCGAAGGCGAGGCTTCGTCCCTGACCCTGCGCGAACCGCAGCTCGCGGAAGCACGGGCCCAGCTGGCCGCCGCCCAGGCCGCCCTGCAGTCGGCCCGCCTGGACCTGCAGCGCACGCGTATCTCCGCGCCGTTCGCCGGCCGGGTGCGCTCGAAGAATGCCGGCCTTGGCCAGTATGTCTCGCCGGGCACCAATCTGGGTGAAGTCTTCGCAACCGACACCGTGCTGGTGCGCCTGCCGCTGACCGATCACGACCTGTCCCTGCTGGGCATCCCGGTCGCCTACAACGCGGCCGGCGACGAGCGCGGCGGTGTTCCGGTGACCCTGTCGGCCACGGTTGCCGGCGGCTATCATGAGTGGGAAGGCCGGATCACGCGCACGGACAGTGCCATCGATCCGCAAACCCGTGTCCTGTACGCCATCGCGGAAGTCACCGATCCCTACGGCTCCGGTGCCGATGACGGTGCGCCGCTGGCCATCGGCCTGTTCGTCAATGCTGCCATCCAGGGCCGCGAAGTCGACAACGCCTACATCATCCCCCGCAACGCCCTGCGCGGCGAGGACAGCGTCTACATCGTCCGCGAGGGCGGAACGCTGGAAATCCACACGGTCGACATCATCGACTCCAGCCCGGAACGCGTCATCGTTTCGAGCGGTGACGAGGCCGGTGACCTGGTCGTGGTCTCACCGATCCGCGGCGCCAGCAACGGCATGCGCGTGCACACCTACAATGCCGGTGGCGAGCAGCTCGCCGACTACTCGGCCAATTATGAAGAAGCGCCGGAAGGCGAGGAAACCGGTGAAAGCGTTGCCGACGGCGAAGACGCCGTGGCGAGCGCCGGCTAGGCCCGAAGGCAGGAGAGGAAGCGGTCATGACCGATCCCAACAAGACACACGACCAGGTGCCCGGGGGCATCGTCAGCTGGTGGGCACGTAATTCCGTCGCCGCCAACCTGCTGATGATCGTCGCCATCGTCGGCGGTTTCCTGGGCTACAACATGCTCAACCGGGAAGTCTTCCCGACGGCGTCCTTCAACGGCGCGACCGTGTCGGTCTCCTGGCCCGGCGCCTCGCCCCAGGACATCGAAGAGCAGATTGTCGTCCGTATCGAGGAAGCCCTCGCGGACATGGACGGGATCGAGACCATCACCTCGACCGCCCGTGAAAGCGTCGGCTACGTCAATATCGAGGGCAAGCGCAACGTCGACATCGGCGAGTTCATCGACAACATCAAGCTTGAAGTCGACTCGGTGAACAATCTGCCGCCTTCGGCTTACCGTCCGATCGTGTCGCAGTGGCGCAACCAGGAACAGGTCGTCGGCTTTGCCGTCCACGGCGATATCGACCGGCGCGACCTGCAGGCCATCGGCCGCGAGGTTCGCGACGAGGTCGCCCAGTTGCCCGGCGCATCCATCGTCAATCTCTGGGCATCGCGGGGCGAAGAAGTCTCGATCGAGGTCTCCGAGGACAATCTGCGCCGCTACAACCTGTCCTTCGACGAGATCGTGCGGGCTGTGCGGGCCTCCTCCCTCAACGCCTCCGCCGGTACCGTGCGGACCGAGCTGGGTGAATTCGGCCTGACCGCACGCCAGCTGGCCGATACTGCGCCCGAGTTCGAAAACATCATCATCCGCCAGACCAGCGCCGGCGGCACGCTGCGCATCAGTGATGTTGCCCGTGTCACCGACGGCTTCGTCGACAGCAATATGGAAGCCACCTACAACGGCGAGACCATGGTGCTGATCGTGGTCGAGCAATCGCCCGGTATCGACGTGGTCGATACCGCCGCCGCGGTCCATGACTTCATCGAGCGCAAGCAGGCCGAACTGCCCGAAGGCGTGAGCATCTCGCTGTGGTGGGACAATTCGGAAATGTACTCCGACCGCATGGAGACAATTTCCAGCTCCGCGCTGTTCGGTGGCATCCTGGTGCTGATCACGCTCTTCCTTTTCCTGCGGCCGATCGTGGCCGTGTGGGTGACGGTCGGCATCTTCACCGCTTTCGGCGGCGCCTTCCTGATCCTGCCGATGATGGGCGTGTCGCTGAACATGCTGTCGCTGTTCGCCTTCCTGATCGTGATCGGGATCGTGGTCGACGACGCCATCGTGGTCGGGGAAAACATCCACGACCGGGTCGAACGCGGTGAACCTGGCCTGACGGCCTCGATCATCGGGACCCAGATGGTGGCCAAACCGGTCATCTTTGCAGTCATCACGACGATCATGATGTTCTCGCCCTGGATGCTGCTGACCGGTCCGGAAGTGCAGTTCACCCGGCAGATCTCGCTCGTCGTGATTGCCGCCCTCGCCTTCTCGCTGGTCGAGTCACTGCTGATCCTGCCGGCTCACCTGTCGCACATGAAACCGCAGTCGGAGACAGGCTTCTTCGGCCCGCTGATCAAGTTCCAGCGGTCCATCGCAAACTCGCTGATCTGGTTCGCCCGCAGTATCTATCGTCCGGCCGCCAAGCTGGCGATCCGCAACCGCTATGCGACGCTGGTCGGCTTCCTGATGATCTTCCTGGTTTCCATCGCCCTGCTGATGACGAACCGCGTCGGTTCCGTCTTCATGCCGCAGATCGAGAACGAGACGATCCAGGTGAATATCCAGCTGGCCGAGGGCACGCCCTGGAACCGGACCGAGCAGGTCCGCCAGCAGCTGGACGACGCCCAGGCTGAAGCTCTGGAGTACTATCGCCGGGAGTACCCTGGCGAGAATGACATGATCGAAAGCCGCTCCACCATCGCGTCCGATGGCCGGGTGCGGGCCTGGATCGAGCTGGCCGTGCCGGCGGAACGCCCGGGTCACCTGCCCACGGCTGACGTCGCGCAGCAGATCCGCGAATTCCTGGGTCCGATCCCGGATGCCGAGGAAGTGCGCCTGGACTCCACCATCAATGATGGCGGCAGCCGCATGACCTTCGCCCTGTCCCACCCGGACCTCGCCACCCTGCGTGAAGCGGCGGATGCCCTGAAAGAGCAGCTGCGCAGCTATGACACGCTCTATGACGTGGTCGACAGCCTGCAGACCTCGACCGAGGAATTGCAGTTCAGCCTGCGCCCGAACGCCCAGGCCCTGGGCGTGACCCTGCAGGACGTCACACGCCAGGTGCGCCAGTCCTTCTACGGCGAGGAAGCCCAGCGCCTGCCGCGCGACGGCCAGGATGTACGGGTTCAGGTCCGCATGGACGAGGCCTCCCGCCGCTCGCTGGACACGCTGCAGGAAATCCGCATCCGCACCAGCGATGGCCGCGAAGTGCCGCTGTCCTCGGTCGCCGAGGCGCATTTCGCACCGGGTCTGAACCGGATCAACCGACGCAATGGCATGCGCACTGTCACGGTGTCGGCCGAGCTATCCGATCCGGCGGCACGCGGCGACATCAACCAGAGTCTGAACGAGGACTTCTTCCCGACCTTCGACGCGCAATTCCCCAGCCTGTCGCGGGACGAGATCGGTCAGGCCGAAGGCGAACGCGAATTCGTGGCCGAGCTGATCAACCTGCTCATCCTGGCCCTGGGCTCGATGTACATCCTGCTGGCCGTGGCCTTTAGGTCCTACTTCCAGCCGCTGGCCATCATGGTGGCGATCCCGTTCGCACTGACCGGCGCGATCTTCGGACACTTCCTGTTCGGGATGCCGATCGCCCTGTTCTCCTACTTCGGTGTGGGGGCAGCCGCGGGGGTCGTTATCAACGACAACCTGGTGCTGCTGGACTTCGTGAACCGCCTGCGGGCCAACGGCGTGGGCGCCTTCCAGGCCCTGGTCGATGCCGGCGTGCAGCGTTTCCGCCCGATCCTGCTGACCTCGGTGACCACCTTCCTGGGCATCTTCCCCATGATGGCGGAAACCTCGACCCAGGCGGAATTCCTCAAGCCGATGGTCGTGGCACTGGGCTTCGCGGTCGTGTTCGCCCTCTTCCTGACCCTGCTGCTGGTTCCGGCCATGTACGCGATCGGGGTCGATATCGCCCGCCTGTTCCGCGCCATGTGGACCGGCGAGCGCCAGCCGCGGTTCGGCGAGCACTACACCGATACCGACTTCGCACACGGCGAGCTTCCGGGACATCTGGAAGAAACGCCTGCCGAATAGCCCGCGGACAACACATCCGCTCAATAGCCAAGTCTCGCCCCGCGTTGTACACAACGTGGGGCGAAACATTTTCGCGAAGCGTATTTTGGGGATGCATCCTATGAAGAAGCTGCTGCTTGGCACCGCGGTGCTGGCGCTGGTCGCCGCCTGTGGCCAGACCGATACCGCACAACAGGAACACTCTGCTGCCGTCACACAACCGGCCGGACAGCCCGAGATCGGCGAATGGGGTTTCGATCTCGCGGGCATGAACACCGAGATCGATGCCGGCGACGATTTCTACCAGTACGCCAACGGCACCTGGCTGGACGAGGCCGAGATCCCCGCCGACCGCTCCAACTACGGCATGTTCACCGAGCTCGCACTGGAAGCGGAAGTGCACGTGCAGGAAATCATCACCGAGCTGGCCGCCCGTGAGGCCGCGGACGGCACGGTCGAACAGAAGGTCGGCGACCTGTACGGCTCCTGGATGGACACGGCAGCGATCGAGGAACGCGGTCTGGCTCCGGCCCAGCCCTATCTCGACGAGATCGCTGCAGCGGCCAGCCATGACGATATCAACGCGCTGTTCGCGACGATCCACCATCAAAGCCCGTTCGGCGTCGGCATCATCCCCGATCCGGCCGACACCACGCGCTACACCGTCTTTGTCGGTCAGAGCGGCCTCGGCCTGCCGGATCGCGACTATTATCTGGAAGACGAGAACGCAGAATATCGTGACGCGTATCGCGCCTTCATCGCGGAGATGTTCGCCCTCGCAGGGATCGAGGACGGCGACGCGAAGGCCGACGCGATCCTTGCCCTGGAAACGCGCCTCGCCGAGGTCCACTGGACCCAGGCCGACAGCCGCGACATCCAGAAGATCTACAATCCCATGCCGATCGACCAGCTCGACGCGCTGGCACCGCAATTCGGCTTTCCGCAGGCCATGGCCCAGCTCGGCCTCGACGGCGTTGCCACCTATCTGGTCGCCCAGCCCAGCGCCATCGAAGGCGCTGGCGCGATCTTCGAGGAAACCCCGGTCGACGTGTGGAAGGACTACATGACCTTCCATTTCCTGCGCTCCAATGCGGCCCAGCTCCCGGCAGCCTTCGACCAGGCCAGCTTCAACATGTATGGCGCGGTCCTGAACGGCACCGAGGAACAGCGGCCGCGCGATCGCCGCGGCGTGAACCTCGTTGGCGGCCAGCTCGGCGAGGCCGTTGGCCAGATCTATGTCGAGCGTCACTTCCCGCCTTCGTCCAAGGACGCGATGGAAGAGCTGGTCGCGAACCTGACGGCCGCTTTCGAAGAGCGTCTCCAGTCGCTCGAATGGATGGATGACGAGACCCGCGCCAATGCGCTGACCAAGCTGTCCACCTTCGAGCCGCGCATCGGTTACCCGGATGAGTGGCAGGACTATTCCGCGCTGGAAATCCGTGCCGACGACATCTTCGGCAATATCGTGCGCCTGCGCGAGTTCGCCTGGAACGAGCAGGTCGAGGATCTCGATGGACCGGTCGACCGGGGCGAATGGCCCTACCCGCCGCAGACGGTGAACGCGTCCTACAACCCGCTGATGAACCAGATCACTTTCCCGGCCGGTATCCTGCAGCCGCCCTTCTTCGATCCGCACGCCGACGCCGCGGTCAATTATGGCGGCATCGGCGCGGTGATCGGTCACGAGATCGGTCACGGCTTCGACGATCAGGGCCGCCGCTTCGACGAGACCGGCGCGATCCGCGACTGGTGGACCGGCGAGACGAATGAGCGTTTCGAGGAACGCGCCGACCGGCTCGGCGCCCAGTACGACGGCTACTCTCCCGTCGAAGGCCGCTTCGTGAACGGCACTTTCACCATGGGCGAGAATATCGGCGATCTGGGCGGCCTGCAGATGGCCTACACCGCCTATCACCGCCATCTCGACGCCTGCTGCAATGGCGAGGCCCCGGTGATCGACGGCTTCACCGGCGACCAGCGTTTCTTCCTGGCCTGGGCCCAGGTGTGGCGGCGCCTCTATCGCGAGGACAACCTCATCTCGCGCCTGACCACCGACCCGCACAGCCCGTCGCAATACCGCACCAACGGCGTCGTGCGGAACCTCGATGCCTGGTACGAGGCCTTCGGCGTGACGGAAGAGGACGACCTCTATCTTCCGCCCGAGGAACGCGTTTCCATCTGGTAGATGCTTGACGGCCCGGCTTCCCAAGCCGGGCCGTTTTTCCTTGCGCATTCGCCGGAAAACGCAGGCCATGCCTTTGCGGCCCGGCCGTCCCGCCCTAGTGTTTCCGGCAAGTTTCATGAATCAGACCGATTGGGGAGTGTCACCATGAAGAAACTGCTTCTGGGCACGGCGTGCCTTGCTCTGCTTGCCGCCTGCCAGCCGGCAAGCGAACAGCCGGAAGACGAAACGCCGGCGGCCGAAACCGGCGCGTCCGGCGAGAGCCATGACGCCGCGACCGAAACCGCGAGCAATGAACATGCTCCGGAACTGGGCGACTGGGGTGTCGAGACCCAGCACATCTCCGACACGGTCGATCCGGGCGACGACTTCTTCCGCTACGTCAATGAAGGCTGGCTCGACACCACCGAGATCCCGGCCGGCTTCTCGAATTTCGGCTCCTTCACCGAACTCTATCTGCGTTCCGAAGACCGGATTGAGGGCATTATCCTGGAATCCGCCGAAAGCGACGCCGCCGACGGCACCCTGCCGCAGCAGGTCGGCGATCTCTACGCCTCCTACATGGATACCGACCGTCTGGAAGAACTGGGTCTCGATCCGGCCCGTCCCGGCCTCGAGCGCATCGCGGCGGCCCAGTCGCATGACGACATCGCCAGCCTGATGGGCGCGCCGGGCACCCAGTCGATCTTCGGTGCCTATGTCGGCCGCGACCCGGGCAATCCCCAGCGCTATATCGTCTCGGTGAGCCAGGGCGGTCTCGGCCTGCCGGACCGCGACTATTACCTGGAAGACACCGAGCGCTTCGAGACCTATCGCGAGGCCTATCTGGAATACATCGCCGACGTGTTCGAGATGATCGGCATGGACAATGGCGCCGAGCGGGCCCAGGCGATCCTCGACCTGGAAACCGCGCTGGCGGAAATCCACTGGACGCGCGCCGAGAGCCGCGACCGCGTGGCGACCTATAATCTGATGTCCGCCGAGGATGTCAGCGGTTATGCCGCTGGCTTCCCCTGGGAAACCTTCTTCACCGCCCTCGACTTCGCCGACCAGGAAGAGTTCGTGGTGCGCCAGAACACGGCCATCCAGTCGCAGGCCCAGCTGTTCAGCGAAATCCCGGTCGAGACCTGGAAGGATTATCTCGCCTTCCACTGGATGGAGAGCCATCGCGACCAGCTGACACAGGCCTTCTACGACCGCTCCTTCGACTTCTACGGCCGCACACTGAACGGTACGGAAGAGCCGCGTCCGCGCGACCGCCGGGCGATCCAGTTCGTCAACGGCAATCTGGGTCAGGCCATCGGCCAGATCTATGTCGAGCGCTATTTCCCGCCGGAATACAAGGAACAGATGGACGAGCTGGTCGGCTATCTGCGCGCCGCCCTGCGCGAGCGTATCGAGACGCTGGAATGGATGGACGACGAGACCCGCGTCGAAGCCTTCGACAAGCTGGACAAGTTCCTGCCGAAGATCGGCTATCCCGACGTCTGGCCCGATTACTCCAGCATCGAGATCCGCGAGGATGATCTGTGGGGCAACAACGAGCGGATCAATGCCTGGTTCCGCGCCGACAGCCGCGACCGGCTGCGTGGCCCGATCCGCGACTGGGAATGGTTCATGTCGCCGCAGACGGTGAACGCCTATTATTCCTCGACCTCCAACGAAATCGTCTTCCCGGCTGCCATCCTGCAGGGACCGTTCTTCGACCCCTATGCAGACCCGGCCGTGAATTTCGGCGGCATCGGTGCGGTGATCGGCCACGAAATGGGCCATGGCTTCGACGACCAGGGCAGCCAGTCCGACGGTGACGGCGTGCTGCGCAACTGGTGGACCGACACCTCGCGTCAGCAGTTCGATGCCCGCACCGACCAGATCGTGGCGCAGTACGAGCAGTTCTCGCCGGTCGAGGGCATGACCGTCGACGGCCGCCTGACGCTGGGCGAGAATATCGGGGACATCGGCGGTCTCTCGATGGCCTACCGGGCCTTCCAGCTCTACGCCGCGGACCATGAAGTCCCGGCCGAGCTGGACGGTTTCAGCCAGGACCAGCGCTTCTTCCTCGCCTGGGGCCAGGTCTGGCGCCGGCTCTACACCGAAGACGCCCTGGTTTCGCGCCTGACCACCGACCCGCACAGCCCGTCGCAATATCGCGTCAACGGCGTCGTGCGCAACATGGACGTCTGGTACGAGGCCTTCGGCGTGACCGAGGATGACGACCTCTACCTGCCGCCGGAAGAGCGCGTCTCCATCTGGTAGGCGAGCCTCCGCCTACAGGATCAGGCCCGGTCGCAGGACCGGGCCTTTTTCTTGCTGAACCGTAAGGAAGTCCCCACACAGCCGACGGGCTTCGCCCGGCATCTTCCCCCTGCTGTCTAGTTTCAAATGGGGAAAATCCATGAAATCCATTCTGCGCGCCGGCACCGCCGGCCTGGCGCTTTGTCTTGCGGTTTCCGGCTGGGCCCAGGCCCAGGACGCGGAGCTGGGGGAGTGGGGCGTCGAGACCCAGCACATCTCGACCACAATCCATCCCGGCAATGACTTCTTCCGCTATGTGAATGAAGGCTGGCTCGAGAACACCGAGATCCCGGCCGGTTTCTCCTCCTACACCGCCTTCCACGAGCTCTATCTGCGTTCGGAAGACCGGATCGAGGGCATCATCCAGGACTCCGCCGCGTCCGACGCCGAAGCCGGTTCGCTCGCCCAGCAGGTCGGCGACCTCTATGCCAGCTACATGGACGTCGACACGATCAATGCCCGCGGCATTGATCCGGTGCGCCCGGGCCTGGCCCCGATCGCCGACGCCGAAACGCATGCCGATATCGCGCGCCTGTTCGGCCTGCCCGGCTATCCTTCGATGATCGGCACCAATATCTCGCGCAATGAAGGCGATCCCAGCCACTACATTGTCTACATCAACCAGGGCGGTCTGCACCTGCCGACGCGCGACTACTACCTGCTCGACGACGAGCGTTTCGTGGAATACCGCGCGGCTTACCGGTCCTATATCGCCGACATGTTCGGCTTCCTGGGCTATGAGGACGGCGAGGCCCGGGCCGACCGGATCATCGCGCTGGAAACGGCGCTGGCCGAGGTTTACTGGACGCCGGCCCAGACCCGCGACCGTGTCGCAACCTACAACCCGATGACGCTGGACGAGCTGCGCGAGTTCGCGCCGGAGTTCGACTGGACCGCCTTCCTCGAGGGCAGCGATTTTGCCGACCAGACGAATTTCATCGTCTCCCAGACCTCCGCGATCGACGCTGCGGCCGCCATCTTCCAGGACACGCCCGTCGAGACCTGGCAGGACTATCTGGCATTCGGCTATCTCAACGCGACGGCCAATCTTCTGAGCGAAGAAGTCTATGAGCGGTCCTTCGATTTCTGGGGCCGCACGCTGAGCGGGACGGCTGAGCCGCGTCCGCGCGACCGCCGGGCGATCCAGTTCGTCAACGGCAATCTGGGCCAGGCGATCGGCCAGATCTATGTCGAGCAATACTTCCCGGCCGAGCACAAGGCCCAGATGGAAGAACTGGTCGGCTATCTGCGCGCTGCCCTCGGTGAACGTATCGAAACGCTCGAGTGGATGGACGAAGAGACCCAGACCGAAGCGCTGGCCAAGCTGGAGACCTTCCTGCCGAAGATCGGCTATCCCGATGTCTGGCCCGACTATTCCAGCATCGAGATCCGCGAAGATGACCTGTTCGGCAATGCCGAGCGCGTCAATGCCTGGTTCCGTGCCGACAGCCGCGACCGCCTGCGCGGCCCGATCCGCCACTGGGAGTGGGGCATGTCGCCGCAAACGGTGAACGCCTACTACAACTCCACCGGCAATGAGATCGTTTTCCCGGCCGCCATCCTGCAGGGGCCCTTCTTCGATCCGAATGCCGACCCGGCCGTCAACTTCGGCGGAATCGGTGCCGTTATCGGCCACGAAATCGGTCACGGTTTCGACGATCAGGGCAGCCAGTCCGATGGCGAAGGCGTGCTGCGCAACTGGTGGACCGATGCCTCGCGCGAACAGTTCGACGCCCGCACCGACCAGATCGTGGCACAGTACGAGCAGTTCTCGCCGGTCGAGGGCATGAATGTCGACGGCCAGCTGACCCTGGGCGAGAATATCGGCGATATCGGCGGTCTCTCGATGGCCTGGCGGGCGTTCCAGATGTATGCCGCCGAGCATGACGTTCCCGAAGAGCTCGATGGCTACACGCCGGCTCAGCGCTTCTTCCTATCCTGGGCACAGGTCTGGCGCGTCCTGCAGCTGGAAGATGCGGCCCGGGCGCAACTGCTCTCCGACCCGCACAGCCCCGGCCAGTACCGGACCAATGGCGTCGTGCGGAATATGGACGTCTGGTACGAGGCCTTCGGCGTGACCGAGGAACATGACCTCTACCTGCCGCCGGAAGAGCGCGTCTCCATCTGGTAAGTGATCTGCCACGCACACGAAACGGCCCGGTCCCCCGACCGGGCCGTTTTGCGTTGCGGCCTTGCCCGCAGGCCTCAAACCCGGTCTTATCCGCCCCCTGTAAAAAGCAGACGCGATCCACGAGGGGAGATCATGGAAGCCGAAACCGCACCGCTGGTGAGCAATGATGCCGTCGTCATGGGCCTGCTCGCCCTGCTTCTGGGCGCCGTATTCTGGACCTCCAGCCTCCAGAACAAGGCCGCGAAGACCTTCTACCGGATCTTCCCGCCGCTTCTGCTCTGCTACTTCCTGCCCTCGCTCCTGAACCTCTTCAACATCGTCGATCCGGAAGAGTCGCAGACCTATTTCGTCGCCTCGCGCTACCTGCTGCCGGCCGCCCTGGTGCTTCTGACGATGTCAGCCGACCTGCCGGCGACACTGCGGCTGGGGCCCAAGGCGCTGATCATGTTTTTTACCGGCACGATCGGCGTGGTGATCGGCGGCCCGGTCGCTCTGTTCATCGCCAGCATCCTCTTCCCCGATATCGTCGGCGTCACCGGACCGGACGCTGTCTGGCGCGGCATGGCGACCGTGGCCGGCACCTGGATCGGCGGCGGCGCCAACCAGGCCGCGATGTATGAATTCTTCGGCGTGGGCAGCGAGGTCTATTCTGCCTGGATCGCCGTCGACATCATCGTCGCCAATATCTGGATGGCCGTCCTGCTGCTCGGCGTCGCCAATGCCAGGCAGATCGACGGTTTCCTCAAGGCCGATGCCGGCGCTGTCGACGAACTGCGCGCCAAGGCGGAAAAGTTCGAGCAGGAGCATGCGCGCGTGCCCGAGCTGAAAGACCTGATGATCATCGTCGCCATCGGTCTGGGCATGACCGGTCTGGCGCATGTCATCGCCGATATCATGGGGCCCTGGATCGGCGCCAACATGCCGGGCCTGACCGATTTCGGGCTGGATTCCGGCTTCTTCTGGCTGATGCTGACGGCCACCGTCGCAGGCGTCGCCCTGTCCTTCACGGGTGCCCGCCAGTTGACCGGCGCCGGGTCGATGAAAGTCGGTTCGGTGTTTATCTATGTGCTGGTCGCCACGATCGGCCTGCGCATGGACATCACGGCGATTTTCCGGAACACGGAGTTCTTCATTATCGGCCTGATCTGGATGGCCGTGCACGTCATCCTGCTGCTCGCCGTCGCCTGGCTGATCAAGGCACCGACCTTCTTCATCGCGGTCGGGTCCAAGGCCAATATCGGCGGCGCGGCCTCGGCACCGGTGGTGGCTTCCGCCTTCCATCCGTCGCTGGCGCCGGTTGGCGTGATGCTGGCCGTGGTCGGTTACATCGTCGGGACCGGGGCAGCCATGCTGACCGGCTACATCATGATGGCCATGATGGGCGCGACGGTTACGCCATAGCGCGCAAAAACAACTGGATAGGGAATATCCGTCACCAATTCCCCTGATGGGTGTTTTCCGGGCAGGCATGGTTAATCTTTCTTAACCATGCCTGCAATTTGCGCTAGCATCCGCTCGATTTGCGAGGCCGCGTGTCGGTCGCCGCAGTGTCGACAGAGGGGGAATCACATGCTCCGACACACGCTTCTGTGCGGCTCGGCCGCCGCACTCATCTCGGCATCCGCCGCTCTTGCCGGCGATGCCGAATGGTTCCCGCCGGATCCGCCGAACAGCGCGGCCGCCGGCGAGTGCTATGCCCGCGTCCGGATCGCGCCGGAATACGACGCCTATTCCGAACAGGTCACCACGCAGGACAGCTATGAGCGCTACACCGTGGCCCCGCCGCGCCTGCGCGAGGAGCGCCGCGAATACATCTCCCGCGAAGCCGGGATGCGCTACATCGTCACCGAGCCGGTCTACGAGACCGTCACCGAGACGGTGCAGGTTCGTCCGGCCTATGTGGAATACGTCGTCGAACCGGCGGTCCACGATACGGTGACCGAGACCATCATGGTCCGCGAGCCGCGCATGGTCTGGCGCCGGGGCTATACGCCGGGTGCCCAGATGACCCGCTTCGACAGCGAGACCGGCGAAGTCTGGTGTCTCGTCGAGGAAGAGGGCGAGTATCGCACCGTCACCCGTAATATCGTGGTGCAGCCGGCCCAGATCCGCGAAGTCGAGCACCCTGCAGAATACGCCACCATCACGCGCGACGTGCTCGTCCAGGAAGCGCGTTTCGAACAGGTTCCGATCGAGGAACTGCGCGACACCTACCGCATCCAGGTCGTCGACCAGCACGCCAGCGTCGACAGCCATGTCGTGCCGGTAGAGACGGAAACCGTCACCCGTTACTCCCTGCGCACCGAAGAGCGCTGGGAATGGCGCCTGGTCGACTGCGAGGACATCGAGCTGCCGGGCTACAACCCGCCGACCAGCACCGAGATCCCGGCTGTCGCCCAGAACCGGGCCGCTCCGGCGCCGCAGCGCGGCAATACCTATCTCTACGGCACGGATGTGCAGGTGCAGGATGACAGCTATTCGGAAGAAGTTCCGGTGGCGCAGGCCTCCTACTCCACGCGCACCAGCCGCCGGGCGCAATAACGCGCACCGACTGACATTGGGGGCTGGACCCGGGGGGCACCGGACCCAAGATGAACGGCGCGGGCGCAGGCTCGCGCCGTTTGCCTTTTCGGGCCGCAGCAAACCGGGACGTCACCATGTCAGCGAGAGATTATGTTGTCGGCTATGGCAGCCTGCTTTCCAGCTACAGCCGCACCACCTATTCCGGCCTGACCGAGCCGGCGCGGCCGGTCATAGCGCTGGGCTGGCGCCGGGGCTGGACGGTCCGGTACACGGACGAGGCCGCGACCTATGCCGGTGTCCGCGCTGCGCCCGGGCATGCGCTGGATGCCGCACTGGTGCCCACCGAGATCACCGATGCCCTGCGGCATCGCGAGCGCGGCTATGTCTTTACCGAGCTGCCGCGCGAGACCGTGCTGCCGGCCGATCCCGAACAGGGCGCCCTGCCCGATGGCCGCTACTGGATCGTGGTGAACCGCGAACAGGTCCGGGCCGACGCCGGCCATCCCATCCCGCAATCCTATGTCGATACCTGTCTGGTCGGCTGTCTTGAAACCGGCGGAGAGGCCCGGGCCCGGGCCTTTATCCGCAATACCGAATTGTGGGACGCGCCCTGGATCGATGACCGCGACAGCGCCTCACCGCTCTATCCACGGCGGACCCTGGCAACGGCGGACCAGCGCGAGGCCATCGACCGCCTGCTGGCGAGCGAGGGCGTACTGCGCCACCGGCGGCCTGTCTGAATTTAGTGAACCGGATCGCTGAAGCGCGCCAGCACGTCCCGCGCCGTGGCAAAGGCCTCGCGCCGCAATTCGCGCAGATCCCGCACCGCCTCGCAATTCCGTACAAACTGCGGCTCTGACAACAGGCGCTTCGGAAAACCCGTCTCCTGGCGCTCCGGCACATCGCCGCCCCAGGCCCAGCTGCCCGTGCGCTCGTCGCAATCATAGAAGCGCGCAAACACGTCGGCGTGCCCGGCGAGGAATTCGACGGCAGAGACGAGAAAATCGACATCGTCCGCGCTCATCGTCCAGTGCAGGCTGACCCGGCACCAGCCCGGACGCGCGCCGGTTTCGCCCGCCAGAACCCGCTCGCGGATCGCCATGGTCTCGTCGTCCCCGATGCCGAGCAGATGATGACCATAAGGGCCGGCGCAGGAGCAGCCGGCGCGCGACTGGATCCCGAACAGATCGTTCAACAGCACCGTCACCAGCCGCGGCGGAACGCGATTTCCGTTGCCGCTCAAAAGGTTGAAGGAAACAATCCCGATACGCCTGGCCGGGTCGGCCGGTCCGAGAACCTCGATCCGCGGATTGGCCGTCCAGCGGGACAGGGCCGTTTCCAGCGCCCGGTGTTCACGCGCTGCAATCGTGTCATGACCGATTTCGGTCTGAAGTTTCAGCACCAGCGCAGCGCGGACGAATTGCGGCAGGCCCGGCGTTCCGGCCCGCTCGCGCGCTTCGATATCGTCGATGAAATCATGCCCGCCCGGCCAGACATAGCGCACCGTGCCACCGCCGGAGAGGGTCGGTGGGAGGTGTTCGGGATAGAGTGCGCCATTGAACAGGAGGAGACCGCAGCTGCCCGGACCGCCGACGAATTTGTGCGGCGAGAAATACACCGCATCGATCGCGGCTTCCGGATCGGACGGGTGCATGTCGATCGGCAGATAGGGTGCACTCGCGGCGCAGTCGAGACACATAATAGCACCATGCGCGTGCAGGCAGCGCGCCAGAGCGGTGACATCCGTGCGCACTCCGGTGACATTCGACGCCGCGGAGAAGGCGCCGATCTTGCGCTTGCCGGCATGACGCGGATCCGAGAGAGCGGCAGCGAGGGCGGACAGGTCGATCCCGCCATCGGCAGCCAGCGGAATGGTCACCGTCTCGGCCAGGCTCTCGCGCCAGGTCAGCTCGTTGGAATGGTGTTCGTAGGGGCCGACGAAAACGACGGTGTCAGGCTCGTAGTCCTCAAGACCGCCCAGCGCGGCGCGGGTGGCGGGCGGAATGGCCAGCCCCAGGATTTCCTGCAGCTTGTGGATCGCGCCCGTCGCGCCGGCGGCGCACGGGATCAGGCAATCGCCGGGACCGGCATTGACGGCCGACTTGATGATGCGTTCCGCCTCGCGCATCCAGGCATTGCTGGCCCGGCCGGTCGCGCTGTCCTCGGTGTGGGGATTGGCATAGTCCGACGCCAGGCGCTGCATGACCGCCTCGATCTCCGCCAGGGCCCGGCCGGATGCCGTGTAGTCGGCATAGAAGAGTGGCCGCGATCCGAAGGGCGTTTCCAGCCGCACATCGCCGCCCGCAAGTCCGGCCCGGACCCGGTCGATGAGGGTTTCGGTGCGGCTTTCGTCGAACATGGTCTGCTCCTTCCTGGCTGAAGAGCGACTAGACCATGTTTTCCGGGGCTATTTTCGCCAATTGAAACCTGTCAGGGGCACACCTATGGTGATTTTCGCCAACAAGGAGACAGTTCGTGGAGATTGACGACTATGACCGCCGGCTTCTGCGCGAGATCCAGAGCGACTCCGACCGGACCGTGCAGGAACTGGCCGACCTGATCGGCCTCAGCGCGACGCCGACCGCCCGGCGCCTGAAGCGCCTTGCCGAGGCCGGCATCATCCGGAAACACGTCGCCCTGCTCGACCCGGAGGCGCTGGGCCTGCAGGCCACCCTGTTCATCGCGGTGCGCACCAGCCGGCATGATGCGGAATGGCTCGGACGCTTTGCCGAGGGCGTGCGCCGCATGCCTGAAGTGGTCGAATTCTACCGGCTGAGCGGCGATATCGACTATCTGATCAAGCTCTGCCTGCCCGACGTGCGGGCCTATGACGAGGTCTACAAGAAGCTGATCGCCATTGCGCCCCTGTCCGACGTCAGCGCCAGCTTTGCCATGGAAGCGATCAAGAACACGACAAAACTTCCCATCTGACGGGCACTTGGCACGCTTGATACGGGGCACGCGATGGGCGAAGCTTGCCCGTCCGAGAGCTGACCCCGCGATGCCCATCATGACCGATCCGACCGACGACACCGCCCTGGACCCCGAGCCCCGGCGCCGGGGCGAAAGCTATCGAAATGTCGCCGCGATCGTGCTGGCCCTGGCCATGCTGCAGATGGCAGCGGGCGCCCTGTCGGTGGTGGGTCCGCTGGCGCTGATTTCCGGCGGCGCCTCGACGCTGAAGATCGGTACCATCGTCTCCGGCTATGCCTTCGGCTTCCTGCTGGGCGCACACTTCGCCCCGCGCGAGATCCGCCGCATCGGTCATATCCGTGCTGTTGCCGCCTTTGCCGGCGTGACCTCGATTGCGGCCGCCCTCCTCTATGCCAGCGACGCCCTGGCCTGGTGGCTGGTGATGCAGTTCATCATGGGCGTGTGCGTGGCCGGCTTCCTGGCCTCCGGCGAAAGCTGGGTCGCCGACGCTGCCCCCAGCGACAAGCGCGGTGCCATTCTCAGCTTCTACCTGGTGACCGCCAAGATCGGCTTCATCCTCGGCCCCTTCCTGGTCGCCTCGGTCCCGCCCGGCGCGGCCGTCGGCTTCATGATCGTGGCCGCGCTCTACACGGCCAGCCTGATCCCGGCCTCGGCCACCAACCGCGCCCAGCCGGCCGCGCCCTCGGCCGAGCCCTTCGGTCCGCTGCGGATCTGGAAGACCGCACCGTCCGCCGTCATCGCCGCCGGATCCGCGGGTCTGGTCAATGGCGCGGTGATGCAGCTCTACGCCGTCTATGTCGGCGGGATGGGAACCGAGTCCGTCGCCGCCACGGCAGCGGTCTTCTCCGCCTTCATGGTCGGTGGCGGCGTGATCGCGCAATGGCCGGCCGGGATGATTTCCGACCGGATCGACCGCCGCCTCGTGATCGCCGCCCTGGCGGTCACGGCCGGCATTGCGGGCGTGGTACTGGGGCTGATGTCGAGCGTTCTGCCGCTGATCGCGGTCTTCGTGATTGCCGGCATCTGGGGGGCCGGGGCGCAATCCTATTACGGCATTGCCGCAGCCCACGCCGCCGACCGCGCGGATGAGGGCCAGGCGACCAACATGATGTCGGGCATTCTGACGGTCTATGCCACCGGCGCGATGATCGGCCCGGTGATCGCCGGCGCTACGATGAGCCTGGTGGGAACGTCGGGGCTCTTCCTCTACGCTGCGGTGATCCTGTTCGGCCTGTTCGGCGCCATGCTCTACCGCCGCACCGGCAAGCCGCCGGCCAAGGATACCGACAAGGCCGGTTTCGAGGCGACGTCGGCGACCAGTGTCTCGGTCTATGAGCTCACCGAGATCGCCAGCGAGGAGGCGGAAACCGAAACCGGTGAAGAAGACGAGGAGACCGCCATGGCCTTCGCCGATTCCGGCCTTGTCATGGAGGACGAGGACGATATCGACGACGACGCCCTCGACGATGATGACGAGGAAGACGGGTACTGGCGCTCCTAGGGCCATTTCATCGACCTCAGCATCGATGAAATAGCCCTGGCTCTTCTGTGGTCGCATTTTCGAACCGCAAAACCGGTTCCCACTTTTGCTGAAAATGCTCCTGACGGGCTCCCTTATTCGCCGGCTTCGGCGGGCTCGGTCGGCTGGTCGGTAAAGCCTTCCAGATCGCCCGACGGCTCGGCGTCGCGCTCGATCTCGACCGCGCTCAGCGCATAGGCCTTCAACAGGCGCGCGACTGAAAACAGTGCGTTCTCGTGCACGCGTTCATAGCCGTGCGAGGCGTCGATGCCGAAGGTCACCAGCGCCGTGCGCACATCCGCCCCGCCCTCGATGGCCGAGGCCGCGTCCGAGCGGTAATAGCGGAACACGTCGCGCTGGAAGGGAATCTGCCTGCTCTTGGCCAGATGGATCAGCTTGGTCGTGAGGTGATAGTCGAACGGCCCCGTCATGTCGGCCATGCCGATGGTGACGCCGGTCTCCTTGGAATTCTGGCCGGGCGCGACGGCGCCATTGTCGACGGCCACCATGGAGGCGACGTCATGGGTCAGGATCGAGGACGCGCCCACGCCGACCTCCTCGGAGATCGAGAACAGGAAGAGCGTGTCGACCGGCAGTTCGGCCCCGCTCTCCTTGAGCGCCTTCAGGACAGCGAACATCGCCGCGACGCCGCCCTTGTCATCCAGATGGCGCGAAACGATGAAGCCATTGCCCAGGAATTCCGGACACGGGTCGATGGCCACGAAATCGCCGACGGCAATGCCCAGCGAATCCATGCTGACCGAGGCCACACCGATGGCGGCCGCGTCGATATCATTGTGCACCGGCGCGTCGATGCGCAGCTCGACCTGCGACCAGGCGACCGGCTGGGTATCGATTTCCTTGTTGTAGACATGCCCAGAGGCCTTCAGCGGCAGGATCGAGCCGCGATAGCTGCCATGCTCGGTGAACAGGGTGCAACGCGCGCCCTCGGCAAAGCGGGCCGACCAGTGACCGATCGGCGCCAGTGACAGACGGCCATTATCCTTGATGTAGGAGACCTGGGCACCCAGCGTATCGACATGGGAGATGATGGCGCGCGCAGGCTGTTCCTCGCGGCCCGGCAGACGCGACCGGATCGCGCCCCGCCGGGTCAACTCGTACTCGATACCCAGCCGCTCAAGCTCCTCGCAGCACCAGCGGGCGATCTTGTCGGTATAGCCGCTGGGACTGGGGATGGTGAGCAGCGTCCTGAGGGTTTCGCGCAGATAGGTTTCGTCGATTTCAAGCTCGGACACGGTCAGCTCCCGGACGGAGGTTGTCGATACGGGCGGAGCGCGGGAACAACAGGTCGAGGAAGCGCTCCACCACCGGCTGGGGTTCGTGATTGGCCAGTCCCGGACGCTCGTTCGCCTCGATGAAGACGAACTCGTCCAGCACCGGCGCCTTGACGATGAAGTCGAGCCCGACCACCGGAATATCCAGCGCCTTGGCGGCCGCGATCGAGGCCTCGACGATCTGCGGATGAAGCAGGTCGGTCACATCGTGCAGCGTGCCGCCCGTGTGAAGATTGGCGGTCAGGCGTACTTCCAGCGTTTCGCCCGACGGCAGGACATCGTCCCAGCCGTAACCGGCGGCTGCGATGCAGCGCCCGGTCTCGGCATCCAGCGGAATACGCGCCTCGCCACCGGTCGCAGCGGCCCGCCGGCGGCTGAGCCCCTCGACCAGTTCGCGCACGGTCTTGCGCCCATCGCCGGCCACGACGGGCCGCTTGCGCAGGGCGGCAGCGACCACGGCCCGGTCTATCACGATCACGCGCAGATCGTCGCCGGACACGCAGGTTTCCACCAGCACGTCGGGACAGTAATTGCGGGCGTTGGCGATGGCGGCATCCAGGCTGTCGCCGTCGCGGATATCGACGGCCACGCCCCGCCCCTGCTCGCCCCGCGCCGGTTTGACCACGACGGATCCGGCCCGCGCGAGCAGGGCCTGCGCGGCGTCGGCATCGCCGCCGTCGACGGCTTCGGCGACCTCCAGCCCGATCTCGGTCATCAGACGGCGCGTCACGGCCTTGTCGTCGCACCGGCTCATCGCGATGGCCGAGGTGCGTTCGGTCAGGGATTCCCGGCAGACGACCGACTGGCCGCCAAAGGTCAGGCGGAAAAACCCGCCCTCGGCGTCGAGCACATCCACCGCAATGCCGCGGCGGCGGGCCTCGGCGACGATGATCTCGGCATAGGGGTTGAGCCCGTCTTCCAGCGACTTGCCGCCGGTGAAGAGCTTTTCGTTGATCGGGTTCTTGCGCTTGACCGTGAAGAAGGGCGTGCGCTCGAAGCCCAGGCGTTCATAGAGGCGGATCGCGGACTCATTGTCATGGATCACCGACAGGTCGACATGGCGCGAGCCGCGCGCCGAGAAATGCGCGATCAGATGCCGGGTCAGCGCCTCGCCGACCTTGGCATGATTGGCGCGCGGATCCACCGCCAGGCACCACAGCGAGGCACCGCATTCCGGGTCGTTGAACAGGCGGGCGTGATCGATCCCCGTCACCGAGCCGATGATCTCGCCGCTCGCCTCGTCGATGGCGACGAAATAGACGATCTCGCGGCTGTCGCGGTGCTGCCAGAAAAACTCCGGATCGACCGAGACCATGCCGCAGGCCGCATAGATGCGGTTCACCGCATCGGCATCCGGCCGCGTTGCCATGCGCCGTACCTGGAAGCCGCGTGGCGGGTCGCCGGCATCGCGATAGGTGGGCAGTTCCAGCCGGTAGGTGTGGGATGGATCGAGAAAGATCTCCTGCGGCGCCAGCGCCAGCAGGACATGCGGATCGCGGACATAGAAGGCGATATCGCGCCGGTCCGGCTTTTCCGCCAGCAGGCGGTCGATCAGCGTGTTCTGGTCGCGGAAGGTGTGGGCGAACAGCAATTGTCCCCAGCCGCAATCGATCGCCGCATCGCTGACAATCGCCTCACCCTCGCCTTCGGCGTTCGGAATGGCTTCGTCGGCCGGCAGCAGCGCCTGTTCGCGCTTGCGCCGGAGCCGGTGCGAGATCGCCCCGGCCGGCTGTCGGGTTCCGGGCCGTGTCATGCGGCCACCTCGACCCGGGCCGGCTTCACAGGCGCGTCATGCGTCTGCAGCCACAGCGCCAGCACGCCGATCTGCCAGAGCTTGGACCCCCGCAGCTTGGTGATGTGCGCTTCGGGATCCTTCAGGAGGTGATCGACATAGGTCTCCTGCACGATGCCGCGATCCCGGAAGGACCGGCTGCGCACCGCGTCGCGCACCATGTCGAGGAAGTCGCCCTGCAGATATTTCAGCGCCGGAACGGGGAAATAGCCCTTGGGCCGGTCGATGACCTCGTGCGGCAGGACCTGGCGGGCCAGATGCTTGAGCACGCCCTTGCCCTCCTGCTGCAGATGCAGCTCGGCGGGACAGCGGGCCGCCAGCTCGATCACCTCGTGATCGAGGAAGGGCACACGGGCCTCCAGCCCCCAGGCCATGGTCATGTTGTCGACCCGCTTCACCGGGTCGTCGACCAGCATGACATGCGTGTCCAGCCGCAGGGCCTTGTCGAGTGGCGAGGCCGCGCCCGGTGTCTGGAAGTGGTCGCGCACAAAATCGCCGGCATGATCGCCGCCCAGCCAGGAGGGCTGCAGCAATTCGGCCATCTCGTCGTGGGAGCGGTCGAAGAAGGCATCGCGATAGGTGCCGAAGGCATCGTTTGCGCGGGCCATGGGCGGATACCAGTGATAGCCGGCGAAAGCCTCGTCGGCCCCCTGGCCGGACTGGACCACTTTGACATGCTTGGAGACTTCCTCGGACAGGAGGAAAAAGCCGACACAGTCATGGCTGGTCATCGGCTCGGACATGGAGGCAATGACTTCCGGCAGGGCCCGCAGCGCGCGCGAGGCCGGGATCTCGATCTTGTGATGCTGCGTGCCGAAATGCTTCGCGACAATGTCGGAATAGTGGAACTCGTCGCCGGCTTCGCCATTCACGCTCTCGAAGCCGATGGAGAAGGTGTTGAGGTCCTTCACACCGGCTTCGGCCAGCAGGGCCACGATCAGGGAACTGTCGAGCCCGCCGGACAGGAGAACGCCGATCGGCACGTCGGCGACCATGCGCCGCTTCACCGCACCGCGCAGCGCCTCGGCAATCCGCTCGCGCCAGCCATCGGCATCGAGCCCGCGCTCTTCCTCGCGCATGTCGTAGGGACAGGACCAGTAGCGGTGTTCGCGGCGCGTGCCGTCGCGCTCGATCTCCATCAGCGTGGCCGGCGGCAGTTTGCGCACGCCCTTGAACAGGGTGCGCGGCGACGGCACGACGGCGTGGAAGCTGAAATACTGGTGCAGGGCGACCGGGTCGAGCTCGCGGTCGACATCGCCGGCGGCCAGCAGCGCCGGCAGGCTGGAGGCGAAGCACAGGCGGCCGGGCGTCTCGGACAGGTAGAGTGGCTTGATGCCCAGACGGTCGCGCCCCAGCACAACCTTGCCGCTGTCGCGCTCGGCAATGGCAAAGGCGAACATGCCCGACAGGCGTTTCGCCACATCCAGCCCCCAGGCGTGATAGCCTTTCAGGATCACCTCGCTGTCGCTGGTGGAGAAGAAGCGATAGCCCTTGGCTTCCAGCTCGGCGCGCAGTTCGCGGTGATTGTAGATGCAGCCGTTGAAGGCGAGCGTCAGGCCCAGCTGAGCGTCATGCATGGGCTGGGCGCCGGCTTCGGTAAGATCGATGATCTTGAGACGGCGATGGGCCAGGCCGACCCCGTCGCGAACGACCATGCCGCCGCCATCCGGCCCGCGCCGGCGCATGGCCCAGCTCATCCGCTCGAGTGCTTGCGAGTCGGAAGGAGAGTTCTGGAACGACAAGTCGCCGGCAATCCCGCACATGCTATATTACCCCCTGTATTGAATCTGTATTGCGCACTCCACATCACCCGACTCGATATCGCCACCAAGTCGGCACATAATACGGTATGCAACCTATAAACTCATTCCAAGCGAAAAAGGTTCCATACCGGGTGCATTCTATTTTATGTGCACCACGCGACCTTGATTATCGAGCCAAAAGGACTATCCATATTGGCAGATTGACTTCCGCGCGACCTTCGCGCCCCATTTTCTGTAAACGGAGTACGATAAACTATATGAGACATTCCCATCGCCCGCGCAGGGTCGCCGCTTTCGTTGCTGAATCCGTCAATGTCCGCCAGCTGCAGACCGCATCCGAAGCGCTGCAGCGCCACAACCGCCGCGCCGTCCTGGTCTCCGACCAGCACGCCCTGCTGCGCGGTTACAATGGCTCCGCCGAGATCAATTTCGCGGTGGCCGAGACGACGGAGAATATCGAGCCGAATGCGTATGACGCCCTGGTGCTGATGGAAGGGGCGGCCAAGCTGGCGCCCAGTGCGACCAAGCTGGCCAAGCGGTTCGGCGATGCCGGCAAGCCGGTCGTGGCGCTCACCGGCAGTGCGGCGCTCCTGTCGGAAATCTCCGGCAACAATACCGGTCCGGGCGAAGACACGGCCTCGGCCATTGTCGAGGGCGACCTTTATGAAGTCACCGACGACGATGCCGACTGGAAGATCCTCGACGCCATTTCCGAAAAGCTGAAAGCCATGCAGGATGCGCATCAGCTGGAGCGCGCCGGCGCCTGACAGGGTCCCGGCCGCTAGCAACAAAAAAGGGGCGCTGCGATCTCGCAGCGCCCCTTTTTCTGTGCCCGATGCACTCCGCCTAGCGGCGGTAGCTCAGAACGACCCAGGTCCTGGACACATCGGCCGGTGCCGGTGCAACACCGGGGCCGTCATAGTCCGCCGTTTCCAGGGCAAGGGAGAGCCCCTGCGGCAGGTCGAGCTCGACGAAAGCGTCCCATTCGCTGCCCAGATCGGCACCCGTGCGCTCGGCCTCGAATTCGTGGCGGCGCACACCGGTGGACAGGCCGCGGACAAAGCCCGCTTCCCATTCGCGGCTCCAGGACAGCATCACATTGAAATCCTCGACGCCGTCGACCGTGCCCTGGCGGCCACCGCCGGAGAACACATCGGCCCAGCCGAGGAAATCATGGTTCTTGCCCAGCGGATTGGCAAAGCCGGTCGAGCCATTGCCCTCGATCACATCATAGCCCAGGGCCAGTTCCGCGCCGCCATAGCTGAAAGCCAGGTCGCTGGCGAAATAGGCGAGGTTGAAGTCGATCGTCGCCGACGCATAGTCGGTCTGGTGCGCATACATCACCGCATACTCGACACCCAGATCGCCATAGCTGCGCTCGCCGGCCAGACGGGCGCCCAGCGTGGTGTTCGAACGGTCACGGCCGCCTGCGGACGTGATGTCGATGAAATAGGCAAAGCCCGAGACGTCCAGCGTGTCGTTGATCTCGTAGCCGGCATGGAAGAGATGGCTGTCGCTCTGCCAGTCGGAATTGTCGCCCGGGCCGCGATTGATGCGGTCGTGATAGACATAGCTGGCGTCGAAAGCGCCATGCGACCAGCCGATCCGGATCGCGTCGTGCGAGTTCTTGTCCTGGCGGTGGCCGGCAGAGGCGACGAACTGGCCGTCATCGAACTGCAGATACTGGCGGCCCAGCGTCACGGTGACATTCTCGAAGGGCGAGAAGGCCACCTGCAGACGGTTGAGTTCGGTGAACTCGCCATCCTTGATGCCGGCATACTGGCTCAGCCCGTTGAAGCCGGAATTATAGTCGTCATCGCCATCGACGGCTGTGACGTTCTCGACTTCACCGAGGAAGGTGAAACCGTTCCATTCCGGCGACTTCCAGCCAAGACGGGTGCGCAGGGTGATGGCGTCGGCGCCGAGCTTGCCGTCCTGGGCCACATTCTCGTAGCGCATGCGCATATCGACGAGGATGTCGCCCGGCAGGCTGTTATCGGCCACAGCGAGGGGGGCTGCAGCAGCGCCGACGAGCAGCGCGGCCGCAAGCGTAGCGGTCATGGTCTTCATGGGATTGTCTCCTGTCGCAGCCTTACGCCGCGCGAATGTTCTCGAGGAAGGCTTCGAAATCGGTCTTCCAGGCGGTGTAGCGGCCCGACATCTCTTCGGAGGCGCTGAGCACGGACTTGGAAACCTGGTCGGTCTGGCGGGTGAATTCGGCCACACGGTCCACATTGGAGGCGGCATGCGTGGTGCCGTCCTGGGCCTTCTGGGCCGACTGGGCGATCTCCGAGGTCGCGACACGCTGCTGCTCGATCGCCGAAGCCGAAGCCACAGCCAGCTCGCCCAGCTGCGACACCGCATCGAGCGCCTTGGACGCCGACAGCGAACAGGCTTCCGTCGAGGCCTGGATCTTGGAAATCCGCTCGGCGATCTGCTGCGTGGCGGTCGAGGTCTGCTCGGCCAGCGCCTTCACTTCCGACGCCACGACCGCGAAACCGCGACCGGCTTCACCGGCCCGCGCCGCCTCGATGGTGGCGTTGAGGGCGAGCAGGTTGGTCTGGCTGGCGATGGTGTCGATCAGGTCGACGATGGCGCCGATGGCCTGGGCCGATTCCGCCAGCTCCTGGATGCCTTCGGCACTGGCGCTGGTTTCCTGGCCGGCCAGCTGCGACAGCTCGCTCGTCTTGGTGACCTGGGTGGAGACTTCCGCGATCGAGGCGGCAAGTTCTTCAGAGGCTGCAGCCACGGCCTGCACGCTCGAGGCGGCATTGCTGGCGGCATCGCGGGCCGATCCGGAGACGGTGGCCGCCTCGCCGGACGTCGCCTGCATCTGGGTCGCGGACGCGGAGAGCTGTTCGGACGCTTCCATCACGCTCGCCAGGAGTGCGGTGGAGGCCTGCTCGAAGCGGGCCACGGCTTCTTCCGTGCGCGCCGCACGTTCCGCCTTGGCGCGGGCCTCGACCGTTTCGCGTTCGCGCATTTCGTCTGCAGAGGTCAGCGCCTCCTGCAGCGTGTCGAGCGCCCGGGCGAGATTGCCGAATTCGTCGCTGCGTTCCTTGCCCGGCACATCGAGACCGCGTTCGCCGCGGGCGAGGCCGCCGACCACATCCTGAATCCTGGAGACCGCCGTACGGATCGTGCCGCCGATCACCTGGGTCAGGCCATAGAGGCCGCCAGCCGTCAGCAGCACCGCGATGACGGCCACCCAGAAGGAGAGCTGGGCCATGCGGTCGCGACGCGCCCAGGCCGACTCAAGATCGACCCACGCACCGTCGCGCACGCTCTCGATCGCGGTGTCCATGGCATCGTCGAACACGGCCAGCCGGTCGATGAACTGGTTGATGTCGGCGCTGTTCATGCCCGCGATCCGCGACATGCGGTCGCTCATCAGCGTTTCCAGATCGCCATAGTCGGCCCGGATTTCCGACAGGGTCGCCGCATAGGCGGCGTCGGTAACCACAGTCTCGGCTTCCGCCAGCGAGATTCCAAAATCGGTCAGATTGCCGCGCGCCGCCTCGATGCGCTCGGCGGTCGGCGTGGCGGTCATCAGATAGGTGTCGCGCAGAAGGGAGGTGAGATCCTTCTCCACATTGTTGGCGGCGATCAGGGTCAGTGTCGCCTGCTCGGCTTCGGCTTCGGCCTTCACCATGGCACTGCGGACAACGCCGTTCGCGCCGACATAGACCAGCATCAGCGCAACGGATGCGACCGCGAGCAGCGACAGGCGGGCCTTGAGGGAAAGACGGTTGAGACTGGTCAGCATCGGAGCTACGCCCCCTTCTTCTCGAAACATGTTCATCGCCACGCACCGGGCCGGGTCGGGACTCCGGCGGGTCGGGCTGCGTTCACGGACGAGTAGCTGCCAAGACGGTTAAACCTTCCTTTCGGGACTTCCGGCGGTAACCGGTTGTTAGGGCATATTTTATTCGCCCGGACAGGGCTCAAGGCATGGCGGTGCCTGCCCCTGCAGGGCTACACGCGCAATGATAGGGTTGTGCAGATTGCAGCTTGCGCGACGCGCTTTTCGCAGTCGCAGCAAAAACGAACATTGTCCAAAAAAGAATGCGGCAGTGTCGTGAGCACTGCCGCATAGATCCGGGGGCAAAACCCCCTTCTTCGTTGGCGCTTACTCGGAGGGATACAGACCTTATAAACACCGCAACGAACATGTTCGGCCAAGCGTGGCACCTGGATCGGCGCCGCCCCCGGCTGTCGGGATTGAAAAAACCAAACCCGGCCGGTGACTTCCAACGCTTTGAGACAGGCAACGGGACGCTGCGGCAAACGCAACAGCCTGCGACGAACGACGGCACAGACGCGACGAGGGTTCCGGTGGCCGCGCGCCCGCACTTTCAGGGACAAGACTCCGGACCCGATCCGGAGGAATTGCCGCCAGATCAAGGACTCGCGGGGTCAAGTTCAGACCCCGCAGCCCTGAGCGCGTTCCATGTGAGCATCGACCCCTACGCCGAATGCGATGACAGGCTCGGGTCGAGCGGAGCGGGAACAAAAGGAAAAAATGGCGCGCCTTGCGGCATCAAGCCAAAGCCCCGCAGCCCTGAGCGCGTTCCATGTGAGCATCGACCCCTACGCCGAATGCGACGACAGGCTCGGGTCGAGCGGAGCGGGAACAAAAGGAAAAAATGGCGCACCGGGGAAGATTCGAACTCCCGCCCCCCAGATTCGTAGTCTGGTGAATTCTCCTACGCACTCGTTCTTCGATTTACGCAAGTATACGCCAACCCTATGATCGGTATTGGCTTTTCCCGGCCCCTCGGTACTTTCGATCTCGTTCGGATGCGCGAGTTTTCGCTCCGAGCTGCTTCCACGGTGCTTCCACGAAGCTTCCGGGACGCATGCCAGAGGCCCGAGAGAACAGGAGGGGAACATGTCAAACAAGCTGAAACTCACCAACACGAACGTCCGCGCGCTCGTGACGACGGGACAGGACTACAAGGTGTGGGACACCGAGGTCTCAGGGCTTCATGTCCGCGTAACGAAGGCCGGATCGAAGTCATTCGCCTTCTTCTACCGCACGGCGGATGGTCGCCAGCGTTCAATCCGGATCGGCAAGACCACGATGACCGTCACCGAGGCTCGTGAGCGTGCTCGTGCGCTGCGTGTTCAGGTGGACCAAGGCGAGGACCCGTCTCAAGAGCGCAAGGGCCGTCTCACCGCGCCGACGATGGCGGACCTGTGGGATGCGTATCTTGAGCAACACGCCAAGCCCAACAAGAAACCCCGGAGCATCGCCGAGGACGAGCGGCTGTGGCGCATGCACCTCTCGCCCCGTTTCGCCAAGGAGAAGGTGGCCAACGTCGGGGTGGCGGAGGTCCGCACGATGATGTCGAAGATGCGCGACACCCCCGGAGCCGCCAATCGTTCCTTCGCGCTCCTGTCGATGATGTTCACCTTCGCGATCCAGAACGAGTGGCGCGAGATCAACCCCTGCCGTGCGGTCAAGAAATACCCGGAGAACCAGATCGAGCGTTATCTTTCGGCGGAGGAGGCCGAACGCCTGCTTGCGTCCTGCGACGCAGACGAAAACCAGACCGCAGCGCGCATCGTAGAGTTCCTTGTCCTTACCGGCGCTCGCAAGAGCGAGGTCTTCTCGATGGAGTGGCAGCACCTTCAAGGTCTGTCGAGCGACACGCCGACATGGCTGATCCCGTCGGGTCAGCAGAAGGGCGAGCGCCTTAAGCGGAAGGTGTTTTCCCGCCAGCTTTCTCCTGAAGCGGCTGATCTTCTCCGGCGGTGGAAGCGTGAGTGTCCGACGCCCTCTGTCCGGTATGTCTTCCCTTCGCCCCGGAAGCCGGACCAGCCGGTGCCCTGCATCAAAGGTGCTTGGGATCGCATCCGTCGGCGCGCGAACCTGAATGATGTGCGGATTCACGATCTCCGGCACTCGTTCGCCTCGTTCGCTGTGAACAACGGTGAGCCGCTTTACGCGGTTGGCGGGGCGCTGGGGCACAAGGACGTGAAGACGACGCAACGGTACGCGCATCTGACCGACGAGACCGTGCGTGGGGTCGCCTCTGGTGTCGGCGCGCTTGTCGGATCGTTCCGGGGGCGGTGAGGTCTTAAACCGCCGCTTCCTGCGGTTCGGTCGGAAGCGTCCTGCGTTCGATTTCACCAAGTATGCTCACCACCTTTTCGGCGTCGGCGTCCTCGAACAGGCCGTCGATGCCCAGGGGGCTGGTATCTGTGAACGGCGGCTCATAGAGACGCCCCGCCTCGACCACGCCGGAGCGTGTCAGCTCCTCGATCAGTAGTTCGATGAAGTCGATCTGGCTCGCTGAGAGCGAAGACCCGGCCAGCAATGTTGAAAAGGCCTCCTTCGCCGCTTCCCGGTCCAGGCCGATCAGGCTGCGCACGAACCGGCCCAGCCCACCAAGATCGGACCTCACGCGGTCGAACGCGTCATCATCGCCCACCCCTTCAGAGCGCATGATCTTCTCAAGCTCATCGAGGTCGGTCGGCGTAAGGTGTTCGTTTCGGTGAAGCTTTCGCACCGCGATATGATCGCGATGATCTTCGAGGAAGCGGCGCGTCTTCGCCCGGAAACGTACAAGGTCGGTGCCGACCGCGCTGTTCGTCAACGTCGCTTCGGTGGCCGGGCCGATCTCATCCTCGAAATCCGTGTAGACCGGCTTGCGGGACTTCGGCTCAATGAGCTGAACCAGCGCGCGAAGCTTCAGACGCACATCCTCAAGCAGGACGACGTTCACGCCCTCCCAAAAGGTATCCGTCTGGATTTCTTCGATCAGGTCGATGCGCGCCGCGACGGTCGGGATGTTCGAGCGCTCGGCCAGCTCGCCAGCGATCAGGCGAATGCGGTCGGCGAGCTTGGCGAATGAGGCCTCACCGGAGAGCAAAGCGAGCTGAGCGCTGAGGATCAGGCTGTCGAACTGTTTCGCGGTGATGTGTTCCGGCTTCTGTGCAGAGGGCAATCCAGCGACGTGTTCGGTGAGCTGGTGGCGGTCTTCCTGCGTGAGGTCAGACCAGCGCGCGCGATCCTGAAACGGTTCGACCGTCTTGCGCTTCGCCCGGACGATGAAATTGTCGAGGTTCATGGCCGCGACCTCGTCGTGGAGGAGGTCGGCGAGCTGCGCCTTGAGCGTCTGGCGCGCTTCGTCCTCTTCAGTCAGGAACCGCTCACCCTCCTCGGCGACACCATCGCCGGACCGCGTCGCCGTTTCCGGAGAAAGCTTGGCGATCAGGTCGAGGCGTTTGACGAACAAGCGCTTGGTGATCGTATCGGGGGCTTTCGGCTCGCGCAGGTCCGGGTTCTGGTTGAAGAACTCGAAATTCTGGCAGAAGTCGAAGATCGCGAAGTGGTCCTTGTCGCGGCCTGGGCCGAACAGGTCCTCGCACAGACGCGTGCCGCGACCGATCATCTGCCAGAATTTCGTCTTGGACCGGACCAGCTTGAAGAAGACGAGGTTCACCACCTCCGGCACGTCGATGCCGGTGTCGAGCATGTCGACGGAGATCGCGATGTGCGGGTCCTTCTCAGATTCCGAGAAGTCGTCGATCAGCGATTGGGCGTGCTCAGTCTTGTAGGTGATGACCTGCGCGAACTTACCCTTGAGGTGTGGGTAGTTCGCATCGAAACGCTTGGCAATGAAATAGGCGTGCTCGTTCGATTTCGCGAAGATGATCGTCTTGCCGAGCCGGTCGCCCTCATTAACCCGAACGCCATGCTCCATCAGGTGCGCGAGCACCTTGTCGACGGTGTCGGTGTTGAACAGCCACTTATTGACCGCGTCCGGGTCAACCTCGTCGGGGACCTCGCCCTCTTCATTCCATTCCAGAGCGTCCCATTGATCCTTCTCCTCGTCGGAGAGATCGTCGTACTTGATGCCCTCGCGCTGGAATTTCAGCGGCACCGAATACGGGATCGGCGGAACAAGGTGGCCGTCCTCGACCGCTTCTTCGAGCGGATAGGCGTCGGTCGGCACGCCGTTCTCAAGCTCGAAGGTCTTGTAGGTGTCGCGGTCGACCTCGTCCTTCGGCGTCGCGGTCAGGCCGAGCAGATGCCCGTCGAAATACTCGAAGATCGATCCGAATTTCTTGTAGATCGACCGGTGGGCCTCATCGACGACGATCAGATCGAAATGCCCGACGCCATAGGGCCGCTCGCCCTCCTCAACGGCGTCGATCCGCTTCATCATGGACGGGTAAGTCGCGACCACGACCCGCGAATTGTAGAGATCGTTCCCGCCTGCCGGATCGTGACCGGCGTTTGTGGTGGCGAGCGTCGTGCTCGGCAGGTGCTTCTTGAACGCGTTATAGGCCTGCTTCACCAGCGCACGGCGGTCGGCAAGGAACAGGACGCGGCGCACCCAATTTGCGCGCATCAATAGATCCACCAGCGCAATCGTCGTGCGGGTCTTGCCGGTGCCGGTCGCCATGACGAGCAAGGCCCGGCGACGCCCCTCCACCTCGAAGCTCTCGCACACGCGCCGGATCGCGCGCATCTGGTAAGAACGGCCCGCAATGTCCGCATCGATGTCGAGCGTCGCGGGAGACTTCGCCCGGCTCCGGCGCTGGATCAGAAGGGCCAGCTCGTCCTTCTTGTAGAAGCCCTGCACCTCGCGCGGCGGATGGGCTTCGTCGTCCCACATCCAGTGGTCATAGCCGTTCGAGTAGAAGATAACCGGACGCTGACCGTAGCGGGCTTCAAGACAGTCGGCGTAGAGCTTGGCCTGGTGCTGGCCTTCGCGCGGATCGCGCTTGGTGCGTTTGGCTTCGACCAGACCGAGCGGCTTGCCGTCATCGCCCCAAAGCACGTAGTCGACATAGCCCTTGCCGGTGCTGGTCGCCTCACGCTTCGGCATGCCGTCGACTTCGAACTCGATGTCTTCGGGGCGATCCAGCGCCCACCCGGCTTCACGCAGCAGCACGTCGATCAGCGCGTCGCGCGTGGTGGCTTCGTTGTAATCGTGCCGGTCCGGTACCGTCGCGTTCTCGGCCTTGCGTTCAGCGACCAGCGCGCGCAGCTCGGCCAGCTCGGCTTCCAGCCTGGCGCGCGCCGCTTCGTCCTTCAGACGCGCCTCTTCAGCGGCTTTCAGCTTCTCGGACTGTTCGCGATAGTTCTTCGCCAGCGTGGTGAGCTGGCCTAGCGTCGAGGCCTTGACCTCCGCCAGTTGGGGCAGCACGTCGACCGAGAACTGAAGCCCGTCATCGGGGACGCTGCGGCCATAGGTGCGCTGAAGCCAGTAGGTGAAATGGAACAGCTCGCGCACCGCCGAGATCGCATCGGTCTCGGAGATCGCCCGACTGTCATGGGCCGCGAAATTGCCGCGCTTGATGACCACCCGCGCCTTGGCGACCAATGCTTCTCCTGCCACCGTCCGGAAGCTGGAATGATGGACCATCGCCGAGAGCGTGTCCTGATACGGATCGCCGAGCGCACCGTCGTGCCGGTACATCCACTTCACTGCCGTTTCCAGCGCGAGCCGGGCATAAAAGGACGCCCCACGCGGATCACCCTTCACCAGCTTCTCAGCACGCTCGGCGTTGGCGTAGACTTCGGGGAAATCGGCTTTCAGGAAGGCGAACTGACTCATCCAGCGCATCCAACAGCGCGCGAATTATCCTGAACCCGTTGGTGCGGCGTCATCCGCATATCCGCCCCCGTAACCCGTCGACGGAGAAGCTATCCCGATGCTGGCGTCTCGCGCAATCCTTACGCGACTTGCACTTCCGGCTTCAGCTTGGTTTCGGCGTTGATCGCTCTGAGGAGCGGGCCGAGCTTGTCGAGCGTCGGATTACCCTTCTCGCTCAGCATCCGCATCAGGCTTTTGCGTGAGGTGCCGGTCACCGCTTCGAGGCGTTCGAAGCCGATGGTGGCGTTCACATAGTCGCGCAGCATCGCTTTCGCGGTGATGGTGTCGCCCTCGACCAGCGCGTCGAGCGCTTCGGCATAGAGCGCGGCGCGGAACGCCGCATCGCGGTCGGCGCGCGCCTTGATGGTCGCCTTGAAATCACGGGTCAGGGGCATGATCGCCTCGCTCAGCTCTTCTTGTTCTTCTTCTTGTTCTTCGTCTTCGATGTCGTATTCGCCGCTTCGGCCTTCCGGGCCTTGTATTCGGCCCACAGCGCCTTGGCGCGGTCGATGTCTCTCTGCTGACGCTTTTTCGTCCCTCCGCAGAGCAGGATGACAAGCGTCTCGCCGTCCTGCCCGAAATAGACCCGGTAGCCGGGGCCATAGTCGATGCGCAGCTCCGCCACGCCCTCGCCCAGGGCCTTCAGATCGCCGCCGCCCCGTTCCAGCCGGGTGAGCGCGCGGGTCACGCGGGCCGCTGCGCGAGGATCAAGACCGTTGAACCACGTATCGAACGCCGCATTGCCGTCAGCGTCCTCATAGACGGTAATGGATCGCGGCTGAGCCTCTCGCGTCATATTGGTACCTTATATGTTACCAATTGGCAAGCGGATCGGTTTCACAGCTCGCCTGCAAAGGCGCGGCTTTGTAGGGAGGTGAAGAGAGCCTCTTGTTCGGCGATTGCTTTTTCATTGCTTTCTGCCAAGTGATCGAGCTGCTCGCTGAAATCTGAGAAGCGCTGTTGAATTTCCCTCGGCGGCAGCGGAATCTGAACTTGGGCTAGATGTGATGGGCCGAAGTTGGGCTGAGCGGACCCTGTGATAAGTCGCTCGATCTGCTGACGAAAGCTTCCAATCTCCACAAACGCGCGGAGGTATCTTGCAAGTAAGGTTTCAGAGTTTGGTCGCAGCCTTATAACGCTCGTGTTAAGGCACAAGGGTAGATGACTTTCTCTCACCTCTGCGATTTTGCCCCATGTTACCCCCGAACTTGCAATGACAAGATCACCAGATTCCAGCAAGAAATGAGAGTACTTTTGAGCGACCTCATCTTCGTCAAGGTGGCGCCATGTGTTTTCAAGAACCAGACGACCGTCAACGAGATTTTTCACATTGATGAGCTTGATTCCGGCCTCTCTGAACTGCCACTTTCGGACACCAGGCCCCTCTTGATAGAAAACAACATCGCCGAAACTGACGCACTCGTAAGACCTCCCAGCCTCAAACACTGATCTGAAATACGAGCGCCTGAGTGAGTGATACAACTCACGCGCCCTCTCCCGCGCCCGCCGCAGCGCATCCGCCTTGTCGAGGATCGCCGCGATCCGCTTCTGCTCGTCGAGGGGCGGGAGGGGAATTTCCGATGACCGCACGATCTTGTCGGATACGGCTGGATAGCTCTGCCCGGTCGACAGTCGCACCATTTCGTCGACGAAAGTGGGCATTCGGACCCAATGAAACAGGTACCGCGCATCAAGCCTTTCCGGCTTTGCTCGTAGCACCGAAAAGCCCGTCGAACCGACTGGGTTGAGCAGGCCCTGCGGGACCACCGCGACGCCGTTCAGGTTCGGGCGAACGGTTGATACGAGTACGTCACCGGGATGAACGATCTGCCTGGCTCGGCTTGGGGCGTCGCTTGCTGCGATTCGCGCGACGCCATTGACCCGCTTCTCGGTCTGACTCACCGCGCTGAGATCGATGTAGTCGAACTCATCGAGGCCACGCTTCTCCGGGTCTGCTTTCTCGACCTTGGCGGTGATCTCCCCCAACGCCACCATCGGCCAGCTCACCGCAGCATCTCCTCAAGCTCGGTCAGGCCGTCGGCGATCTCGGCCTCGATCTCGCGCAGCTGGGCGATGAGGGTTTCCGGCGGGTCGTAGTCGACCGCCTCGTGCTCGACCTCCTTGTAGCGGTTGAGCGAGAGGTCATAGCCCGCCGCCGCGATTTCTTCCTTCGGCACGCAGAAACTTTGCGCGGTGCGGGGCCGATCCAGCTCGGACGCATTGCGCAGCGACCAGCGCAGCAACACGTCGGGCAGATTGTTCTTGGCGTGCTCGTCTTCGGTCAGCGCCGTATCGGGACACGGGCCGAGCTTGTCTTCGCTCAAGAGCGGTGTGCGCTTATCGTCGAGCGAGACCCCGTCGGCCTGGACATCGTAGAACCAGACGTGATCGGTGCCGCCCACATCGGTCTTGGTGAAGAACAGGATGGCGGTCGACACCCCGGCATAGGGGCGGAACACGCCGGACGGCAGCTTCACCACCGCGTCGAGTTTGTGCTTTTCGACCAGCGTCTCGCGGATCGTCTTGTGCGCTTTCGATGAGCCGAACAGCACCCCGTCCGGCACGATCACCGCCGCGCGGCCACCGGTGCGCAAGAGGCGCAGGAAGAGCGCGAGGAACAGCAGCTCGGTCTTCTTGGTCTTCACGATGCGCTGAAGGTCCGCCGCCGTCGCCTCATAGTCGAGCGATCCAGCGAAGGGCGGATTGGCGAGGATGAGCGAGTACGCGCCTTTATCCTCGGCATGGTCTTCAGACAGGCTGTCGCGATAGGTAATGTTCGGGTTCTCGACCCCGTGCAGGATCATGTTCATGGCGCCGATGCGCAGCATGGTGTTGTCGAACTCGAACCCGTGGAACAGACCCTCGTTGAAATGCCGGCGCAGATCGGGATCGCTGAACAGGTCCTTGTGGTGTTCGCGAAGGTATTCGCCCGCCGCCACGAGGAAGCCCGCCGTGCCCGCCGCCGGATCGCAGATCACGTCCTTGGGCGTCGGTTTCACCATCTCCACGATGAGCCTGATGATGTGGCGCGGGGTGCGGAACTGGCCGTTCTGTCCGGCGCTCGCGATCTTGGCGAGCATGTATTCGTACACGTCGCCCTTGGTGTCGCGGTCGTCCATCTTCACCTTGTCGAGGAGGTCGACGACCTTCGCCAGGAGGGCGGGGCTGGAAAAGCCAAGCCGCGCGTCCTTCATGTGCTGCGCATAGGCGGTGCCGTTGCCGTTCATCTCGCGCAGGTAGGGGAAGACGTGCCGGTCGACGATCTCGAACATGCGCGCGGCGTCATAGCCCTTGAACCGGGACCAGCGCATGTCCTCATAGGGCAGGCCCAGCTCGTCCTCACCCTCGGGGAAATAGCGCCGCTCCATGGGCTTCTTGAGCCGGTTCGACTTGCGCTCCTCCTTCTCGTGAAGCTCGTCGAGCCGCTTGATGAAGAGCAGGTAGGTGATCTGCTCGATCACCGAGAGCGGGTTCGACACCCCGCCCGACCAGAACGCATTCCAGATGTTATCGATCTGGTTCTTGATCTCACCGGTCACCATGGTCCGGTTTCTCCCCCGTGGTGTATCTGTCGCCACATGTAGCGGAGTCGGCGGGGTGATGGAACGCCATGATGTGCGCGCAGCGTATGGGTTCGAGCGCGTCAAAGCGGCTGCGTATTCACGCGTCGGTGCTGCGCAGCCTTCATATCGAAAAACGATATATCATCCTTATACACCGCCAATCCTCGCCAGACGCTCACAGGGGCGCGAGGCGTGGTTCGGCATGGTGACCAGCGGACGACCGCACGGCGTGCGCCAGTGACCGCCAGGGAGCGAATGGCGAGGTGTTGGGTTAGGGTGTCAGGCTGAAATCAGCGACAAGCGGTGAACTTGGGGCCAACAAGCGGACAACAAGTCGCGCTGTCACCGCTTCAGCGTGAAGAGAAAAGCGCGCTCGTCAGGTTTGGCCCCGAGCCAGTTGAGCACTAGCAAATTAACCAAGATCGCAGCGCCCCATCGCATCGCGACAGTCCCGAGGATCGTGCACCACGTCAGCGCGACACAGATCACGATGACGGCGGGCCAATCGAAGATGAGGTGCCCGAAGGCGAGCCACAAACCCGCTGCCGCCAACCCCGTCCACAAATTGATTGAGGCAAGCAGGCGGACGCCTTTCACCAAGCGCCCCTCGTCAAAGCTCCGGATGTCGCTGAAACGCGGATCGACCGAAGTGCTCATGCAGCACAGCTCCTATCAGTAAGTCATTCAAGTTGGGCGTATATCCCGAAATGGGATGATCCCAATTTCGGATTACTCGCAAGGCGTACCGCTGTCCAGAAGGTGTGCGCCGGGTGTCGCTGCGTGATCCACAGTATCGAGCTGCCATCGACCTGCTCTCCGCAGCGCGGCGTCGGTCTGGCGTGACCCAGGCGCAGCTTGCCGACAGCTTGGGGAAGCCGCAGTCGTTCGTCTCGAAGTTCGAGCGTTTCGAGCGGCGGCTCGACATCGCCGAGTACGTGCGGATCGCAAACGCCGTCGGCCTTGATCCGGACGAGGGATGTCGAGCGCTCCGATGGACGGGTTCGGCGCAATAGCCGCTGGCTGACAGGACAAGCTCTTGGGGCGACCTGTAGAAGATCGCCCCGGTTTAAGGCCAGACTCAGGTGAACAACTTCGCCCGCCCCTCCGGGCCAATCAGCATCAACGACATGATGCGGTCATGGTCTTCGGTCATGTACTCGCACGTCATCCCGGCGTCCCGGATCGCCTGGATGTGCTTGAACTCGGCAGGCGTAACGATCCGCGACAGCATTTCGAGGTAGGGCTGCGCCTTCACGCCCTTCTCCCGCGCGTATTGCTCGACCCACAGCGGGAAAAGGTGCTCAAGCGGGGTATTGGTAAGCCGGGCGATCCCTTTCAGAGCGTGGAGCGCGACACGGGTCTTACCGGTCTTCCACATCGCCACAATGTTCGAGCGCTCATAGCCAAGCTCCGCCGCGATCTCGGCGTTGGTCATGCCGGACAGCTCGGCGAGGTTTTCATTCAGCCATTCCGCGAGCGCATAGCTCGTACCAGTGTTCACCGAAGTCTGCGGGCGACCGGGGCCAGTTTTCTTCATTTTTTCTCCTTCGTCTATTGATCCGGACGCTTGATCGCGTCTGACAACGGAGAGTGTATTCATGGTGAGTTGGCGTTCTCGCGGGAAACGCGAGCTGACTGTATTAAGAGCAATGCCCAACGATACGCTTGTCCGCGATACCCCGAACTATGTCCGCGAAACCACGATCTCAGGCCCTGACAGCGATCAGAAGGCTGCAATTCCTAGCCCGTTCGCGATTGACTTCGTGGGATCGCGGACACTCTGAGACCCGGCAGGCGCAAAAGCCATTGTGTGACGAGACACCGTGTCGGGCTGCTTGAACGTGACGAAACACCGTGGGCAGGCCCTATAGCGGACACCTCAAATCCCATAAGGCGTTGATTTTACTATATCAGACCACCAGCGCGGATAAGAGTAGCGGTAGCAACCACGGTCTTTCGTCACACAACGATGCGCGACACGGTGTTTCGTCACGTTCGTCCGAAATTGGTGTCTTGCTTCAAATGACAAGCGCCGAATGTGCAGCCATCGCCCGCTGCCCAAGGGTCCGGGTGTGAGCCATGACCCGTTCGATCTTCATGTGCTTCCGGGTGCTGTGACGTGATTTCTTGGTATACCCGCCGGGCCAGAACCACCGTTCTCCAATGGCTGAGTATCCACGATCCGAGCACGCCCCGGACCGTCAAGCGGCAATCCCGAAAGCACCTCGCCAGCGTGTCTGACAGCCTTGCGGTTCTCTGGCGTGTCTTCGAGGTCGATCACCCCATGAAGGTGGGGGGCGTCATAAAGCCTCTGCTCGGCGACGATGATGAAGTCCGGCACGTGACCGAAGGACCGCTTGAGGACTTTTGCAAAGCGTTCCCGCAGGTGTGACGCCAGTCCCTTCTTCGCAGCCTGAGCTGCTTTGACGACCTCCGGTGCGAGGTTGATCGTGATCGACAAACCCCGCCCTTGTGACTCGATGCTCTGAGCCATCAGCCCGCACTTCTGTTCGAAGCTGAGGTCACGCCATTGCCGGGGCAGCGTGTCGGTCGTCTCGTTGGAAGAAGAGGAAGGGGGGGCAACTGTACGGCTCGTGGAGCGCCTTCCGCTGCGCTTGCGCTTAGCCCTTGCAGGCAAGCCATCCGGCGTGATGACGTGGCCGTTTGGCAAGCGAACTGGCGTCGCCGATTTGCCGGAAATGACAGCCTTGATCTTTGCGGCACGTGCAAGGTCGCGCTCGTACCTAGCTGCATGCTTCCGCTGTTCCGCCTCTATGGCCAGAGCCGCACGATAGGCTTCCGCCAGATTCAAGGCGGCGTCCCATGCCAGTTGATCACCATCATCCGAGCCGGTGCCGGTGATGGTCACAAGCGTTGGATTGTTGACTTCTACCGTTACGCCGAAATTCTCATCCGGGCCGGGGTTGTTGACCGGATCGGCTTTCCATGCGGCCTTGGCCTTGTTCAGCTTGTCGGCGAACCGTGAGGGCTTTGCCCGTTCTGCGATCCAGAAGAGGTCAATCGCAGCCTCGGTCACTATTTGATCAAGCTGGTCTTGGCTGATTGTCATGAGCGGCGGCTTACCGACTTGGCGCGCGATACCCTCGGCGAGATTGAAGCCGCTGTAATAGTATTCGGGTGCCTCGCGGAGCCAGCCAAGAAGGACCTTTCTGAAATTCGCCCGCCCATGAATTTCGTGGAGATTGAGGTCCCGGCCACGCAGATGGTTCGGGAGGCTGTCGAGCAGCACGGCGTTGCGATCCATGTGGTTCATTTCATTCCCCAAGCCAATCGATCACGCTGACACGTTGCGCACTGCGCAGCTTCAAATCAGGCGCGTTGCACATTCGGCACAGTGTGACATTTCTGCTCGAATTTCCCCAAGGACATATCCCGGAGAGTCTGCTTTCTTCAAGCCACGCCGCCGACGCGGCGAACTCAAGCGAAAGGAACCGCAGCAGACAGAAGGAGGAAGTATGAACGACAATCACGTGTACCTGACCACCAAGGAAGCGGCCCGGATCGTGGGCTTCTCGCACCGGACGCTTGAAGGTATGCGGTGGCGGGGTCGCGGGCCTCGTCACATGGCGCTGCCCAATGGTCGTATCCGCTACCGGAAACAGGACCTGATCGAATGGATCGAGAACGGATCGGAGCCAGAAGCCGCATAGGCCGGTTCCAAGACCAAGAGTGAGCCGCCCTCGGTGTTGCCGGGGGCGGTTTTCGTTTCAGCGCCATATGGGCCGGATCGATTCGGGATGCGGTGCGAACCCGAAGCATCAGGGTCCTTGAGAAGCTATTCTTCTAGGACTTCTCCCCCTGCGACCGATGCTCGCAGATCAGGACACTCTCAAATGAGCGCGGCTGCTTCCACAGTGCTTCCACGCATGGTGTGTGACCGACATTCCGAGAAGCATGCGATGCAGAAACCTTAATAGTTTCAATGGGTTAGGTGGCGCACCGGGGAAGATTCGAACTCCCGACCCCCAGATTCGTAGTCTGGTGCTCTATCCAGCTGAGCTACCGGTGCAGGCCGTCTGTCGGGGCGAGCCCCGAAGAGGCGCGGAAACTAGCCGCGACTTTCGCCGAATGCAAGTACTGCAAAGCGGCAAATGCACACCCGTGTGCAGCGGCATCATACCGCCTGTGTGCGGGCTGCGTGGACGCCGCGCGCCACGGCCCGGGCCAGCGTGTCGGCACAGGCCGATCCCAGTGCGGCCAGGGCCAGTTCGGCACCGCTCTCCGGCAGCGGGCGCGCCGAGGTGGACAGGGCAAACACCACATCGCCGTCAAAGGGCGTGTGCACCGGCCGGATCGCGCGGGCCAGTCCGTCCTGGGCCATGATGGCCAGGCGCCGGGCCTGGGCGGGCGTGAGGGCGGCATCGGTCGCCACGACCGCAATGGTCGTGTTCTCGCGCACGCCGGGATTGACCTTGGCCGCGCCCCAGTCGGCCGGGGAGGCCTGCCAGCCGGCCGGCGGGCGCCCCCCGCCGAACTCGCCGTCGATTTCGTGGGGCCAGGCCCAGTAGACATCGTCCAGTCCCGGCATCGTCACCGAGCCGAAGGCGTTGACGCAGACCAGGGCGCCGACGGTATAGCCCTCGCCCGTCACCAGGCTGGCGCTGCCGGTACCGCCGGGATGCGTGCCGGCCATTGCCCCGAAACCGGCGCCGGCGCGGCCCAGGGCGACCGGTCCGGACGACACGGCGGCCAGGGCATCGCGGCCGAGATCGCGATAGGGCGGACTGGCGCCCCAGGCCTTGTCGCCACCATTGGCCAGATCGTAGAGGATGGCCGAGGGCACGACCGGCGAGCGCGGCACGCCGGGCATGTCGAACAGGGCAAAGCCGCGGCCGGAAGCGCCCAGCTCCGCCGCCACGCCGTCGGCGGCTGCCAGACCGTAGGACGAGCCGCCGGACAGCACCACCGCATCGACGGCATCGACCAGGGTATGGGCGTCCAGCGCGTCGGTTTCGCGCGTGCCGGGACCGCCGCCGCGGACATCGACGGCGCAGACCGCCCGGCTGTCCGGCAGGATGACGGTGACGCCGGTCTTTGCGCCCGCGGCCTCGGCCTGGCCGACGGCAATCCCGGAAACATCCGTCAAACTGTTGGTTTTTCCTGGCATCGCCATGATCGGCCCCTTACCTGTTGCGAACGCTGTGTCTATCGTGACCGGAAGAGAATGAGGGGCAAGTCACATGTTGCGTATGTTTGAGACCACTACTGCCATCACTGCCAGCCTGTTGCTGGCCGCCTGTTCCCAGGCCGGACAGGATGCCGGACCGGCGGCCCCGGCCCCGGCGCCGGACAGCACCGCGCAAGCCCCGGCCGAAGGGCCGGCGATGGTGGCTGCGGCCAACCCGCTGGCCGTCGAGGCCGGCCTTGAAGCGCTGCGCAATGGCGGCGATGCGGTGGATGCGGCGATCGCCGTGCAGGCGGTTCTGGGCCTGGTCGAGCCGCAGAGCTCGGGCCTGGGCGGTGGTGCCTTCATGCTCTACTACGATGCCCAGACAGGCGAACTGACCGCCTATGACGGGCGGGAGAAAGCGCCGGCCGCCGCCGGACCCGACCTCTTCATCGATCCGGAGACCGGCGAACCGCTGAGCTTCTTCGACGCGATCTTCTCCGGCCATTCGATCGGCGCACCGGGCGCGGTGGCGATGCTGGCCATGGCCCACGGCGATCACGGCACCCTGGACTGGGCCGACGGTTTCACGGCGGCAACGGAGCTTGCCGAGAACGGGTTCGAGGTTTCCCCGCGCCTGCACAACCTGATCGCCGGCGTTGCGCCGCGCACGCCGCTGGACGAGTGGGAAGCCACCCGGGACTATTTCTTTACCGATGAGGGCGAGGCCCTGCCCGCCGGTCATCTGCTGCGCAATCCGGACTATGCCGCCACCACGCGGGCGCTGGCCGAAGACTGGCGCAATCTCTATACCGGCCGTATCGCCGAGGAGATCGTCGCGGCGGTGCAGGCCGGGCCGCGCCCGGGCACGCTGACGCTGGAAGACCTGGCGAATTACGAGCCGGTGCGGCGCGAGGCGATCTGCCGGGACTATCGCGAATGGTCGGTCTGCGGCATGCCGCCGCCGGCCTCGGGCGGGGTATCGGTCAACGAGATCCTCGGCCTGCTGGAACCTTATGACATGAGCCAGACCGGTCCGGACACGGTGGAGGGCTGGCGCCGCTTCATCGAGGCCAGCCGCCTCGCCTATGCCGACCGCGACGCCTATATCGGCGATCCGGACTTTGTCTTCGTGCCCGCCGAAGGTCTGCTGGACACGGACTATATCGCCACGCGCTCGGCCCTGATCGACCGGGATACGGCGATCGAGCATGCCGTGCCGGGTATTCCCGAGGGCGTCGACGCACCGGGGGCCGATGCAACGGCCGACGTGCCGGGCACGAGCCATTTCGTGATCGTCGACAGCGATGGCGATGTGGTGTCGATGACCACGACGGTGGAGAGCATTTTCGGCAGCCACCGCATGGCCGGCGGCTTCCTGCTCAACAACCAGCTGACCGACTTCTCGCGCGATCCGCGCGATGCGGAGGGACGGCTGGTGCCGAATGCGCCGGATGGCGGCAAGCGGCCGCGCTCGTCCATGTCGCCGACCATTGTGTTCGATGCGGACGGCCATTTCGAACTGGCCACCGGCTCGCCCGGCGGCTCGTCGATCATCGGATATGTCGCGAAAAGCCTGGTCGGCATGCTGGACTGGGAGCTGACGCCGCAGGACGCCGTGGCCCTGCCCAATGTCGTGGCCCGCGGCGACACGGTGCGGATCGAGGACGGGATGCCGGCGGACGTGCTGGAAGGCCTGCGTGAACTGGGCTTCACCCTGGATGCCAATCGCGGGGAAAACTCCGGCCTGCACGCGGTGCGGCGGCTGGAGGACGGCTCGCTGATTGGCGGAGCGGACCCGCGCCGTGAGGGCGTCGCACTGGAGCCGTAAGCGCTCCACAAGTGCCCGATAGGTGCCCCACAGGAGCCTCGTAAAGACAACGCCCGTGCCACAGCCAGTGACACGGGCGTTTCCTTGAGGATGTCGGGGGAATTTCCTGAGACGCGCGGATCAGACGCGCTCGGCCTCGCGCTCTGCCCCGGCGGCGGCAGCGAGCTGGGCCGGCGTGCGTCCGGTCCAGAAGAGGAAGGTGTCGAGCGGGCTCACCGGCGCGGACGCCGTGCGGCCCGGCTGGTCTTCGCGTTCAACCTTGTCGGCCAGCATGGCCAGTTTCAGCATTTCTTCCGACATGTACGCCTCCTGGCTTCAAGGGCGGCCGGACGGCCGCCGGGATCGGTACTCTGCTGCAGCGCCGGAAACCGGGGGACCGGCAGGGAAGGCCGGCGCTCAACCAGGAAATGCATGAAACCCGGATTTGGTTCCCTGCGGTGGTGCGCGCGGGAGATCGGGGGGGACGGCACTGAGAAAGAACGGCACCAGTATCGCACGGCCCGGAGGGGCGGGGATAAGTTTGCCGCCGCCTAGTCGAACGCGTAGAGCAGCGAGATGTCGAGGCGGACATCGGTGGGTTCGAAACCGGGGCGGTCCTCGAACTCGTGCTCGATGCGCAGACCGGTCTGCACGGCCCAGTCGCCGAACAGGCGGTTGGTCAGGGTGAAGCGCTGGTCGATGCGCGAACCGCCGCCGGCATAGGCCGTGGTCTCGGAGGCAAAGCGCGAGGTTTCGGAAATCTCGTAGGAAAAGCTGGAGCCGGCCTCGGCAACCCAGTCGGTCGTCGTCACACCGGTCGCGGCGGCTTCGCGGAAGCGCTGACCGGCACCGGCGCGCAGCTTCCAGTCCATGCGCGCGCGTTCCAGCACGTGCCAGATACCGCCTGCGGTCAGGAAGGCCGACCGGGAATACAGCCCCACCTCGTCGCGGTCATAGGATCCGCCGGCATAATAGCCGGTGCCATTGTCCAGCTCGCGCTCGACCCGCAGCTCGGCCAGCCAGTTATCGCGCGTGGTGCGGCCATTGTGTTCGGCGATGAAGTATTCGAACTGGCTGTCGATCCGCCAGCCATCCTCCAGCTCGCGGTCCAGCTCGACGGCGAAGGTGAGATCGGTGAGCTCCGAATTGCCCCGCTCCAGCTGGATGCCAGCGCGGATATGGCCCGCCCAGCTGTCATCGCGCAGGGCGCGCAGCGGCGCGGCCAGCCAGCCGCCGGAACCCTCGGGCGCCTCGCCGAAATCGACCGGGGCTTCCCCCGGATCGCGATGTTCCGGATGCGGCGCTGCCGGTGCGGGTGCCGGTACGGCGGGTTCCGGAGCCGGCAGCGGCCAGTCGGCCACGACACCGGCCCGGCCCGGCAGATGCGCCAGGATGGCGGCATGCACTTCGGCGCGCCCGCCATCGACCAGCACCGACACCATGTCGGCGGTTTCCAGGAAGCGGTCGTCGGACAGATCGCGGCTGTCGGCCTCCTGCAGCAGCGCCAGATAGGTCTGCGGCAGCTCGGCCATCGCCGCGGGTGCCAGACCCGACAGCAGGACAATGGCGGCAGCGGCCCGGACACAGGGCACAAAACGGCGCGACGGCATGGCTTCCCCTCAAGACGGTGCTTTCACCGCCTTGCTGGGCGAACAGGCTTAATATTTCGTTGGTTACGTCGTCAGACCGGTCAGTTCACCGAGGTCAGCGCGCCTTCCTGCACGGCCTCGAGCAGATCCTCGTTCAGCCAGCAGGTGCCGTCCGGCGTCCCGTCCAGCGTGCCGTTATAGCCATAGTCCGGCCAGGCGTCGCAATGCCGGGTATCGCCCGCATCCCAGGTGACGGTGAGCGCGCCGCCGGCATCCAGGCTCCACTGGCCCGCCGGGCCTTCGGGCAGCTCGCTGAAGGGCCGGCCGTCATGCGGCTGGGTGAGGACGCGGATGGTCAGCTCGCCGCCGGGCTGGAAGGTGTAGAACCAGTATTCGTCGACCGTCGCGGTGCGCAGGTCGATCGTCACGACCACGCCCTCGGGCGGGGTCTGTGCCAGCGCCGTCCCCGCCAGCGCGGATGTCAGGCCAAGGGCCGCCAGGCCCGCAAGTGCTCTCTTCATGAACGCCTCCCCGGTGTGCAGCCAGGAGATGAGCACGGGCGGGATTAACGGAGGGTGAGCGCCCTCTTCTCCCCCGCCGGGGAGAGGAAGTCATCCATTTTTCCCGGCCGGATGGCCCGCGAAAGCGGGCCGCAGAGCCGGGACCGACCGCGTACGCCTTCAAGCGATGAGTCTCCCGTCGGTCCCGGATCACGCTGACGCGTGTCCGGGAAAAATGGGAAGTATTCGGGAGAGGAAGCGCCCCCCAAAATTTCAGATGCAGACGGCCGCGTTCTGGCGTATGTCCCCGCGCGCCGCGGGCCGGGGCGGGAGGCCGTCTTCGCGCGGTGGATTTTTGACACACCGATGTCGGACACGGCGTTTGACTGCGTCGCCTGCGGAGCCTGCTGTTTCAGCCGCAATCCGCGCTATCTCGTACTGCTCCCGGAAGACCGCGAGCGCGACCTCCCCAGGGACAGCCTCATTGTTGACGGCGAGCGAAGCTTTGTCGACTTCTCCTGCGGCCATTGCGTCCACCTGCAACTGGACCTGACCGCCGGCCAGGCGATCTGCGCCGTCTATGACAACCGCCCCGAAGCCTGCCGCGCCTTCCGCGCGGGCAGTTTCGAATGCGGCAAGGCGATCCGCGCCAACGGCATCCTGGGCGAAAAGGTGCGCGAGGTTCGGGTGGCTTGAGCGGCCCTCGTCCTGGCCACAAACAGGAGACGCATTGCCTGGACGGGCTGTCCTTGTCACCTTCGTGTCGCCTGCCTGTCGTGGGCGACAGGGCGCGCGGCGGCTAGAAGACGAGGCCGCAATTGAACGGGACGGCTCGACCGATGGGACTGAAATCACTGCGTCTTGAGAAAGGCTGGTCACAGGAACAGCTCGCCGCGATCAGCGGACTGAGCGACCGCACGATCCAGCGGGCCGAGCGCGGCGAGACCCCGAGCCTGGAAACCGTGCGCGCCCTGGCCGCCAGTTTCGACCTCTCCCCGGCGCAATTGCGGGACCTGATCGAAACACCGGAGGAGCCCGCCACCATGGCCACGCCCGAGACATCCACCCCGCCCGCCGCATCCATCCCCGCCGCCTGGCAACGCGTCATCCTGGCAGCCGCGGCGTCGGCCGCCGTCCTGACCGGGCTCGCCCTGATGCAGGCCTTCGCCGGCTGGGACCCCGAACTCCTGCCCGTCGCCGGCCTCATCGGCGTCGGCATCACCGCCACCCTGATCTTCCTGGCGATGGGAAGGGCGAAGGGGGATGATGCGGGTGAGTAAGGCGCTTGCTCCTTCTCCCGGCCGGGGAAAGTTGAGCCGGCCGTGAACCCCTTGCCGCCCGTGCGCCGTATCCAGAGCCGGCAATAGGGCGTATGACCCGAGGGGTGCGCGTCCGCCGGATGCGCCTCGTGCGAAGGAGCACACCATGGCCAAAGGCCAGAAACGATCCAACAAGGAACACAAGAAACCCAAGGCCGAGAAAAAGCCCGCCCCCGCCCCGGCTCCTGCCGGGAGCGTCGCCGGCGTGGTCGACCGCCTGCGCAAATAGCGCCGGCCCGGCCGGGCGGCGGGGACGCGTCACGCCATGCGCATGAGGTTCAGGAGAAGGTGGGGATACGCATCGCAGATGGTGTGTGTCCCCGTTTTCCCGGGTAGGTGGGGAGCCACATCGTAAAGGGTGTGTGTCCCCATTTTTACCCGTTTTTACTGCCGCCGCTCCACGGCGGTGACGTCGGGATTGGTGATCCAGCACAGGGATTGCGGATCGGCGCTTTCGCCCACGGCGATCTGCGGCCATTCCTCGCACAGGGCCTGGTCGGACCCCGCGGCCAGCAATTGCAGATGATAGGCGGGGTCGGTCCCGAACGGCGGCGCATCGGACAGGCCGTCCACGCCATTGCCCGCGATCTCGACGAAGCCGCTGGCATGCCAGCGCCCGCTTCCGCCCGGCTCGCCATAGCCGTCAAACCCGTCCAGCCCGCGCGGGGCCTCGGAGGAGATCACGGAACCGGCGTGGAATGTATAGATCACGGTCATCCCGCTGACCGGCGGACTGTCCCCGAACGTCACGGCATAGACCTGCCCGGCCGGCGTGGCGTCCTCCCGGGCGAACCCGGCCGCCGGCATGGCCAGCGCCGCCGCGAGTGCGGCGAGCGTCATGATCGAAAACGGGCGCATGATGTCCCCTCCCCCTGTGTGCAAGCTGGCGCACAGTGTGCCCGGCCCGGAATGAAGACGGTATGAATGGGGGCTCCCTTCTCCCCTTCTCCCCGGCCGGGGAGAGGAGGCACCTGCCGCGACCACCAAGCGCTACTTCCCCCGGACCTGTTCCGGGGCCCGCCGCCCTCACCCGTACAGGCACCGCCGCACGAAATCGCGACGCTCACCAGACCCCGGAACGGGTCCGGGGAAAGCGGGTGAGTGTGTGAGGAAGAGCGCGCCCGGCGCGCAGCCAGCCATAAACCCCTTGCTGGCAGGGGGCCGTATTGAATTCCCGCGGTCAAGGGTGAGAACCGCGAAGCGGCGGCCCAGCGAGGCCTGAAAAGCCTGTCCCCGCACAGGCGGGGATCACACCACTTTTCAGATAAAGCCGAGCGACCAGGGAGCCGCCCTTGACCGCGGGAATTCAATACGGCTGGGTCTCGGCATGGGGTTTATGGGGAGGTGTGGGGGGCGCATCCGCGCAATGTCCACGCCAACTCGACGCTCTAAGTCGCCGTTTACTTGCTCCACCCGCCCGAACTCGCTTATCGTTGTGTCAAATAGAGGAGGCGGACTTGCCGAGGTTTGCATTTTCTACGTTTGTGAAACTGGGGCACCTTCCATCTCACGAACTGTCTGCGGAAATCGAAAAATATTCGTCACCGAACTCGGGATACGATTTCTACAAGACATTAAGAAGATCCGCGCGCCAGTACGCCGGAGACCAGATGAACTTTGAGGAAGCTGCGCATTACATCCAGAAACTCAAACCCGGACCCGAGAAGACATATAACCTAGATGCGCTAACGAATCTAAGACAGTGGATTAAAAAACATAAGCCCAAGCTCTATTCACCGCCAGAATTCAGGATTTATACCGGCCCGCAGAAAACTTTTGAAGTCCGCGTTGAGCCGGAGTTCACAATGGAGTTCAGTGAGATTCTGTGGAATGTTCACGTATTCTACAATCATAACATTAAGCTAAAGCCTACTTCGACAGAACCTGCATTGCATTTATTGCAAAGGAAGTATATCGGCGAAACGGAAGGCAACGCGCACCCTGCCATTCTTGACCTTGCGACAGGAAAACTCTTCGGAAAGAAATGGAATACAAATCGCGCAGCGAGAAATTTTGCACATCTTGTGGGAGATATTGCTCGACGCTTCGAATAACACCGGAATACCAACAATAATGAAAATGAGCCCGAACAGTGACTAAATATGTATTTATAGACACTTGTGAATTTGTAAAATTTTTTGAAGCGAGCAAAGTCGATATAAAGACACTCGCCAAATTCGCAGATAAGATATCCGACACCGATTTCGTTTTCGTGACGACTAAACAGGTAAAGCAGGAATACAAGAAAAACAGATTGCGCGCCATAAAAACAATAATTGAATCTACTGTAAATAGAAACCCAAAAATTTTACCCCCAGCACTAGGAAGTATTGACGAAAAAAACAAGTATGAAAGCCTTATTTCTGAAACAGAAAAACTCATATCTGAAGTAAGCCGAAAGGCGCTTGCGAAAGCGAAAAACAATCGCCTTGGCGCCGACCAAGCCATAAAAAAGATCTTTGATAGCTCAACAGAAATAGAAATCACTCCTGAAATTATTCAGAAAGCCAGAAACCGGTTTGATAGAGGCTTGCCTCCGAGAAAATATGGGAAGTCCGATTCTATCGGAGATGCTATAAATTGGGAGTGCCTGCTGTCTAACGCGGGATTTCTCGACGAGCTCTATATAGTATCGGGAGATGGGGATTTTGAATCTCAACTTTTCCCCTTGCGGCCAAATGAACTTTTGAGCGATGACTGGGCCTCAGAAACTCTTGACTCAACCTATATATATAAAAGCCTTAGTCACTTTATTAAAGACAAGATAGATCAGGAAATTGATGCTCTCGATAGCGACCGGTTCACTGCCGTTCACGAACTAGCAGAAAGCCCATCATTCTCATTCACTCATGCATACATCAAAGTTGCTAAATCCTTCACGCATTTCACTGAGAGTGAGATTGAAAAGCTAATATCCGCACTAGAAAATAATACGCAAATTAACTGGATAAGCAAGGACCCAGACGTATCTGCATTTTATACCTCTATATACTATAATAACTCAGACCATTTCTCGGAATCCCAGAAGGAGAGGCTGTCTGAGTTCTATAGCCTTCCAGAATAGTATTTTTGTATGGTGCGAACCATATCTTGAAAAGCTCGGATCGAGCACGAACTCCCCCCTCTTCGGCGCCCGCAAATCTCCTAATCCACCCAAAGCGATAGGTTTTCCGAAACTCAACTCCCTTCAAGGAGAAGCACGCACAGCGCGCGCCCTCACGCACACCTCTCGCGCAGACAGCGCCATAGACCTCTTGCCGACAAGCCTACGATGAAAAGATTAGGATGCGGTGGGAATGGCCGCCAACAATCCCGCTACTAGTGCGGCAAAAACCGCCATTATCGTGTCTGCTTGCAGCGCGACACGCGCTACTGTGAAAACGAACAAGAAAACGCTAATTGGCGCCTTTAGTCTCGCGACCAATCTTTTCGCATCCCGAAACAACACCACCCTTGCAAAGAGAAGCTTTTGCCGCCACTCGCGGAAGGCGATCACTCGAGACCCGCGCTTGGATAAGCGGAAGTGGGTTTCCGGTAGCAATCCAAGCCGCAACGATTTCGTCGGCGGGGGCTCCTTAACCTCGGTATCCAGAACACCCGCCTTTCCCAGAAAGTCGAGATAGAATCTGAGCTGGCGAGTTACGCCATCGCGTTCGTCATTCGACAGCTCGTCAATGGCCTTTCCACCAAAGAGCATCTCGGTATCTTCCACAGCTTCTCGAAGGTCGCTAAACTGCCAGTATATCTCGCCGTCTCCTTTCACAATTCGCGCAATTTCGCCCAACCATTCGGTAGCGTCAGTCGCCTGCTCAAGAAGGTGTTTGAAGTATCGGCGCATTGTTGATTTTGGAGCTTGAGGGTGTTTTGGGATTAATCCACTGGCTGGGCCTTGTCTGCCTCTAGATAAATCTCCCCGCCCAGCGCCTTGAACTCCGCCGCCTTCTCCGCCATCCCGGCTTCGGCATCCACCGCATTCGGCGCCCGCGCACTCCCGAACGTGTCCCGGATCTCACGCGTAATCTCCATCGAGCAGAATTTCGGCCCGCACATCGAGCAGAAATGGGCGACCTTGTGGGCCTCCTTCGGAAGCGTCTGGTCGTGGAAATCGCGCGCCGTTTCCGGGTCGAGGGCGAGGTTGAACTGGTCTTCCCAGCGGAATTCGAACCTTGCGCGTGACAGGGCGTCGTCGCGGATCTTGGCCGCCGGGTGGCCCTTGGCAAGGTCGCCGGCATGGGCGGCGATCTTGTAGGTGACCACCCCCACTTTCACGTCATCGCGGTCGGGCAGGCCCAGATGCTCTTTCGGGGTGACATAGCAGAGCATGGCACAGCCGAACCAGCCGATCATCGCGGCGCCGATGCCAGAGGTGATGTGGTCATAGCCCGGGGCGATATCGGTGGTGAGCGGGCCGAGCGTGTAGAAGGGCGCCTCGTGGCACTCCTTCAGCTGTTTATCCATGTTTTCCTTGATCTTGTGCATGGCGACATGGCCGGGCCCCTCGATCATCACCTGGCAGCCCTTCTCCCAGGCGATCTTGGTCAGCTCGCCCAGGGTTTCCAGTTCGGCGAACTGGGCGCGGTCATTGGCATCCGCGATGGAGCCGGGACGCAGCCCGTCGCCCAGGGAGAAGGAGACATCGTAGGCGCGCATGATGTCGCAGATCTCCTCGAAATGCGTGTAGAGGAAGCTTTCCTTGTGATGCGCCAGGCACCATTTCGCCATGATCGAGCCGCCGCGCGAGACAATGCCGGTGACGCGGTCGGCGGTGAGCGGCACATAGGCCAGGCGCACGCCGGCATGGATGGTGAAATAGTCCACCCCCTGCTCGGCCTGCTCGATCAGCGTGTCGCGGAACACCTCCCAGGTCAGGTCCTCGGCGATGCCGTTCACCTTCTCCAGCGCCTGGTAGATCGGCACGGTGCCGATCGGGACGGGCGAATTGCGCAGGATCCATTCGCGCGTGTTGTGGATATTCTTGCCGGTGGAGAGGTCCATCACCGTGTCGGCGCCCCAGCGGATCGCCCAGACCATTTTCTCCACCTCTTCCTCGACCGAGGAGGCGACGGCGGAATTGCCGATATTGGCGTTGATCTTGGTGAGGAAGTTGCGGCCGATGATCATCGGCTCGAGTTCCGGGTGGTTGATATTGGCCGGGATGATGGCGCGGCCGCGGGCGATCTCGTCGCGCACGAATTCCGGCGTGACGTGTTCGGGGATGGAGGCACCGAAGCTCTCGCCGTCGGCGATGCGCGCGGCGGCGCCCTCCACCGCGGCCTTGCGGCCCAGGTTTTCCCGCTCGGCGACATAGACCATTTCCGGCGTGATGATGCCGGCCTTGGCGAATTCATACTGGGTGAGCGGTGCGCGTTTCGTGCTGTCCCAGCTGGTGTCCTCGCCCATCGAGCAGGGCGAGGAGGCGCTGTCCACCGGCGCGGCCTCGGTGCGCGCACGCAGCGGCTTGTTGCGCACGGGGAATTCGCGGGCGAGGTATTTGCCCGAGGCGCCGCCATTGTCGAGCGGGGAGAGCGGACGGCCTTCGTAGGCCTCGACCTGGCGGTCCTTGTACCAGTCGAGCCGGTGGCGCGGCAGGCCGTGTTCGACATCCAGCTTGTGGTGCGGATCGCTGTACGGCCCCGACGTGTCGTAGACGCGCACCGGCGGCTCGTTGGCCGTGGGATGCAGGTCGATCTCGCGATGCGGCACTTTCAGCGCCGGCGCCGTCGCCGGCGACGTATAGACCCGGCGCGACCCCGGCAGCGGCCCGGTGGTGACCTTGGGAGTCTCGAATTGCGATTGGGAGGTGGGCTTGTTCATGGGTTCGGTCTCTTACGGGTTTGACGGTGAAGGCACGGCGCACTTGCGCGCGCGGGCCCGGACGGAGGCGGCCGGATCGTCCAGCGCTGCGCGGTGCGCAGCATCGGCCTCGGCGAGAAGATCAGGATGGCGGGCGGCCAGGCGGCACAGCGCGCTGACCGACCAGGCCCGCAGGAAGGGCCGGTCATGATCGAGATGCTGCCGCGCCAGATCTGCAAAAGGCGCAACCGCGTCCGGCGGCACGGGCTGGTATTCCAGCAGCTGCAGCACGTGCAGCACGCCCGACCAGTCCTGCAATCCGCCAAGCCGGGTCCCCAGCGCGGCAAGCCGGGCCTCGGTGAGCCGGCCGCCCTGGCGCGCATGATCGAGCAATAGCCAGCTGGCGCCGCTCTGCACCATCGGCGCGTCGTCGCCACACAGGGCGATCAGGCTGTCCAGATAGTCCGGCGCGTCAGACCATCGCACAGCCGCTTCCGACAAAAGGCTGACAGCCTTGCCATCGAAACAGTCCAGCGCGCCGCGCAAGGCGGCCTGAGTGTGGGCGGTCGTCACGTCTCTTGCTCCATCCCGACGCCGGCATGACCCGGATCCGGTCCTAAGGGTGAAGTCTCAGCCCTTGTCCCCGACCCGATCGGGGACCCCGATCAGGATGCGGCGCAAGGACACCCCTTGGAACTGTTGACGGCGAGGATGGAGAAGTGCGGCCGATTTGGCAACCGGGTCAGGTCTTGACGACCTGCTCGCGGATCAGGCGTTCGACGCCGCGCGGGTCGGCGATGCCGAAGAAGCCGAAATCGGTGAGATGGCCGGCCTGCTCTTCCGGATCGCCGCTGCCGCGCGGCAGGGCATCGCGGAAGATGATGTCGCCGCGGCGGGTACCGCGCCGGAACAGCGAGCCCAGATCGCCGGCGCCGAAACTGCGCGACCGGCCGCCGCCGGTCAGCACGATCGCCCGCCTGTCGGTGAGCGCATAGAGCGTGCCGCGCACGGCGAAGGCCTTGATCAGCGAGGAGACGAACAGCCAGATGCCGAACAGGAAGAAGAGCGGCCCGATCACCATCGCCACGCGGAAAAAGAGCTGGCTGTCCTCATTCCCGGCGGAGAACAGCCAGGCGATACCGGTCCACAGGATGGAGAAGGCGGTCCAGGGAATGGCGAAGAGCGCCGTCTTGCCGCCGCGCAGCCAGGCGAGCCGGACGATATTCGGCCGCCCCGTCCACAACAGTTTCTCGCCCGCTGCCAGTTCCGGCCGCACGGCCGCCTCGATCGCTGGATTCATCCCGGTCTCCCTTGTCCCGCCGCCGGAGATCAATACCCGGTTCGGCCGGTTCCGCTATTGCCCGCGTGCGGGGGACCGTCACTCCCCTGTTCAGGGCATTCAGCCGGCATTCAGGAAGGCGGAGCGAGGGTCCGATATCCGCGCATGAGGCGTGGGGAGGACGCACCGATGATCCTGACCATGACACTCGCCGCCAGCCTGGCGCAATCCTGGATGCGCCCGCCGGTTGAAAATCCGGCCGGGCCGGACATCTCCGGCCATTATGCCGAACTGCAGGCCAGCGGCGTGTCGGGCTGCAATACGGCCGGCGTGCCGCGCACGCTGGATATCCATATCCTCGCCGAGCCGCCCCACTATCGCTCCGCCAATATCGGCGAGATGGCCTATGATCTGGGCGAAGGCGACGCGCCGGGCGGCAGTTTCACCGTCGCCGGACAGCCGGACCGCAAAGCGCTGGCCGACGGGTCCGAACGCATAGGCTTCGGCGGCGGCTGGGTTCACACGGCCGGGCGCTATGTCGACGGGATAACCGACGGGCAATTGCGCGGCCGGGTCGAGGTGGAACTGGACCGGCTGGCCGACGGCACGCTGCGCCTGGTCTCGATCACCCGGGCCGAACGCCAGAATGATGAGGGCGTCCCCGTCGTCACGGATGGCCGCCTGCCCGACGGCACCGAACTGCGCCCCTTTTCACGCTGCGGGGACGCGTCGCGCTAGCGCTGGCGGAGGGACGCCGTCAGACGCCGCCCGCCACGCGCAGCGAGGCGGGTGCAGACTGCACGATTACCGCGACGATCACCGCCGCCAGCAGGGCGACGGGCAGAAGAAGTTTCAGCAGGGCTTTCATCGCCAGCCAGACTAGGTCATAAACTCATAAACGGGATTCCGTTTTTGGCCGAAGCCTGATTCAACCTTCGCGAGGAGGATATGGATCATGGGCCGTCGCCGCTACGAGT